>NZ_JBWLUY010000003.1:0-492239 GCF_057784295.1 Mesorhizobium sp. CNPSo 4688
AACCGGCTGCTCGCATCGATCGACGAATGGGCAGAGGCGAATGCACCGTCCGGCGTCGGTCCCATCGAGCGTTTTGCCCCCACTGCAATCGACGCGGCGCCGCAACTGAAACTCAAACTCGGCGAAGACGTTCGCACGGTGCTATGGGCCACCGGTTTTCGGCCGGATTTTTCATGGCTGGATTTGCCGATCTTCGATCGCAAGGGCGACCTGAAGCACGATCGAGGCGTTGCTGACGTTCCCGGGGTCTATGTGGTGGGTCTGCCATATCTGCGTCGCCGGAAATCGAGCTTCATCCACGGCGCCGAGGATGACGCGCGCGAACTCACAGCGCATTTGACCGACTACCTCGACAGGACACGTCAAATGTCTCTGCGCGCACTGGCCATGTGAAGAGACCGCACTATTTCGCCGCTTCGGCCGCTTTGATGTCCAGCAGCCCATAGCCGAAATCCTTGTCGCGGCCCTTCGGACCGAGATCCCGGGCGGTGGCGGCCAGCGCCTTTTCGATGTCGTCGGCCGAGCGCTCGGGCGCGGCGTGGATCAGATTGGCGATGGCGCCGGAGACGATCGCGGCGGCAAACGAGGTGCCGGTGACCACGTCCGAGCCGGCGCCGCTCGGCGCCACCATCTCGACGCCGGGCGCCGAGATGAAGACGTAGGCGCCGCGATTGGCCTGCGGCATCAGCCCGTCCTTGGCGTCGGTGGCGGTCACCGCGATGACGCCGGGATAGGCGGCCGGGTAACCATAGGGCGCTTTCGGCCCGTTGTTGCCGGCCGCCGCAACCAGGATGATGCCGAGCCCGCGCGCATTGCGGCAAGCGGTGGCGAGCAAATCGTTCTTCGGGCCGACGAAGCTCATATTGATGATGCTGACATTCTGCTCCGCCGCCCAGTCGAGCGCCGACAGGATGACATCCATGGTCGACCTGCCATCCTCGAAGGCGCGCGCATGATAGATCCTGGCCCCGGGCGCCATGCCTTCGAGCGCGCCGACACCGGCGATCAGCCCGTCGACCGAGGTGCCATGGTCGCGCTTTTCGATCGGCACTTCGGGCATGGCGTCGAACTGGTCGGCAATGACGCCGGCCAGCGCGGGATTGGTGTCGTCGATGCCGGTGTCGATGACGGCGACGCGCACATTCTCGCCGCTGGCTTGCTTGTTGTCGAGCTGGATGCGCTCGAAGGCATAGTTGACGATGCCGGCCGCCTGCTGCAGCGAATAGATATGGTTCGGCTCGCGCCGCTGGGTGCGGCCATCGGCGGCCAGCTGCGCCAGCACGGTGCCGACCGGGCGGCCGTCGGGAATGCCGAAGCGCACCAGCGTGGTGCCGAGCAGCCGCGACTGGCGCTGAGAGCGCACTTCGAGGCCGAAGGAGGCGGCGATCTGCTGGACAGCGCCGGCGTCACCATCGACGGTCACCAGCACCTCGTCGGGCACGAACGCGCCGGCGATGGCACGCCGCGGAGCGGTCGCGACAAGATCGGTTGGCGAAACGATAGGCCCACCGGCCGGCGGTCCAGCCTGGGTGTCGGCAGGCGGCGCCGACGGCCGTGGCGTCGGTACGGGCGCCGCGGAAGCGGGCGGATTGGGAAACAGGTCGACGATCAGCGCCGGAAGGACGACAGCGCCCTGGCCGCCGCCCCCTCCGCCATTCGCACCCTTATCGTCCTTGGGGCAGTCGGCAGCCGCCGCACCGGCCGCGTCGGTGCAGTCGGTCTTTGTGCGGCCGGCATTGGGAGCGTTGGTCTGCGCCGAGACGGGCACGGCGGCGATTGTCATCGCCGCCGCAAGGATTGCAAATCGAATGACCGCCTTAGCTGCCATCAACCGGTTTCCTTCCCTCGATCACAGTCTCAGCGAAAGGCTGGGCGGCAATAAGGCCGAGCAACTTGGTATAGTCTGCTCCGGTCTTGGCCGGGAGGGCAATGCGGAAGACGCCCGAAGCGGTGGGCCCGCCGGCGATCTTCAGCCCGTTCTGGTCGAGGAAGGCGGCGATGTCGGACATCTTGGCCTCCGGCTTGAACTTGACCAGTGCGAACGGCAGTTTCGCCAGCTCGTCCTCGGCGCCGGCAATCTCGAAATCATTGCCCTTGCCGCCGGTATGCACGTAGGACTGCACCACGACGAGCGCCAGCAAGACAGCGGCCGCCGCCCAGGCGACACCGACCGGCACCGCCATGAAGCGGTCGAGCGCCTGCGCCAGCCAGGACCGGCCTGCCGGCGCGCGTGCCGGCCCGGCCTCGGCGTCGAGCGCCTTGGCAAAGCGGCTGAGCGCATCGGCCGGCGGCCGGATCGCTTCGTTGGCGGCGGTGGTGCCTGAGAATTCGGCCTCGGCCTCGCCAAGGGCTGCCATCGCGGCCGGATCGCTCGCCAGCCATTCCTCGACGGCTTCGAGGTCGGAGCCTTCCAGCGAGCCGTTCAGGTAGAACGGCAGCAGCGTTTCCATTTCGTCGCGGCGCGACATTTTTTCAGCGGCGCTCATATCTTCAGGATTGCTCATGGCCACCCCCTGTCGTAACCGGCCGCCTTCAAGGCTTCGCCGAGTTTCTTGCGGGCGTAGAACATACGGGTCTTGACGGTGGCGACCGGGATGTTGAGCACCTCGCCGATCTCCGTCACCGACTGTCCGTGGTAATAGGCAAGGTCGATCACCGAGCGGTGTTCTTCCGGCAAGGCATCGACGAAACGGCGCAAGGCGGCGCCCTTGTCTTCCTTCATGGTCGCGACTTCCGGCGTGTCGGCGCTGTCGGGAACCTGCGCCGCATCGTCATCGTCGATCCAGTCTTCTTTTTTCTTGCGCAACATCGACAGCGCCTTGAAGCGGGCGATGCCGAGCAGCCAGGTCGAGACTTCCGAGCGTCCTTCGAAGCCGGGCGCCTGGCGCCACAGCTCAAGAAAGACCTCGTTTGCGATATCGTCGGCCATCATTTCCGATCCCGTCTGGCGCGCCACGAAGCGGTAGACCCGCGCGTGGTGACGCATGAACAGCAGCCGAACAGCGGCACGGTCGCCCTTCGCGACCCGGTCGACAAGCGCGCGATCAGTCTCCGTCGCTGCCGTCATGGCCGGTCGAGCCGCCTGGCTCCTGTCTGCTCTGTCGCCGATCGGTCCAAAAAGGTTCATCCTTCCGCCAAGGAATTTTGGCGAAGCTAACCGAACAGAGGGAGTGTTGCCAGTGGTGCGCCTTTTTCCCTTCTCCCCCTGTGGGACTGTTGCAAAATTGGGTGGATGTGATTCCCTGTTTTTGAAACGGGGATTTTGCGATGACGACAAAGCCGAGCGGTCAGTTCAGTTTTGTGGAGGCTCTGCTGCCACAGGGTCTTGGTCGGAGCGGTCGGCTGGACCGGCTGTCGTCGCTGGTGAAGTGGTATCGCTTCGAGAAGATCCTGGCGCGGCTGCGCTCGCCGGCTGGGCCAGGGCGGCCTGCGTACAATTCGCTGGTGATGTTCAAGGCGCTTCTGCTGCAATCCTTGTACGGGCTGTCGGACAGCGAACTGGAGGAGGCGCTCGCCGATCGGCTGTCGTTTCGCCGTTTCGTTGGGTTGACGCTCGAGGAGACGGTGCCCGACCACACCACGCTCAACCGCTTTCGCAGTCTTCTCGTCGAGGCTGGGCTTCTGGAGAAGCTGTTTGGCGAACTGGACCATCAGTTGGACAAAGCCGGGCTGATCCTGCGGCGCGGCACGATGCTCGACGCCACGGTGATCGAGACGGCGGCGGCACGGCCACCCAGTGGAGCCGCGCAGGAGGTGGGCGAGGTCGGCGATCCCGATGCCGGCTTTACACGCCGGCAGGGCAAGCCTGGCTCCTCCTACGGCTACAAGGCCCATGTCGGTGTCGACCAGGGTTCTGGTCTGATCCGCCGGGTGAGGACGACAGCGGCCAACGTCAACGACACGGTCGAAGCGGATCATCTGATCTGTGGCGACGAAGGCGCGGTGCTGGCGGATGCGGCCTATCACACCAAGGCGCGCGAGCTGTCGCTGAGGCAGCGCGGGATCAAGCCGCGGCTGATGCGGCGAGCCAACAAGCATCATCCGCGCCTGCCGGCTCGCCTGAAGCAGTTCAACCAGCTGATCGCCCGGCAACGCTTTGCCGTCGAGACGACCTTCGCCACCTTGAAGAACCGCATGCGACTTTGCGCCATCCGCTATCGCGGCCTGGCCAAGGCGGCAGGACAGGTCCTCATCGCGGCCATGGCCTTCAACATGCGCCGCTGGGTGACGCTGGCCACCTGATCCTGGGTCGCACTGCGCCCCGAACCCACCGAATACGCCAACTCCTATCCTATCCGGCCGCAAACCCGCGCCGTAAAGCACCTCGCTGCGCCCCTGCAGTCCCTCCAGGCGTCCAAAGTCTAATAACGCAACAGGCCCCCTGTGGGAGAAGGGAAAGGCGTCGCGCCCAGCTCACCCCAGAAACGGCTTCGCCTTCATCGTATCCGGCACCGGCACACCCAGCCGCTTCAGCACCGTTGGCGCCAGCTGCAGCTGATCGAGCAAAGTGTCCGCATCCGGTCCCTTGCCTTGCCCAAAATAATACAGCGCGAAATCCTGCATTTCGTCGTCATGGCCGCCATGATGACCACGGTCGGTCTGACCGTGGTCGGCGGTGACGATCACCTCATAGCCGGCTTGCCGCCAGCCGGGCAGGAAGGCCGCGAGCATGCCGTCCATAGCATAACAGGCATGGTCCATTTCATGGCAGTCATGGCCGAAGCGGTGGCCCATCGAATCCAGCGTGCAGGTGTGCAGGATGCCGTAATCGATATCATGGCGCCGGGTCAGCATGGTCAGCGTCGCAAACAGGTCGACATCGCTCGGCGTCATCTGGTTGCGCAAATTGTAGCCGGTCATGGTGTGGAAGCGGCCATGTGTGATCGGCCCATCCGGCTCGTCATATTCCATGTCCTCGACCAGGTCGAACGGGTAGGAGCGGAAGAATTCGGACCAGTAGGAATGCGTCACCGCCCCGGTCTTGCCGCCGGCCTTGCTGACCTCGGAGAAGATGTCCGGCTTGTTGACCAGGAAACGGTTCTCGTTGGACAGGATGCCATGCTCCTGCGGTGTGACCCCGGTGTGGATCGAGGCATAGCAGCAGGCCGATGTCGACGGCAGCACCGAGCGCATCTTCCATACCTGCGCCTCGCCCGATTGCACCCATCCCTCGAGATTGCCCATCAGCCGGCGCCAGTTCCGGTAGGGCACGCCATCGAGGATAATGAGGAGAAGCTTGGTCTTGAGCGCCATCGGCGGCTCCATGCGGTCTTGCGGGAGAGGTCAGCATCCGGGGCGGCCGGCCAGGCCAAGCCCCAGATGTCTTGAGAGAGGCGGAAGCCGGCCGCCTAGTTGCCCGCGCTCGCCATACGCCGTCCCTTGATCGCCTTTTCCAGCCAGCCGATCTCCATCTCGGGAACCGAGGACAGGAGCAGGTCGGTATAGGCGTCGAAGGGCGGCGTCAGCACCTTGCTCTTGGCGCCGTAGCGCACCACCTCGCCGCGATACATCACAGCGATCGAATCGGCGATCGACTTCACCGTTGCCAGATCGTGGGTGATGAACAGGTAGGCGACCTTCTCGTGCTGCTGCAGGTTGAGCAGCAGCTTGAGGATGCCGTTGGCCACCAGTGGGTCGAGCGCCGATGTCACCTCGTCGCAGATGATCAGCTTCGGCTTGGCGGCAAGCGAGCGAGCGATGCAGACGCGCTGTTTCTGACCGCCGGACAGTTCGGCCGGATAGCGGTCGAGGAAGCCCTTGCCCATCTCAATCTCGTCGAGCAGTTCGGCGACGCGCTTGTCGCGTTCGCGGCCGCGTATGCCGAAATAGAACTCCAGCGGCCGGCCGATGATGGTGCCGACGGTCTGGCGCGGGTTCATCGCCACGTCGGCCATCTGGTAGATCATCTGCAATTGCCGCAGATCCTCCTTCGGCCGGTCGGCAAGCCGGTTGGCAAGCGGCCTGCCGTCGAAGGTGACGGTGCCTTCCTCAGGCGGCAAAAGCCCGGTGATGGCGCGCGCCAGCGTCGACTTGCCGGAGCCGGATTCACCGACGACGGCCAGCGTCTGGCCCGGATAGATGTCGACCGAGACGTTCTTCAGCACCTTGACGTTGCTGCCGCCATAAGCGGCGGTGACGTTCTTGACCGACAGGAACGGCGTCGCGCCGGGCTTCTGCTCGGCGTGCTCGATCTCATGCACCGAGACCAGCGCATTGGTATATTCCTGGCGCGGCTCCTTGATGATCTGGCGGGTGCCGCCCCATTCGACCAGCCTGCCGTGGCGCAGCACCATGATCTCGTCAGAGACCTGGGCGACAACGGCAAGGTCGTGGGTGATGTAGAGCGCCGCGACATGGGTGTCGCGAATGGCGTCCTTGATTGCCGCCAGCACGTCGATCTGCGTCGTGACGTCGAGCGCGGTGGTGGGCTCGTCGAAGACGATCAGGTCGGGCTCCGAGCACAGCGCCATCGCCGTCATGACGCGCTGCAGCTGGCCGCCGGAGACCTGGTGCGGAAAGCGTTCGCCGATGGTTTCGGGATTCGGCAGGCTGAGCTTCTTGAACAACGCCACGGCGCGTTTCTCGGCCTCGGCCCGTGTCGCCGTCCCGTGCAGCAGCGTGGCTTCCACCACCTGGTCCATCAGCTTGTGCGCCGGGTTGAAGGCGGCGGCGGCCGATTGCGCGACGTAGCAGACCTCGCGGCCGCGCAGCTTGCGGAAGCCTTCCTTGCCGCCCTTGAGGATATCGCGGCCGTTGAGGAACACCTCGCCGCCGGTTATGCGCACGCCGCCGCGGCCATAGCCCATCGACGACAGGCCGATGGTCGACTTGCCGGCGCCGGACTCGCCGATAAGGCCGAGCACCTTGCCCTTTTCCAGCGTCAGCGAGACGTCGTCCACCAGCACGATGTTCTTCGGCGCCTCGCCGGGCGGGAACACTGTCGCTTCGATGCGCAGGTTGCGGATATCGAGCAGCAGGCCGGGCTTTGCTTTGGTGTCAGCCATCACCCGCGTCCTCCCTTCAGGCTTGTCGTGCGATTGAGGATCCAGTCGGCGACAAGGTTGACCGAAATTGCCAGTGCGGCGATTGCCGCCGCCGGAATGAGCGCGGCGCCGATGCCGAAGACGATGCCGTCCTTGTTTTCCTTGACCATGCCGCCCCAGTCAGCATCCGGCGGTTGCACGCCAAGGCCGAGGAAGGACAGCGTCGACAGGAACAGCACCGCATAGATGAAGCGCAGGCCGAGTTCGGAAACCAGCGGCGACAGCGCGTTAGGCAGGATCTCGCGGAAGATGATCCAGCCGCTGCCTTCGCCGCGCAATTTGGCGGCTTCGACATAGTCCATGACGTTGATGTCTACGGCGACAGCGCGTGACAGCCGATAGACGCGGGTCGAGTCGAGGACGCCCATCACCAGGATCAGCGTCACCAGATTGGTCGGCAGCACCGAGAGCACGACGAGCGCCATGATCAGCGTCGGGATCGACATCAGGAGATCGACGAGGCGCGACAACAGCGTGTCGAACCAACCGCCGAACACCGCCGCCGAAAAGCCGAGAATGGCGCCGAGCGAGAACGACAGCGCGGTGGCGAGCACGGCGATGAACAGTGTGATGCGGGCGCCATAGATCATGCGCGACAACAGATCACGGCCAAGATTATCAGTGCCCAGCCAATGCGCCGAAGACATCGGTTCCCAAGGAACGTCGCTGACTATCTCGGCATTGCCGTGCGGCGCGATCCATGGCGCAAACACGGCTGCCACGACGAACATCGTCGTCAGCACGATGCCGATCAGTGCGGGGATGGGGATGCGTCTGATATCGAGCATGCCCGCCCCCTTATTTCGGATGTCTGAGGCGCGGATTGGCGACGATCGCTCCAATGTCCGCGATGATGTTCAAGGTGATGTAGACGGCGGCGAAGATCAGGCCGACCGCCTGCACCACCGGCACGTCACGCTTGGTGACGTGATCGACCAGATACTGCCCCATGCCCGGATAGACGAAAATCACTTCGACCACGACGACGCCGACGATGAGGTAGGCGAGGTTGAGCATGACGACGTTGATAATCGGTGCGATGGCATTGGGGAAAGCGTGCTTGCGGATGACATTGAAGGCCGACAGGCCTTTCAGTTCCGCCGTCTCGACATAGGCCGACTGCATGACGTTGAGGATGGCCGCGCGGGTCATTCGCATCATGTGGGCCAGCACAACCAGCGTCAGCGCGGCGGCCGGCAGGGCGATCGCCTGCATGCGCTCGCCGAACGGCATGCCGTCATAGACCGTGGAAATTGCCGGAAACCATTGATATTTGACGGCAAAGAAGAAGACCAGCACGTAGCCGATGAAGAACTCCGGGAAGGACGTCGAGGCGAGCGCCAATCCGGATATCAGCTTGTCGACCCAGCCATTGCGGTAACGCACCGCGATCAGGCCGAGAATGATGGCCAGCGGCACGGCCACGACCGCCGCCCAGAAGGCGAGGAACAGCGTGTTCCACAGCCGCCCCTTGATCGAGGTCGCGATATCCTGGCCGCTAGACATCGCCGTGCCGAGATCGCCGGTGAGCGCACCGCCGAGCCAATGGAAGTACCTGATGTAAGCCGGCTGGTTGAGGCCGAGCTGCTCGCGCAGATTGGCGAGCGACTCCGGCGTCGCCGACTGTCCGAGGATGGCTTGCGCGACATCGCCGGGCAGGATTTGCGTACCGGCGAAGATCAGGACCGAAACGGCCAGCAGGAGGACGATGCCCAGCGCAACGCGCTGGGCAATCAGTTTCAAGATGGGTGAGGACATATCCGCAAAGCCGGGCTCAGGCTTCGAGCCAGCACTTCGCCAGCGCGTAGCCGTTCATCAGCTCCTGATGCGGATCGTCGACCCAGCCGCCGACCTTGGCGCCGGTGGCATCGATGAACTGGTTGAACATCGGCAGGATCAGGCCGCCCTCGTCGCGCACCAGGACAGCCATGTCGTGGTACATCTGCTTGCGCTTGGCCTCGTCGAGTTCGGCGCGCGCCGCCAGCACCATCTTGTCGAAATCCGGACGCTTGAAACGGGTATCGTTCCAGTCGGCGGTCGACAGATAGGCCGTCGAGTACATCTGGTCCTGCGTAGAGCGGCCGCCCCAGTAGGAGGCGCAGAATGGCTGCTTGTTCCAGACCTCGTTCCAGTAACCGTCGCCGGGCTCGCGCTTGAGCTCGATCTTGATGCCGGCCTTGGCCGCGCTCTGCTGGAAGAGCTGCGAGGCGTCGACCGCGCCTGGGAAGGCGACGTCGGAGGTGCGAAGCAGCACGGTGCCGTCATGACCCGACTTCTTGTAGTGGAACTTGGCCTTGTCGGGATCGTACTTGCGCTGTTCGATCTCGGTGAACAGCGGATAGGACGAATTGATCGGGAAGTCGTTGCCGAGCGAGCCGTAGCCGCGCAGCACCTTGTTCAGCATCTCCTCGCGGTCGATCGCAAGTTTCAGCGCCATGCGCAGATCGTTGTTGTCGAACGGCGCCGTGTCGCAATGCATGATGAAGACATAGTGGCCGGGGCCGGCATGGTTGCGGATGGTGACGCCGGGCACGCGCTTGATCAGGTCGACGATCTTCGGCTCGACGCGGTTGATCATGTTGACCTGGCCGCCCTGCAGGGCCGCCGTGCGCGCCGTCGCATCATTGATGACGACGACTTCGATCTGGTCGGCATGGCCCATCTTGTCGCCCTGCCAGTAATTGGCGAAGCGCTCGCCGACATGGCGCACGCCGGGCTCGTTGGTCTTGACCACGTACGGACCGGCCGAGATGCCGGCATCGGGCTTGTCCTTGCCGCCATTGGGCTGCACGATCAGGTGATAGTCGCTGAGCAGGTAGGGGAGGTCGGCGTTGGCCTCCTTCAGCGTCAGCACCACTTCCTTGCCGCTGGCCTTGATGGTCTCGATGCCCTTCATGTAGCCGAGCGCGCCGGACTTCGACTTTTCGTCCGAATGGCGCTCGAGCGTGGCAGCGACGTCCTCGGCGGTCACGGTCTTGCCGTTGTGGAACTCAACGCCGTCGCGGATCTTCAGCGTCCACACCTTGGCGTCGTCCGACGAGCCGATCTCTTCGGCGATGCGGTTCTCGAGCTTGCCCTCGGGTGACAGCTCGACGATCATTTCGCCCCAGCACTTGCCGAAGGCGAACGGCACCTGCGTCATCATCAGCGCCGGATCGAGGCTGTTGGTGGATTCACCGCCGACCAGGCCGGCCTTGATCGTGCCGCCCTTGACCGGACCCTCCGCGCGCGCCGCACTCGAAAGCAGCATATTGGCGAAGGGTGCGGTGACGCCGAGTGCTGCGGCGCGGCCGAGGAAATCACGACGGCTCAGCTTGCCGGACGCAACGCGCCGGCTCAGATATTCGAGTTCGTTAGACATTTGAGTTCCTCACTCTGTTGGTTCGACCTTGTGGTCGTTTTTTGTTTGTTGTTACCAAGGGGATATTGACCGAAGGGCAAAGCCATAAGCAAGACCGAATGCGACATGCCGTGGCGTAAATCGCACGTCGCAGCTGGACCAGTCGGGTTGGCGCTCAGAGCAGGGCGCGCGGGATCGTCTTTTCGAAATCGCGTTCGAAAACCAGCGTTTCGCCCTCATAGGCTTCGATTCTGGCGCTGACGATGAAGTTTTGCGCGTCGCAGCGCATTTCGGCCGAAGTCTCGGTGCGCACCGACCATTCATTTCGCGACAGGGTCTGCGTCCAGTGGGTTTTTCCCGAGGCGGACAATGGGTCGTCGGGATGGATGACCCATGTCTCGCGGGCGATGCTACCATTGGCCAGCCCGTGCGCAAGATCGCGCACCGCGCCGAAATCGTCGGTTATCGACAGCGTGACGATGCCGGTTTTTTCGTTGCGGTCGACATGACGCTCCGAATTCGCCGCCCGGACAGTCTCGGTTGCCCAGGGCGTTGCGCCTTCGGGAGACTGAAACGAGATCTCGTCGCCTTTCGCCAGCGGGCGCAACGGCAGTCTCAGCGTCGCCGCCGAAAGGTCGAGCCGCACGGGCTCAGGCGACGGCCAGATCATCGGCCAGTAGGCGTTGGAGACGGCAATACGCAGGCGGTGTCCGGCCGGCACGCGGTAGGCGCACTGGTCGAGCACGACACGCGCCGAAACGATCTCTCCGGGCACCAGCGCTTGCGGGAATTCGTGCGAGTTGCGGTGGGTGAGGTTAAGCACGCCGTAGGAGATCAGCTCCGAAGCGCCGTCCGGGTGCACGTCGCACAGCCGCACCGCGATGTTTGCTTGCGGTCGATCAGAAGAAAGCCGGACCCCAAGCTCGGGCGCGCCGACAATGTCGATGGCCTCGGCCAGCACAGGCTGATCAAAGCAGACCGACAGCGCATCGTCCGGGCGCTGGTCTCCCGGAAGTTCCGGGCCAAAGGTGAAGGGAAAATATTCGCCGCCGGCAAGCCCGCAGCTTTGCGGTGTCGCAACGATCGACGGCTTGGCGCCGGCAGCGATGAGTTCGATCGCCTCGACCTTGATGTTCGGCGACGGCCACTCCTGCTCCGCGATCCAGCGGCCCGGCCGCTCCGGGTGCCAGCGCGCGGGGCGCACGCTGTCCATCACATAGGCGCGGTAGTCCGGATCGGCCTCGACGCCGGTTTCGGCGCCCTTCAGCCAGCGGTCCCACCAGCGCAGCGCCTCCTGCAGGAAGCCGATGGCGGGTTTTGGTCCGGCATAGTGCGGGTATTTGTGGATCCACGGCCCGACAATGCCCTTCACCGGCGCCTGGATGTTGGTGACAAGGTGCGAGATCGTATTGCGGTAGCCGTCATGCCAGCCGCCGATCGACAGCACCGCAGCCTTCACGGCGGAGAAATCCTCGCAGATCGAGCCGCGTTTCCAATAGGCGTCGCGGTGCTGATGGCTGAGCCAGAGCGGCAGAAGGAAAGACTGGTTCTCCAACCGCGTCAGCCACAGGTCGCGCCAGCGGTTGTCGCCCGCAATCAGCGGATCCGGCGGCCGCGACGAATAGGACAGCATGGTCGAGGCCCAGCCGAAATTCTCCGTCAGCAGACAGCCGCCCTTGTAGTGGATGTCGTCGGCATAACGGTCGACGGTCGAGCACAGGCTGATGACCGCCTTCAACGCCGGCGGCTGCTTGGCCGCCACCTGCAGGCAGTTGAAGCCACCCCAGGAGATGCCCATCATGCCGACATTGCCATTGCACCAGGGCTGCGCTGCCGCCCAGGCGATGACGTCGCAGGCATCCTGCAATTCCTGCTCGGAATATTCGTCATCCATCAGCCCTTCGGAATCGCCATTGCCGCGCATGTCGACGCGGATCGAGGCGTAGCCATGGCCGGCGAAATAGGGATGCGTCAGCTGATCGCGAAAGATGGTGCCGTCGCGCTTGCGGTAAGGCAGATGCTCGAGGATGGCCGGCACGGGATCATCGCCCGCATCCTGCGGCATCCACACCCGCGCCGACAGCCGGCAACCATCCGGCATGACGATGCCCATATCGGGGAATTCGACGACCTTGCGGGGAAATTCGGTGACGGTTTTCATAGGCTGGCATAACGCCCCGCCAGCCCGCGATTTTCAATCGCCATTCGCGACTGGAGCAGCGGAAATTGCGACCTGGCCGTAGCGCGCTTCACGACCTCAGTTCAGCGGAATGTCGTTCTCAGCCTTGCTGTCCTGATAGACGCCGGAAAGCTCGTCGTAACGCCCCGAAATCTTGCCGATCCGCGCCTCAAGCCGTTGACGCTCGGCCTCGGGCAGCGCGCGTACCAGCCTGCGGATGGAAAAACTCTTCCAGTAGGCGTTCTCGGCATTGTAGCCGCCGGGGTCGAGGGTGAAGACCTCTTTTAGGATCTTCAGGTCGTGCGGAATGGCGAATGAGTCGCGCGAATCCTCGTGACTGAACAGATAGTAGAAATTGTCGAAGCCGGTCCAGGTGATCGCCGACAGGCAGAGCGAGCACGGCTCGTGCGTGGCGATGAAGATGGCGTCTTTCGTATCGACACGTTCGGCCTTGGGCATTTCATAAAAACGCTTCAGGCAGTGCACCTCGCCGTGCCAGAGCGGGTTTTCAATCTCGTTGTTGGTTTCGGCCAGCACCAGCGAGTGGTCGTCCTTGCGCAGGATCGCGGCGCCGAAGAGCTTGTTGCCATGAGCGACGCCCTCCGCCGTCTTCGGCACGATGTCGTGCTCGATGACGTCGAGCAGGCGGTCGATCAGCGATATGTCGGTCATTTTACTCAGGTCTCGTCGGGGAGATGGATCTCGTAGGGGTGCGAGAAGTGGAATTCTTCGAGGTTGGACCCGTCGCCGCCACGATCGACAATGACGAAATCCTGGGCTTCGCCGAGCGGCGTCAGCACGCCGTGCCAGAGATTGCGCGGATAGTTGATGCCTTGGCCGGGCGCTGTGATGAAGGCGTGCGGTTGGCCGGGTCCGTCCTTGCCGTCATGGCAGACGACGACCAGAAAGGGACGCGGCGACAGCGGGATGAAGGCCTGGCTGCCGAACGGGTGGCGCTCGACCATGGTGAGCTTCAGCGGCAGCTCGTAAGGCGTGCTCCGCACCATCGAAACCAGCACGCGGGCATTCGGGCCCGCCGCCTCAGCCGTGGCGAGATCGTGGTAGCGTTCCGCCTTGCCGCCGTTGATCGGGTAGTGGTTGTCGCCGCCCATGTCGATCACGTCGCCGAAGCCGGCAAAGCTTTCGCGGGTCAGCGGCCGCGCTGTGATGCGGGTCACCGCGCGCGACCGCCAATGCCCGCTCCGCCAAGCTTGGCGTGCCGGTTGACGTCCTTGTAGAGCAGATAGCGGAATTTGCCGGGGCCGCCGGCGTAGCAGGCCTGCGGGCAGAAGGCGCGCAGCCACATGAAGTCGCCGGCCTCGACCTCGACCCAGTCCTGGTTGAGGCGGTAGACGGCCTTGCCTTCGAGCACATAGAGCCCGTGCTCCATGACATGGGTCTCGGCGAACGGAATGACGGCGCCGGGCTCGAGCGTAACGATGGTGACATGCATGTCGTGGCGCATGTCGGCCGGATCGACGAAACGGGTCGTCGCCCAGCGGCCCTCGGTGCCGGGCATCGGCGACGGCGCCACTTGCTGGTCGCTTGAGAACAAGGCCTCCGGCGTATCGATGCCGTCGACGGCCTCATAGGCCTTCCTGATCCAGTGGAAGCGCACGGCGTCGCGGCCTTCGTTGCGCACCGTCCAGCCGCTGGCCGGCGGCAGGAAGGCAAAGCCCCCCGCTTGAAGCACGTGCTTCTTGCCGGCGAGCGAAACGGTCAATTCGCCTTCGACAACGAACAGCACGCCTTCCGCGCCATCGTCCAGCTCCGGCCGATCGCTGCCGCCGCCAGGCAGAACCTCGGCGATGTACTGCGAAAATGTCTCGGCGAAACCCGACAGCGGCCTGGCGATGATCCAGGCCCTGGTCTTGTCCCAGAACGGCAGCGGGCTGGTGACGATGTCCTGCATCACCCCTCTGGGGATGACGGCATAGGCCTCGGTGAAGACGGCGCGACCGGTCAGAAGCTCATTTTGGCCAGGATGGCCGCCATGCGGCGCATAGTAGGTTTTCTGGTTAGTCTTGATCATATCCATGGGGTCCTGACCCTCAGTCATTAGAGCGGGAGCATGTCTTTCAGGCGGAGCAGCGCGATGCGCTCGACCTGTTTGCAGGCGGTATCGAGTTCGACGCCACGGCTGTTGCCGATGCGCGCCTCGAACTCGGTGAGGATTTCCTCCTTGGTCTTGCCCCGCACCGCAATGATGAAGGGAAAGCCGAAGGTTGTGACGTAGGCGGCGTTGAGTTTTGAAAACAGCTCGCGCTCCTTGTCGGTCAGCGCGTCGAGGCCGGCGGACGCCTGTTCCCTGGTCGATTCCGCCGTCAGGCGCTTCGCCTTGGCCAGTTTGCCGGCAAGATCCGGATGGGCGTTGAGCACGCCGAGCCGTTCGGTCTCGCTGGCGGCGCGGAAAACGCGACACAGCGCATTGTGCAGGCCGCCGGCGCTGTCATGTGCCGGTCCGAGCTCCAGCTCAAAGGCGCGTTCGGCGATCCACGGCGAATGTTCGAAGACGCCGCCGAATGTGTGGACGAAGGTCTCGAATTCCATCTTCGATGGCTTGAGCGCCGGCGGCTGGTAGGGGTGATGCTCCTGCCAGTGCCTGGCGATATCGATGCGGCGCGCCAGCCAGACCTTGTCGTGCGATTTCACATAATCGACGAAGCGCTTCAGCGCCGCCACCCGGCCCGGCCGCCCGACGAGGCGGCAATGCAGGCCGATATTCATCATTCGCGGCCGGCCGGCCTTGCCCTCGGCATAGAGCGTGTCGAAGCTGTCCTTGAGATAGGCAAAGAACTGGTCGCCCGAATTGAAACCCTGCGGCGTGGCGAAGCGCATGTCGTTGGCGTCGAGCGTATAGGGGATGACAAGCTGCGTGCCGCCGCTGTGCTCGAACCAGTAGGGCAGTTCGTCGTCATAGGTGTCCGACACATAATCGAAGCCGCCCTCTTCGGCGACCAGCCGCACCGTGTTGACCGAGGTGCGGCCGGTGTACCAGCCGGTCGGCCGCTGCCCGGTCACCTCGTAGTGCAGCTTGATCGCCGCTTCGAGGTCGCGGCGCTCATCCTCGGCGCTATGGTCGCGGTAGTCGATCCATTTCAGCCCGTGCGAGGCCATTTCCCAGCCGGCCTCCTGCATCGCCGCCACCTGATCGGGCGAGCGCGCCAAGGCGGAGGCGACGCCGTAGCAGGTCACCGGCACTTGCGCCTCGCTGAACAGGCGCAGCAGCCGCCAGAAGCCGGCGCGCGCGCCATATTCGTAGATCGATTCCATGTTCCAGTGGCGTTGGCCGACCCAGGGGGCGGCGCCAACGATCTCCGACAGGAAGGCTTCCGAGGCCTTGTCGCCGTGCAGAACGCAGTTCTCGCCGCCTTCCTCGTAATTGACGACGAACTGCACCGCCACATGTGCGCCATCAGGCCATTTCGGATCCGGCGGATTGGCTCCATAGCCGCGCATGTCTCTAGAGTAACGCATTGCCCCTCCCTGCCGGACACCGCCGGAAGTTGTGATCAGGATAGTCGAAAGGGGTGCCTACGCATTCCCTCGAAATTTTTGAAAGTGTTTTTGTGCCGCTCCGCTCGACCGGGACTTATGCATCGCCTTTAATTGGCGCACAATTCATTGCTTTGCTCGATTGTACCGGGCCAGTTCATTTTGGAAATGGGAGGCGCCAGTGGCAGAAACGTCGAAAGCCGATGGCGGACGTCTGACGACGCATGTGCTCGACACCGCGACCGGCAAGCCGGCGGCGGGCCTGTCGATTGCGCTTTATCACCTCGAGGGTAAGGCTCGGACACATCTGAAGACCGTTGTCACAAATGCCGACGGACGCTGCGATGCGCCGCTGCTGGCAGGCGCGGAGTTTCGCACCGGCGAGTACGAACTGATCTTCGCGGCCGGCGACTATCTGCGCGGCCAGGGAACAAAACTGCCGGAACCGGCCTTCCTCGACAGCGTGCCGATCCGCTTCGGCATGGCTGCAACAGTGCATTATCATGTGCCATTGCTTATCTCTCCCTATGGCTACTCGACCTACAGGGGGAGCTGACGCATGGCCAAGGTCACCATACGCAACGAGATCCGTTTCATCCTCAATGGCAGGGATGTCGCGCTGCCATCAATGGCGCCAGAGACGACCTTGCTCGACTGGCTGCGGCTTGAGCGCTCGCTGCGCGGCACCAAGGAAGGCTGCGCCGAGGGCGATTGCGGCGCCTGCACAGTGCTGGTCGGCAAACTCTCGGCCGGCAAGCTGGTCTACGAAAGCGTCAATGCGTGCATCCGCTTCCTCGGTTCGCTCGACGGCACCCATGTCGTGACGGTCGAGCATTTGCGCGGTGCGCCCGGCCAGTTGCACCCGGTGCAGCAGGCGATGGTCGATTTCCACGGTTCGCAATGCGGCTTCTGCACGCCGGGCTTCGTCATGTCGCTTTACGGCCTGTGGATGAAGTCGCCGGACCCGTCGAACGCGGCGATCGAAAAGGCGCTGCAAGGCAATCTCTGCCGCTGCACCGGCTACGAGGCGATCATGCGCGCCGCCCGCGCCATCTCCACCTACGCCAAGGCGGCAAAGGATCCGCTGGCAGCGGAGCGCAAGGCGATCACGGCAAGGCTCGAAGCGATGCGTGATGGCGCCCGCGTAGAGATCGGCGCCGGCAAGCAGCGGCTGATCGTGCCGGCCAACGTCGACGATTTTGCCGCCGTGCTGGACAAGGAGCCCGGCGCCACGGTTGTCGCAGGCTCGACCGATGTCGGCCTGTGGGTCACCAAGCACATGCGCGACATCTCGCCGGTAATCTTTATCGGCAATCTCGACGGTCTGTGCGCAATCTCCGAAGACAATGACGTCATCACCATCGGCGCCGGCGTCACCTACACCGACGCCTTCGCGACACTGGCGAAGCGCATCCCGGCGTTGGGGCCATTGTTCGACCGCATCGGCGGCGAGCAGGTGCGCAACATGGGCACGATCGGCGGCAACATCGCCAATGGCTCGCCGATCGGCGACACGCCGCCGCCTTTGATCGCGCTCGGCGCGCAACTGACGCTGCGCCGGGGCAAGAAACGGCGCACCATCGCGCTTGAGGATTTCTTCATCGCCTATGGCAAGCAGGACCGGCAGCCGGGCGAATTCGTCGAGGCTGTGCATGTTCCTGTGCCGGCCAAGGGCACAAAGTTTGCCGTCTACAAGATCACCAAGCGCCGCGACGAGGACATCACCGCAGCCCTCGGCGCCTTTTTCCTCGACCTCGCCAAGGACGGCACGGTGGCCGACATCTGCATCGCCTATGGCGGCATGGCGGCGACGCCGAAGCGCGCCTTCGGCGTCGAAAAGGCGCTGCTCGGCAAACCGTGGACGGAGGCAACGGTGGAAACGGCGATGGCTGAATATGCCGGCGATTTCACCCCGCTGACCGATATGCGGGCATCGGCCGAGTACCGGGCGCTGGCGGCGAAGAACCTTTTGCTGCGCTTCTTTGCCGAGACCACCGGCAGCAAGGCGCCGTTCCAGGTGTCACGCAACGAGGCGGCCTGATGAACAAGCACGCTTCTCCCAACCTCAAGGCACAGAAGATTTCCGGCGGCGTCGCCACCGACCAGCGTCATGATTCCGCGCACAAGCATGTCAGCGGCAGCGCCGTCTATATCGACGACATGCCGGAGCCGGCAGGCATGCTGCATGGCTGCCTCGGCCTGTCGACGGCAACGCATGCGACGATCACCAAAATGGATCTGTCGGCGGTGCGCTCGGCGCCGGGGGTTGTCGATGTGCTGACGGCAAAAGACGTGCCCGGCGAAAACGACATCTCGCCGACCGGCCGTCATGACGAGCCGGTGCTGGCCGACGACAAGGTGCAGTTCTACGGCCAGCCGATCTTTTGTGTCATTGCCCGGACGCGCGAGGAGGCGCGCCGCGCGACCCGGCTGGCCAAGGTCGAATACAGCCAATTGCCTTTCGTCACCGACATCGGTGACCTCGACCCGCGCAAGGACAAACTGGTCACGCCGCCGCTCACCTTGAAGCGCGGCGATGCCGCTGCCGCGATCAAGGCGGCGCCGCGCCGGCTGAAGGGCAAGATGCGCATTGGCGGCCAGGAGCATTTTTACCTCGAAGGCCATATCGCGGTGGCCATTCCGGGCGAAGACCAGGACGTCACCATCTATTCCTCGACCCAGCATCCGAGCGAAGTGCAGCACATGGTCAGCCATGCGCTGGGCGTGCCGAGCAACGCCATCACGGTGGAAATCCGCCGCATGGGCGGCGGCTTCGGCGGCAAGGAGACGCAAGGCAACCAGTTTGCCGCCCTCGCGGCGATTGCTGCCAAGAAACACCATCGCGCGGTAAAGATCCGGCCCGACCGCGACGACGACATGATCGCCACCGGCAAGCGTCATGACTTCCTCGTCGATTACGAGGTCGGCTTCGACGACGACGGCAACATTTTGGGCGTCGACTTCATGTTTGCAGCGCGCTGCGGTTTCTCGTCGGACCTGTCAGGCCCCGTCACCGACCGTGCGCTGTTTCACTGCGACAACACTTATTTCTGGCCGGCGGTGCACGCGCAGTCGGCGCCGCTCTACACCAACACCGTGTCGAACACCGCCTTTCGCGGCTTCGGCGGCCCCCAAGGCATGGTCGGCGCCGAACGCGTCATCGACGAGGTCGCCTTTGCCGTCGGCAAGGACCCGCTCGAAATCCGCAAGCAGAATTTCTACGGCACCAGTGTTGATAAAGAGGGGGGCCGCAACATCACGCCCTATCACCAGACGGTCGAGGACAACATCATCCATCGCATCGTCGCCGAACTGGAGACGAGCGCGGAGTATGCGAGCCGCCGCAGGATCATCCAGGCCTTCAACGCCAACAGCCGCTTCATCAAGCGCGGGCTGGCGTTGACGCCGGTGAAATTCGGCATCTCGTTTACCGCGACGCATTACAACCAGGCCGGCGCGCTGGTGCATGTCTATACCGACGGTTCGGTGCATCTGAACCATGGCGGCACCGAGATGGGGCAAGGCCTCTATGTCAAGGTGGCGCAGGTGGTGGCGGAAGAGTTCCAGATCGATCTCGACCAGGTGAAAATCACCGCGACCACCACCGGCAAGGTGCCGAACACTTCGGCCACCGCAGCGTCGTCCGGCACCGATCTCAACGGCATGGCGGCACAGAACGGCGCCCGCCAGATCAAGGATAGGCTGACCGATTTCGCCGCCGAAAAATACCAGGTGCCGCGCGACCAGGTGCTGTTCCTGCCCAACCGCGTGCGCATCGGCAATCAGGAGATTGCCTTCGCCGACCTCGTCAAGCAGGCCTATATGGCCCGCATCCAGCTGTCGGCGACGGGCTTTTACAAGACGCCGAAAATCCACTGGAACCGCGACAAGGGCGAGGGCCGTCCCTTCTATTATTTCGCCTATGGCGCCTCGTGCTCGGAGGTCTCGGTCGACACGCTGACCGGCGAATATGTCGTCGAGCGCACCGACATATTGCACGACACCGGCCGCTCGCTGAACCGTGCCATCGACATCGGCCAGATCGAGGGCGGCTTCATTCAGGGCATGGGCTGGCTGACGACGGAGGAACTGTGGTGGGATGACAAGGGCCGGCTGCGCACGCACGCGCCGTCGACCTACAAGATCCCGCTGGCGTCCGACCGGCCGAAGATCTTCAACGTGACGCTAGCCGACTGGCCGGAAGCCAACGAGCCGACGGTGCACCGCTCCAAGGCGGTCGGCGAACCGCCCTTCCCGCTCGGCATGTCGGTGCTGCATGCGCTGTCCGACGCGGTAGCCAGCGTTGCCGACCACAAGATTTGTCCGCGTCTCGACGCCCCGGCGACACCGGAACGCGTGCTGATGGCGATCGAACGGCTGAGAGCCGCAAAACCGGCCTGATTGAGCCCAAACGTGCAAATTCGGTCCAGAAACGCTATATTTCCCAGGTGGGAATGCAGACGATGAACTCGAAAGTGCAAAGCCTTAGAGCTTTTCTCGGCAGCGCCGGCCGGCTTGCTTTGGTCGAAGTGGCCGGCACCAAGGGCTCGACGCCGCGCGAGAAGGGCGCCTTTATGCTCGTCTCGGCGTCGGCGATCTTTGGCACGATCGGCGGCGGCCAGCTCGAATATATGGCGATCGACAAGGCCAGGCAGATGCTTTTCTCCCCCCTTGAGGGGGAGATGGCCGCAGAGCGGCCAGAGGGGGTCCTCTCAGGAGGCACCGCAAGGGCGCCGCGCACTGCCGCAACGATCCCCCCCGGCGGCTTCGCCGCCACCCTCCCCTCGAGGGGGAGGGGAACCCGTATCGAGGTCGATGAAGTCTGCGCCACGCTCGACGTGCCGCTAGGGCCGGAGATCGGCCAGTGCTGCGGCGGACGCGTCGAAGTGTCGATCCGGCTCGTCGATGCCGCGCTCGCAGCCGAATTGATCGCAGCAGCGGAGGCCGAAGAAGCCCATCTGCCGCATGTCTATATCTTCGGCGGCGGCCATGTCGGCCAGGCGCTGGTCTCGACCATTGCGCTTCTTCCCGTGCACGGCGTCGTCATCGAGACACGCACTGAGGCGCTGGAAGGCATGCCGGAAACCGTCGAGACGCGGCTGACGCCGATGCCAGAGGCCGAGATACGCAAAGCGCCTGCCGGCACCGCCTTCGCCATCCTCACCCACGACCACGCGCTGGATTTCCTCATCGTTGCCGAAGCGCTGAAGCGCGAAGACGCAGCCTATGTCGGCATGATCGGCTCGAAGACCAAGAAGGTGACGTTCAGGAACTGGTTCCTGAAATCGGCGGATGGCTCGGAAGCCGAATTCGCCCGCCTCGTTTCGCCAATCGGCGGCGACGAGGTCAAGGACAAGCGCCCTCCGGTGATCGCAGCGCTTGCTGCAGCGGAGATCGTGACGGCGCTGGCCGTTCACAGCGCGACGTCAAATATCGACCATCCGGTCCAACGAGACAAAGAAATAGCCGGCTAACTTTTCGCCATAGCTACGCCGGCCGCTTCAACCCCAGATGCTCGCGTAGCGTGCTGCCCTCGTACTCTCGGCGGAACAGGCCGCGCCGCTGCAGTTCCGGCACCACGAGGTCGCAAAAGGCATCGAGTTCGCCAGGGAAGTATGACGGCATGACATTGAAGCCGTCGGCGCCGCCGCCTTCGAACCGCGCTTGCAATTCATCCGCGACCTGTTCCGCCGTCCCGACGATGCGCCAATGGCCGCGGGCTCCGGCGAAATGACGGGCAAGCTGGCGGATGGAAAGGCCGTCGCGGCGCGATTGCTCGACAACCAGCGCCTGGCGGCTTTTCATGCCCTCGGTCTCCGGCAGTTCGGGCATCGGTCCATCGATCGGATAGCGCCAAAGATCGGAGATGCTGAGATAGCTGGACAGCAAGGCAAGACCGACATCGTCGGGGATGAGCGCTTGCAACTCCTCGTGCTTCTCCCGCGCCTCGACCTCGGTTTCCGCCACCACGGGCGACACACCGGGCATGATCTTGATGTCGTCGGGCTCGCGCCCATAGGCCGCCATGCGTCCCTTGAGATCGTCATAAAAAGCCTTGGCTTCCTCAAAGGTCTGCGCGGCGGTGAACACCACATCGGCGGTACGGGCGGCGAGATCGCGGCCGACATCCGAGGCACCCGCCTGTACCATCACGGGTGCGCCCTGCGGCGAGTGCGGCAGGTCGAGCGGGTCGCGTACCGAGAAACTCTGGCCGTTATGGCCTTGAAAGCTGCCGCCTTGCCAAAGTCCTGACACCACCTCGGCGAATTCACGCGCGCGCTCATAGCGGTCGGCGTGGGGTTTGAGGCCGGTCGCGCCGAAATTGGCGGCTTCGATGGGGCTCGCCGACGTGACCAGGTTCCAACCGGCGCGGCCGCCGCTCAAGTGATCGAGCGACAGGAAGGTACGCGCCAGGCCATAGGGCTCGTTGTAGCTGGTCGAGGCCGTGGAGACGAGACCGATGTGGCTGGTCTGGACGGCAAGCGCCGACAGCAGGCTGATCGGCTCGAAGCCGATCGAGCGCGAGGTCTGGCTGGCAATGCCGACATTGGCTTCGCGTAAGCCCGCGGCATCCTCGCAAAAGATCATGTCGAGCTTCGCCGCTTCCGCCGTGCGCGCCAGCTGGATGTAATGGTCGATGTCGATGCCGGCCGTCACATGCGCCTTCGGGTGGCGCCACGCGGCGATGTGGTGGCCCGTCGCCCACAGGAAGGCGCCGAGTTTCATCTGGCGGCTCATTGCGCTGCTCCAGCAAGTCCGAGATACGAGCGCAATGTCGTTCCGGGATAATCCCGCCGGACAAGGCCGCGCCGCTGCAATTCGGGCAGCACGCGGCCGACGAAACCGTCGAACGCGGAAGGCGGCGTCGCGATGTTAAACCCGTCGCAGCTCTTCGAGCGGAACAGCTCTTCCAACCTACCGGGACTGATATCTGGTCCATTGGCGCTGACGTTCACAAGCGCCTTCACCGCATCAGGATCGCGCCCGCATGCGGCGACGCGGCGCTTGAGGTCGTCGTAGTGCGCCTTGCCGTCCTGAGCCTCGGCAAGCATGACGACATCGGCAGTGCGGGAGGCAAGATCAAGATCGCCCTCCGACACATCCGACAGCACCAGCACTGGCGTATCCTGCGGCGAGCGCGCGACGTTCAGCGGTCCGCGCACCGAGAAGAACTCGCCCTTGTGGTCGAGCAGATGCATCTTGCTGGGATCGTGGAAGTGGCCGCCGACCTTGTCGAACAGCAGCGCGTCCGCGTCCCAGCCCTGCCACAGGCCCTGGACGACGCCGATATATTCTTCGGTGCGGCGACGGAACTCGGCAGCGGAAAACCCCTCGGGACGGCTGAAATTGGCGGCCTCGCGTGGCGCCTGCGCCATGGTCGCGTGCCAGCCGGCGCGGCCATGGCTGATGATGTCGAGCGAGGCAAAACGGCGCGCCAGATTGTAAGGCTGGTGGGTGACCGTCGAGGCGGCAGCAACGAGGCCGAGCCGGCTCGTGACCGTCGCCAGCGCCGCCAGCAAGGTCGTCGCTTCGAAAGGGCTCGACCCGCCGCTGTCCGGCATGGAGTCCTCGAGGACGATCATGTCCAGCCCGGCCGCTTCCGCTTGCTTGGCAAAATCGGCGAGATCGCTGAACGCGATCGGCTGCCTGGAAGCAATGTTGAGCGAAACGGCGAGATGCATTGTGGTTTGCTCGTCAGTCGGCGCGGGGCCATCGAGGCGGAGTATGCAAACCTAAAGTCGCCTGCGTGTAAGGCAACCCTTGCGACTGGGCCAACGGCCCATCACGTGCCGTCCAGCCTATTTGCCTGCGAGCAAATCCTTAATCAGCCGCTGGCAGCGCTCGGCCATGAAGTCCAGCAGCAACCGCACCTTGGGATCCTGCAGCTTCTTGTGCGGATAGACGGCAGCGAACTGCACCGGGGTCGGCGGCGTGCTGGCCAGGATCACCTTCAGCCGCTGGTCACGGATGAAGGGTTCGACCTCGAAGCGCGGCTTATTGATGATGCCGCGTCCCGACAGCGCCCAGCCGGTCAGCACGTCGCCATCGTCGGTGTCGTAGGGGCCGTGCACTTCGAATTTCTGCGGGCCGGACGGCGTCTGCAGCGTCCAGACATATTCGCGCGCGCCGGAATAGCGCAGCATCAGGCAATCATGCTTCTTGCCGATCAGTTCCTGCGGCTCCAGCGGTTCGCCGCGCGCTTCCAGATATTTCGGCGCCGCGACCAGCACCCGCTCGCATTCCATGATGCCGCGCATGCGCAGGCTGGAATCCTCGATGATGCCGAGCTTGAAGGCGACGTCGATGCCTTCTTTCATGATGTCGATATTGTGGTCGGAGAGCCTCAGCCGCACCTCGATATCGGGGTATTTGTCGTGGAAATCCGGAATGCCCGAGGCCACCAGCCGCCGGCCGAGGCCGAGCGGCGCAGTGACCCGGATGGTTCCACGCGGCTGGCCGGAGAGCGCCGAGACGGCTGCCTCGGCTTCCGTGATCGCCTCCAGTACCTGCTTGGCGCCGGAGTAAAACACCGTGCCGTGCTCTGTCGGCATCAACTGCCGTGTCGTGCGGTTGAACAGCCGCACGCCAAGGTGTTTTTCCAGTTCCTTGATGCGGTTGGACGCAACCGCCGGCGAAATGCGCATGTCGCGGCCTGCAGCCGACAGATTGCCGAGCTCGACGACGCGAACGAAGACGGCGATGTTGTCGAGATAGGCCATGCTGGTTCGTGGCTCTTATGTGGCTGCGTGTGTGGTCAGCCTAGTATTTTCCATTTTTTTTTGAAAGTCATCGTACACCTCGCCTCTTTTCGTTTGCGTACCACACCGTAAAGTCAACCGAACGGCAGGGACGATTTCACATGATGGATTTCGCGATTTTCTGGGACTGGCTGAGCTTTGCCGTGCGCTGGCTGCACGTCATCACCGGCATCGCGTGGATCGGCTCGTCGTTCTATTTCGTCGCGCTCGATCTTGGCCTGCGCCAGCGCCCCGGCATGCCGGTCGGCGCCTTCGGCGAGGAATGGCAGGTGCATGGCGGCGGCTTCTACCACATTCAGAAATACCTGGTGGCGCCGGCCGAAATGCCGGAACACTTGACCTGGTTCAAATGGGAATCCTACGCCACCTGGCTGTCCGGCTTCGCCATGCTGTGCGTAGTCTACTATGCCGGCGCCGACCTGTTCCTGATCGATCCCAATGTGCTGCCGATGTCGGTGCCGGTCGGTATCCTGTTGTCGATGGCCACCATCGGCGTCGGCTGGGTAGTCTACGATCTGCTCTGCCGCTCGCCGCTGGGCAAAAGCGACACCGGGCTGATGCTGGTGCTCTACGGCGTGCTGGTGTTCATCGCCTGGGGGCTGACGCATCTGTTCACCGGCCGCGCCGCCTTCCTGCATCTGGGCGCCATCACCGCCACGATCATGTCGGCCAATGTGTTCATGGTGATTATTCCAAACCAGAAGATCGTCGTCGCCGACCTGATCGCCGGGCGCAAGCCCGATCCGAAATACGGCAAGATCGCCAAGCAGCGCTCGCTGCACAACAACTACCTGACGCTGCCCGTGCTGTTCCTGATGCTGTCGAACCACTATCCGCTGGCGTTCGCGACTGAGTTCAACTGGGTCATCGCCTCGCTGGTGTTCATCATCGGCATGCTGATCCGGCACTATTTCAACACCGTGCACAAGCGTGCCGGCAACCCGCACTGGACCTGGATGGCGGCCGCCGTGCTTTTCGTCATCATCATCTGGCTGTCGACGGCGCCGAAAGTGCTGACCGGCGAGCCCAAGGCATCCGCCGCGGCGGAGGTCTATATCGCCTCTTCGCATTTCCCCGCGGTGCGCGACACCGTGCTTGGCCGCTGCTCTATGTGCCATGCCGCAGAGCCGGTCTATGAAGGCATCTACCACGCACCCAAGGGCGTGATGCTCGACACCGATGCCGGCATTGCCGAGCATGCCCGCGAGATTTATCTGCAGGCCGGGCGCAGCCACGCCATGCCGCCGGCCAACATCACCCAGATCAGCGACAAGGAGCGGGCGCTGCTGGTCGCCTGGTTCGAAGGCGCAGGGAAATAAGCATGACCTCCACACTTCTGCGCGGCCGCACGCTGAGCTTTTTGCGCTGGCCCGAAGCGATCGATGACCATGCCGCCTGGCGCTACGAGGAGGATGGCGGCCTTTTGATCCGCGACGGCCGGATCATAGCGGCCGGCCCCTATGCGCAGGTCGAGAAACAGGCCGGCGAGGGCGTAAAAAAGATCGACCATCGGCCGCATCTGCTGTTGCCGGGCTTCATCGACGCGCATGTGCATTTTCCGCAGATGCAGGTGATCGCCTCCTACGGCGCCGAACTGCTCGACTGGCTAAACACCTACACTTTTCCCGAAGAGACCAAATTTTCCAACGCCCAGCACGGCCGCCGCATCGCGCGGCTGTTCCTGGACGAAATGGTACGCCACGGCACCACGACGGTCGCCGCCTACTGTTCCGTGCACAAGGCCTCGGCCGAGGCCTTCTTCGCCGAATCGCATGCGCGCGGCATGCTCAACATTGCCGGCAAGGTGATGATGGACCGCAATGCGCCGGCAGGCGTGCTCGACACGCCGCAATCCGGCTATGACGATACCAAGGCGCTGATTGCGGAATGGCATGGCAAGGGGCGCCAGCTTTATGCGATCACGCCGCGCTTCGCCATCACCTCGTCGCCCGAGCAGCTGGAGATGTCCGGCGCGCTCTGTCGCGAGCATCCCGATCTGCACATGCAGACGCATCTGTCGGAAAACCACGCCGAGATCGCCTTCACGCAAAAGCTCTATCCGCAGGCGCGTGACTATACCGATGTCTACGAGATGTACGGGCTGCTGGGGCCAAAGAGCCTGTTCGGCCACTGCATCCATCTCAGCGAACGTGAGGCCGATGCGCTGTCGGACTCGGGCTCGGTGGCGGTATTCTGCCCTACCTCGAACCTGTTCCTCGGCTCCGGCCTGTTCGACTACCAACGCTTTCGCCGCCGCGACAAGCCGCTGCGCATAGCGGCCGCCACCGATGTCGGCGGCGGCACCAATTACTCGATGCTGCGCACCATGGACGAAGGCTACAAGGTGATCGCGCTGAATGGCGAGAAGCTGAACCCGCTCCAGTCCTTCTGGCAGATCACGCGCGGCAATGCCGAAGCGTTGTCGGTGGCGGAGAAAGTCGGCACGCTGGATGAAGGTACCGATGCCGACATCACCGTGCTCGACGCCCGCGCCACGCCGGCGATGCGGCTGCGGATGGAGACGGTGGAGACACTGGCCGAGGAACTGTTCCTGCTGCAGACGCTGGGCGACGACCGCGCGGTGCGCGAGGTCTATGTTGCGGGAAGGCCCGCGAAGAGTGACATGATCGCGGGGTAAGACCCGCCCCCAGGGGAGAGGACCGCAGCTCGACGGAGTGGGGTCGATCTTTGCGCTGGACAAGATGATGATTGCGCCTGGTTGCCAAGTGGTTCCCCCACTCCGTCGCCGCTGCGCGGCGCCACCTCTCCCCCCTCCGGAGGGAGAGGAAGGGGCCTCTGCTTCACAGGACGGGCGTCGGTTCGGACAGCTTGGCGCCCTTCCTCTACCCCGTCGATCGGGGGAGAGGTGTCGAGCGAAGCTCGACGGAGTGGGGGTCGACGCTGGCGGGGCAGGACGACCGCCGCAACGGGAGCTTGACCGGGCGGAGCTTGTCGTACACACGACGTGTGACGATTTCGGAGAAAGAAAATGGCCGCTGCGGACGACATCGCTCTGATCCAGAAGCAGGAAGAGACGCTGGTCTTCCCGGCCTTCGACGAGGCAGTGGCCTTCAAGATTGGCGTCGCGATCCGCAAGCGGGCGCTTGCTGACAATTTGCCGATCATTGTCGACATCAGGCTGTGGGATCGCCCCCTGTTCTACGCTGCCATGCCGGGCTCGAATGCCTCCAATCCGGACTGGGCGCGGCGCAAGATCAATGTGGTGAAGCGCTACCTCAAGAGCACCTACCGCATGGTGCTGGAGCAGCAGCGTCCCGACCGCACTTTCAAGATCGGCGAAGGGCTGGACATTGTCGACTATGTGCTGGCCGGAGGCGGTTTTCCGGTGACGGTCAAAGGCGCCGGCGTTATTGGCGCGATTACGGTCTCCGGCCTGCCGGAGCGCCAGGACCATGGCGTCGTCGTCGATGCGTTGTGCGATCATCTCGGCGTCGACAAGCGTGGACTGGCGCTGGCTGCGGAATGACCGTGCTCGAACCCAAATCCTTCCTCATCTCCATCTTCGACGCCGCCGTTGCTGCCGCCGATCCGGAACGCACGATCCGGGATCATCTGCCGGCGAAACCTAGAGGCCGCACCATTGTCATCGGCGCCGGTAAAGGTTCGGCGCAGATGGCGGCGGCGTTCGAGAAGGTCTGGGACGGCCCGATCGAAGGGCTGGTCGTCACCCGCTACGGCTACGGCGCCAAATGCGAGCGCATCGAGATCATTGAGGCGGCGCATCCGGTGCCGGACGCAGCCGGTCTCGAAGCCTCGCGCCGCCTGCTCGAGAAGGTGCAGGGGCTGACGGCTGACGATCTGGTCGTGGCGCTGATCTCCGGTGGCGGCTCGGCACTGCTGCCATCTCCCGCCGCCGGCCTGACATTGGCCAACGAGATCGCCGTCAACGAGGCGCTGCTCGCCTCCGGCGCGCCGATCGCGGCCATGAACACCATCCGCAAGCATGTCTCGACCATCAAGGGCGGCCGGCTGGCTGCAGCCGCCTGGCCGGCCAAAGTGGTGTCGCTGGTGGTCTCCGACATTCCCGGCGACAACCCGGCTCTCGTTGCCTCCGGTCCTACCGTGCCGGACACCGGCAGCCGCGAGGACGCGCTGGCCTCGATAGCGGCCTATGGCATGAAGTTGCCGGATGCCGTGATGGAGCACATCAACTCGGCGGAGGCCGATGCACCAAGTCCTGGGGATGAGCGCTTTGCCGGCAATGAAGTGCATCTCATCGCTTCGGCCGGCGTATCGCTGGAAGCGGCTTCCGCCGAGGCAAAACGGCAAGGCATCGAGGCCGTCATTCTCTCCGATTCCATCGAGGGCGAGGCGCGCGAGGTCGGCGGCGTGCACGCCGCAATTGCACGCGAAGTGGCGACGCGTAACCGGCCGTTCCAGAAGCCTGTGCTGATCCTGTCGGGCGGTGAAACCACGGTCACCTTGCGCGCCAAGGGCAAGGGCGGCCGCAATTCCGAATTCCTGCTCGCCTTCGCCATCGGCATCAGCGGTGCGGACAACATCCATGCCCTGGCCGCCGACACGGACGGCATCGACGGTTCGGAAGACAATGCCGGCGCCTTCGCTGATGGCTCGACGGTATCGCGTATGCGAGCGGCCAGTGTGGACGCCAAGGCGATGCTGGCGGGAAACAATGCCTGGACGGCTTTCAATGCTGTGGGCGACCTGTTTGTACCGGGGCCCACGGGCACGAATGTGAATGATTTGAGGGCGATCCTCATTCGTTAGGGCGCGGGCAGTGCCTTTAACGCAACGTTCGCGCTGCCCCTCATCCGCCTGCCGGCACCTTCTCCCCGTATAGTGACGGGGAGAAGGAAAGCTACGCGCCTTCGCGCCCTTCCTGCAACATTGGCGACTGGCGAAGCGCCGAAGACAGCGTCTTTCTCCCCGTCACTATACGGGGAGAAATGTCCGGCAGGACAATGAGGGGCGGCGCTGACAGACAGCCTAATCACGCCACCATCAACCGCTTCACCTCTTTCATATCCCGCAAAAACCGCTCGCGCTCAGCGTCCTTCTCCGCAGGCTCGTGGATGCGCAGGATAAAGGATGGGTGAATGGTGACGAACACGCGCAGCCCATCTTCCCGCTCGATCACCTGCCCGCGCATCTTCGTCACCGGAATAGCCTTGCCCAGCAACGACAGCGCCGCCGTTGCGCCGAGCGCCACGGCTAGGTCTGGCTTGATCAGGTCCAATTCTTTGCCGATCCACCAGCGGCAAGCCTGAACCTCGCCGGCATTCGGCTTGGAATGGATGCGGCGCTTGCCGCGCGGCTCGAACTTGAAGTGCTTGACCGCGTTGGTGACGTAGACTTTTTGCCGATCGACGCCGGCGTCATCGAGGATTGCATCGAAGACTTTGCCTGCCGGGCCGACAAACGGTTTGCCGGCGAGATCCTCCTGGTCGCCCGGCTGTTCGCCAACGAAGACCACCTTGGCATTGTCAGGCCCCTCGCCGAACACGGTTTGCGTCGCGTCGCGCCAGAGCGGGCAGCGGCGGCAGCCTTGCGCGGCTTCGCGCAGTTCGGAAATGGTGCTGGCGTCATCATCCTGCGCCTCGGCAGGCTCGCGCTTTGGCCAATGTTTCGCCTGCACCTTGGCGTGGTGCGGCGCCGGCGTTGTCGGCATTCTGGCAATCATATCCCTGGCGGCCTCGTCCGCTCCTGCGATCAGATCTGGAATGAGCGAGGCCTCGGGAAGGTTCCGCCAATATTTCTTCGGCATCTCCTTCTGCATGGCTTTCACCTTGAGCCGCGCCGGGTTGAAGATGTTCTCGAAATAGGTCAGCCACAGCGCCTCGGTGTCGTCTTGCGCCGGTGCATCTGCCTTGGCGGCGCCCGGCCCGATGACCAGCCTTTCGCCGTCCCAGTCGGCGGAGGCATAGGGCGTCAGGATGGTCCAGCGCATACCCGTAAAACGCCTGACGAAGAAATCCGCGTTGCGCTCGACGATGAAATGCTCCGGCTCGAACCAGGCGACATAACGCTCCTCACTGCCCTCGCCGATCTTCCGGAAGCGCACGAAGGCATGCATCTTGTGGCTGTCGCGCCGCACCGCCTTTTCCATGGCTTCAAGCCGCCTGGTGTCGGTATCCGATGCGATCGCCAGCAGTTTCGGCTCGGTGCGCAGACGCCACAGCATCCGGTAGAGAAAGGCAAACCGGTCGGGGTCGGAGTGGCAGAAGGCGGTTTCGGCTTGGGCGATGAACTCGCGCGGTACGGTGAGTTGCGCGCCATCTGGCACAGAAGGCAAATCGACTAGTTCGGCACCCGCTTCCACACCCCAAGCGATGTCCTCGGGCCGGACTTCGTTCAGCGCCAGCCGCCGCGCCGCGTCGCGCCAGCCTGCAAAATCGGTCTCGCTGGAGAGCTGCACACTGTATCTGGCAAGGTTGAGCTGAGCCGGCTGCATGGTCAAAACAGCGACAGCTGTTCGCACGAGCGCACGATGGTGTCGCGCAGGCCAGATTTGTCCGTCAGTCCGCCCGGCGACCAGCCTTCTGCAATGATGAAGGGCCGCAGCTTGGCGACCGAGTGGCATATCCGTCCGACATCTTCCAGCCGCATGCGTCGGTGGCGACGGGTTTCCAGGATCTTCGCCACCACCTTGGTACCGAGGCCGGGCACGCGCAGCAGTGCCTCGCGGTCGGCGCGGTTGATGTCGACCGGAAACCGGCCCCGGTTGCGCAGCGCCCAGGCTAGCTTCGGGTCGATGGCGAGGTCGAGCATGCCGTCGCTGCTGCCGGCCAGGATTTCCGGTTGCGAAAAACCGTAGAAGCGCATCAGCCAGTCGGCCTGATAGAGCCGGTGCTCGCGCATCAGTGGCGGCTTTTTCAGCGGCAGCGATGATGACGAATCCGGAATCGGGCTGAAGGCAGAATAATAGACCCGCCGCAGATGATAGCTGCCATAGAGGCGCTCGCTGGTGTGCAATATGCCATCGTCGGATGTCTTGTCGGCGCCAACGATCATCTGCGTCGATTGTCCGCCCGGCGCAAAGCGTTCGCGCTTCTTGGTCCTCAGTGTCGGTTCGGCCCTTTCCTCCATTTTGCTGCGCAGCCTGGCCATCGAGAGACGGATCGTTTCCGGCTTCTTCTCTGGGGCCAGTTTTTTGACGCCTTCATCGGTCGGCAGTTCGACATTGATCGACAGCCGGTCGGCATAAAGCCCGGCCTGCTCGACCAATTCGGCCGAGCTTTCCGGAATGGTTTTCAGATGGATATAGCCGGAGAATTTTTCGTCGAGCCGCAGCCGCCGCGCCACCTCGACCATCTCGGCCATGGTCTCGTCCGGCGAGCGGATGACGCCTGAGGACAGGAAAAGGCCCTCTATGTAGTTGCGTCGGTAGAAATCCATGGTCAGCTTCACCACCTCGTCGATGCTGAAGCGGGCGCGCCGCACATTCGAGGACGAGCGGTTGATGCAATAGCTGCAATCGTAGATGCAGAAATTGGTGAGCAGGATTTTCAGCAGCGAAATGCAGCGGCCGTCCGGCGCATAGGAGTGGCAGATGCCCATGCCTTCGGTGGAGCCGATGCCGCCGGATTTGAGCGAATCCTTTTTCGCCGAGCCCGACGAGGCGCAAGAGGCGTCGTATTTGGCGGCGTCTGACAGGATTGCCAGCTTTTCACGGACGATGAGTGCGCTCATTTGTTCATGATATGTTCTCACGGATTTAAGCGCTACCTCATTTGAGACAGGCGGCGAAAAAGTGATCGCCGCCTGCTCAACAGGCCGTCAAACTTCGTGGAGGTAAAGGTGGTAGTCCAGCTCGCTGACGGTGCGGGCGACGCGCAGATATTCGGACTGCTTGATCGCCACGAAGGTGCGATGCAGATCCTCGCCCAGCGCCTCTTTCAGGAAGCTCGATGCCCGCGCCGCCTCGATCGCGGCGCGCCAGTCGACCGGCATGGTCGTGCGCGTGACGGCGGCTTCATAGCCATTGCCGGTGGTCTCCGGACCGGGGTCGAGACCTTCGTCCAGTCCCTTGATGATGCCGGCCAGCACGGTTGCGGCGATCAGGTAGGGATTGGCGTCGACGCCCGACGGCCGATGTTCGATGCGCCGGTTCTTCGCATCGCCAGCCGGCACGCGCAGCGCCACCGAGCGGTTGTTGACGCCCCAGGTCGGCGCCACCGGCGCATAGGATTGCGAGACGAAGCGCCGCCAGGAATTGGCGTGCGGCGCAAACACCAGCATCGATTCCGCCATGGTCTGGATCAGGCCGCCGAGCCCCTGCAGCAGCGGCAGCGACCAGCTCTCGCCGCCGGCCTCGGCAAAGACGTTCCGGCCGGCCTTGTCCTGCAGCGAGACATGGAAATGCATGCCGGAGCCGGCGTATTTTTCGATCGGCTTGGCCATGAAGCAGGCGGTGACGCCGTGGCGACGCGCCTGCGCCCGCACCAGCCGCTTCAGCATGACGAGATCGTCGGCCGCTCGCATCACATCCTTGCGGTAGTTCAGCGTCAGTTCGTACTGGCCGGGCGCATATTCGGAAATCACCGTTTCGGCCGGAATGCCTTGCGCCTTGGCCGCGGCATAGATGTCGGAAAACAGCGGCTCCATGCCGTGCAGATGGTCGACGGAATAGACCTCCGTCTTGGCCGAGCGGCGGCCGTCGAGCACGGCGTCGGCCGGCTTCACCTTGCCGTCGGCATCGCGCTCATTGGCAAGCAGGAAAAATTCGAGTTCGAAGGCGCCGGCGGGATAGAGGCCCTTTGCGGCCAATATGTCGACCTGCCTGGCCAGCGCCAGCCGCGGGTCCGACGACATAGGCTTCCCGTCGAGATGGTACATCGCCATCAGCAGCTGGCCGCGGGGCGGGCTGGTGCCATAGAGCGGCACCAGCGTGCCGGGGATCGGCCATGCCCTGAGGTCGCCGTCGCCGGTCGTCCAGATCAGTCCGGTCTCGTGCACATCCTCGCCGGTGATGTCGAGGCCGAGGATCGAGATCGGCATGTGGCGGCCGCCCTCATAAATGCTTTTCAGCTCATGCCGACGCACAATCTTGCCGCGACCGACCCCATTGGCGTCGGTCAAGACGATGTCAAAAGCCTCGATTTCAGGATGGGCGTCGAGAAAGGCTTGCGCCTCGGCGGGCGTCGAGCCCGAAGGTGAAGTCATGATTGCTGTACTCAAGGTTGGCTTGGCGGCCCGTTCGTTAGCTGCCCGTTCAGTCGCTTGTCTCATGCCGTCAGCCTTGCCGCAACCGTGGCGAAGGCGGTGATCAGCCGGTTGACCTGGGCGCCGGTGGTGGCCGGCGAGATTAGCATCATGTTGTGGAAGGGTGCGATCAGCACGCCCTGGTTGACCAGCGCGACGTGAACAGCCGCTTCAAGCTCCGGCGCATGCGCAGTCTCGGCCTCGGCGCCATTGCGCAGCGGACCGGGCGCGCAGATGAACTCGACGCGAGCGCCGACGCGGGCGACATGCCAGGGCAGGTTGTGGCGGTCGATGACCCCGGTCAGCCCGGCGTCGAGCCGGAGCGCCAGGCGGTCCATCCGGTCATAATTTTCCTGCGTCATCACTTCTTCCAGCGTCGCGCGCATGGCCGCGAATTGCAAAGGATTGGCCGATAGCGTCGTGCCCATACCGGAATATCCGGGTTGCTTGGTTCTGTTGTAGTCGGCGTAGCGGTTGGCGAGCCCCTCGCTCATGCCCCACACACTCGCCGGCACGCCGCCGGCGATCGGCTTGCCCAGCACGAACAGGTCGGGATCCAGCCCATATTTCCTGGTGTAGCCGCCGGGGCCGGTGGAGATTGTGTGGGTCTCGTCGATCAGAAGCAGCGTTCCGGCCGCGCGCGTCAGTTCGCGCAAGGCACGGTGGAAACCCGGATCGGGCAGCACCATGCAGGAATTGGTCAGCACCGGCTCGGTGATGACACAGGCCACGTCTTTGTCCTTGAGCGCCGCTTCCAGTGCGGCGACATCGTTGAATTCGATAACCTTCGCGGTCCTGGTCAGGTCGCGGAATTCGCCCGCCAGTCCCGGCCGGTTTACAGCTTTGCCGTCGACCAGCCGCACCATCGTCTCGTCGACCGAGCCGTGATAGCAGCCGTTGAAGACCAGTATTTTTTCACGGCCCGTCACGGCGCGGGCCACGCGCAGCGCAAAGCGGTTGGCGTCGGTGGCTGTGGTGGCGATTTGCCAGAACGGCAGGCCGAAGCGCTCTTGCAACAGCTGCCCGATGGCCAGCGCATCCTCCGACGGCAGCATATAGGTCAGGCCGCGTCCGGCCTGGCGACGGATGGCGCGCGCCACCGGCGGCGGCGAGTGGCCGAACATAGAGCCGGTGTCGCCGAGGCAGAAATCGTCGAGCCTGTTGCCGTCAATGTCGGTGATGGTGGCGCCTTTGGCGCTGTCGACCAGGATCGGGAACGGCGTCGGCCAGTCGTTCATCCAGTGCATCGGCACGCCGCCGAAGAAGCCGGGCAGGCCGTTGCCGGCCTTGGCTGCCGATTTCGGCCGCGCCTTGCGGAAGGCTTCTGCCTCACTCTCGCGCAGCCTGGCGATGCGGTCACGGCTGATGCCGCCGATCGATAGGCCTGAATGGTCGGTTGAATGCATGAAAATCCCTCTCGGCCAGCACTCTAGCCAATCGCCATCTCAAACCGCAATTGGCCGCCGGGCTGCCGTGCATTGGTTCAGCGGTATCGGGCTGGTGCTTGACCTTGAGGCCAAGCCCGGTGCCAATACGGTTAGGCATTTGGTTTTGGGGGAGAAAATGCGAGCGATCATCAGCACGGCGACGTTGCTTCTGTCGGCTGGCGCGGCCTTTGCGAGCGGTGGCATCTGGTGCTCCGCCGATGACAAGGCAGCAAAATTCGAGGTCGAAGCCGGAGTCACCCGGGGCATGGGCGGGCCGACCTTCAACTTTCGTGGCGATCTCGAAATTCTCGGCCGTCCCGAGGGCGACAGCCTGCGCAAGACCGTGTTCGAGGATTCCAACCTGACCCAGTACTGGCTGGACGACAAGGAATTGCGGCTGAACATTTACAACGAGCATGAGGTCGCGCAGCACATCAACTCGGTCGAACTGACGATCCTGACCAAGACCACCGACGAAGGCGTCTATGACGGGGGCTATACGCTCGCCATCTATGACGCCGCAGCGGACAAGGACCAGGATGGCAAGCCGGTTGAAGTCACCGGCAAGGTCTCGTGCGGGGCCGAATAGCTCTTCTTGATCTGCGGTCAATCCGACTGCATCGACGCGATGGCGCGCCGCATCAGGTCGAGAAACACCAGCCGCTCATCTTCGCTTAGATCGACCAAAGCTGCTTCGTTCTGTGAACGCGCCGCCTGTGTCGCTGGTTCGCGCAGGGCAACGGCTTTTGCGGTGAGATGGATCGATTGCGAGCGCCCGTCCTCGGGGTGTGAGCGTCGTTCGATCAGCCCGTCGCGCTCCATGCGGATCAGCGTGTTGGCCATCGTCGCCTGCTCGACGCTGAGCCGCTGCACGAGTTCACGTTGCGTCAAGCCATCCTCATCCCACAGAGCCAGCAGCGCCATGAACTGAGCCGGCGCCAGACCGAGCGGCCGGATGCGCTGCTGCAGCCCGTTGGCGAACAGCCGTGCCATGTGGTTGGCCAGGAATCCGGCGGATCGTTCCTTCTGAAATGCCATGTCCGCCAGATAACAGTTGAATAGCATGCTATGCAATGATATATAGCTTGCTATGGAGATGACTATGAAAACCTGGATTCACGCAGCGGCGGGCGCCATCGCGCTCATCACAGTTTCGGTCTTCTGGCTGTCGACAGCCACAGTTGAGCTGTTCGGCGACGCGGCCGCGGTCACAACGGTCAAAAACTGTGTGCTGGCCGGTATGACCGTGCTCATCCCGGCGATGATCGTCGCCGGCGCGTCCGGCTTCTCGCTCGGCAAGGGGTGGAGGAGCCCGGTCGTCGCCCGCAAGAAACGGCGCATGCGCATCATCGCCGCCAACGGGCTGCTGGTGCTGGTGCCCTCAGCTGTCCTGCTCAGCAGCCTTGCCGATGCCGGGCGTTTCGACACCTTGTTCACAATCGTCCAGGCGATCGAACTGACGGCCGGTGCCGTCAACATCACCCTTTTGTCGCTCAACATGCACGACGGGCTGTCGCTGCGGCGAAAGCCGCTTCGGCTGGCCGCTCGGGTCCGCTGAGTTCAGGCCGAAATGTCGATAACGCCGCAGTCGCCGGCAGCGCTGCCGAAGGCGACCCGGCGCTCTTCCTTGTCCCACATCATCGCGGTGATGGCGCCCTTGCCGGGGCGGCGCAGCAGCACCTCCCTGGCATCGGCAAAGCGCACCGCCATCACCATGCCGTCATCATAGCCGACGGCCACGACATCCTGGCTTGGATGGCAGGCGACCGATGTCACCATGGCGTTGCCGCGCGTGCCGAGCTCCAGCGGCGCCTTGCCCATCGGGCCGTCCTTGCCCGAAAACGGCCAAACGATTGCCGCCGGCGCGCCGGAGCTCGCCAGCCATTTGCCCTTCACGCTCCACGACAGGCTTTTGACCTTGCCGGGATAGCCGGTCATGCGCATGTGCTTGCCGTCGGCAAGCTTCCAGCCATGCAGCGCGTTTTCCTGCATGGTGGTGACCAGGAAGGCGCCATCGGGCGAAAAGGTGATACCGGTATGGGCGCCGGCCCATTCGAGTTCCACCGGCTTGCCCTCGGCGGCCGGGAAATGCAGCGTCGCGCCATTGTAGCGGGCGACGCCGAAGCGCATGCCCTTGGGCGAGAAGGCTAGCCCCTCGACCGAACGCGGATGTGAGAATTCTTTGGTCCTGCCATCGCCAAAGCGCACAAAAGCGGTCTTGCCCGTGGCATAGGCAATCGCGCCCTGCGGCCCAGCGGAAACACTGGTGATCCATTTCTTGCCGGCGCTCGCCAGTTCGCCGACATTGCCGCCTGCGGTAACGGCAAACACCTTGCCGTCCTCGCCGCCGGTGATCAGCCGGTCATTGGCGGCATCATGGAAGGTGGAGAGCAGGCCGTCATTGGCCTGAATTGTCTTGTGGCCATTGTCGAGCCGATGAACGGCGCCATCGGCCAGCGCAAAATGCGGCACGTTGTCGAGGAAGACGGCGGCAAGGCAATGGCCATCGAGATCAAGCGGGGCAACTGTGGGCATGGCTATCTTTGTTCAATGAAAGTGCAGAGGGCGGCTTACTCGACGTTTGCACGTCCGGCAACCATGAGGTCGCGATGTCGGAACAATTGCCTGTCTCTAGTCGCCAATGATGGCGCTGCCCCTCATTGTCCTGCCGGACATTTCTCCCGGTATAATGACGGGGAGAAAGACGCTGTCGCCGATGGTTTCGCCTATCGCCAGCGTTGCAAAATAGGCGTCGGCATTGCGGCCAGTCCCCTTCTCCCCGTCACTATACGGGGAGAAGGTGCCGGCAGGCGGATGAGGGGCGGCGCCAACCGTGAGAACTGGAAGCGCCACGTTAGAGACGATTGCCTCTGCCAAATAATCAAGCCGCCTGGCAGGCGTCAAAGCTCTTCTTCAGCCGCTCGGCGTCGAGTTCCCTGCCTATGAACACCAGCCGGCTCTCGTGCTTTTCGCCATCCTTCCAGGCGCGCTGGTGGTCGCCTTCGATGATCATGTGCACGCCCTGGATGACATAGCGCTCGTCGTCGCCCTTGAGCGCGATGATGCCTTTCAGCCGCAGGATGTTGGGGCCCTCCATCTGGGTGACCTTCTCGATCCAGGGGAAGAATTTCTTCGGGTCCATCTCGCCGCCGCGCAGCGACACCGACTGCACCGTCACGTCGTGAATGTCGGAGGGGTGCGCGTGATCATGGTGATGATGATCGTGGCCGTCATGATCGTGGTGATCATGGTCATGGTGGTCGTGATCATGATCGTGCGCTTCGAGGAAATGCGGATCGTTCTCCAGGGCGCGCGACAGGTCGAACGCGCCGCGGTCGAGCACTTCGGACAGCGCCACGCCGGCGCGCGTGGTTCGGTGGATCCTGGCCGCCGGGTTGATGGCGCGGATGGTCGCTTCGACCTTGGCAAGTTCTTCGGGCGTGACCAGGTCGGTCTTGTTGAGCACGACGACATCGGCGAAGGCGATCTGGTCCTCGGCCTCCCTGGAATCCTTGAGCCTGAGCGGCAGATGCTTGGCGTCGACCAGCGCCACGACAGCGTCGAGCTTGGTCTTGGAGCGGACGTCGTCGTCCATGAAGAAGGTCTGCGCCACCGGCACGGGGTCGGCGAGCCCGGTGGTCTCGACGACGATAGCGTCGAAACGGCCGGGGCGGCGCATCAGGCCTTCGACGACGCGGATCAGGTCGCCGCGCACCGTGCAGCAGACGCAGCCATTGTTCATTTCGTAGATTTCCTCGTCGGATTCCACGATCAACTCGTTGTCGATGCCGATCTCGCCGAATTCATTGACGATGACAGCGTAACGCTTGCCGTGGTTTTCCGACAGGATGCGGTTGAGCAGGGTCGTCTTGCCGGCGCCGAGATAGCCGGTAAGGACGGTCACGGGGATCTGCGTCGTCTGTGCATCGCTCATGTCTTGCCTCGAATGACTGGGCCGCGAAATTCCGGGCCGCAAGAAGGGATTGTCGGCCTGATATAGGATGTGTGCCGGGTTTTTGCACGGGGCAAACCGCCTGGGCGTTTGACCCAGAGGGTGACGGAGCGGGTGGGTCGACCGAAACCTCCCCCGAACAGGCGGTGTGGTAGGGATGCCGACCATCCAGCGTGTCGCCTGAACGCCTCTTCGTTGACCTGTGCAGAGCCGCGCCGTCTCAACCCACTGCAATCGCCTTGGTGGAAACTCGTTTGTCATCTAACTGAAATAAACATCTGGCATCACCACGGTGGGCACCACAAATGCTTGCCGGCAAAGCTGTTTCGAAAGCCGGAATCTTTTTGATCGTCGATTGCCAACCGGCCGGCTGCGTCTATGCTGCACGCACCGGTACGGCCGAAGAGGGATCACCATGGCCAAGGCGGACAAGACTGCAACGATGAGCCGGCTGCATTCGGCGGCAAGGCTGGCAAGGACCGCGCTGGCGGCAAGGCTTCTGGCGCACGGCTTTTATGCCGGCCAGGACCAGATCATGCTGACGCTCGACCGCGAGGACGGCCAGACGCCCGGCAATCTCGCCGGCCGCCTCGGCGTGCGCCCGCCGACCATCACCAAGACCATCAACCGCTTGCAGGCGCAGGGTTTTCTGGAAAAGCGAGCCTCTTCTGCGGATGCCCGCCAGGCGCATATCTTCCTCACCGACACCGGCCGCGAAATCATCCACGCCATCGAGAAATCGGTGAAGAAGACGGAAAAGCAGGCGTTGAAAGGCCTCGACAAGAAAGAACAGAAGACGCTGTTCAAGCTGCTCGCCCGCATCGAAGCCAATCTGTCGAACGAAGAACTGGTGCTCGTCGATGACGAGACCGACATCGACGATTGATCAGCACGTCTTGAGCTAAGCCGCCACCGAAGGTCCGCGCACCAGTGCCGACCAGCGGCCGGGCGTCAGGCCGAATGCTTTCTTGAAATGCCTGTTGAAATGGCTCTGGTCGCTGAAGCCGGCGCCAACGGCGATCTCGGCCAGCGGCTCGCCCACCTCGATCATACGCCTTGCCTTTTGCAGCCGGCGCATCAGCAGGAAACGATGCGGGCTGGTGGAATAGGTCGCGCGGAAATGACGTGACAGCGCATAGCGGTTGAGCCCGGTGATCGCCTCCAGCTCGTCGGAACGGACTGCCCGCTCGGCATTCTCCTCGAGATAGTGTCGCGCCAGCGCCGCCGCATGCCAGGCCGTCTTTCCCATCGGCTTTGCCGACTGTCCGGCATGACGCCTGAGATGCTGCGCCAGCTCCGCAACGAAATCGGCGACGAACAGCTCGTCCAGTTCTTCGTCGAGCGGCGCCAAAGCCGACAGCAACGTGCCGCGCAAGGCGGGATCGCTGACCACGGCATCCCCGACGAAAGGCAGCGGCGCGCCGTCGAGGCAGTCGAGCAGCAGCGACGGCTCCAGGTAGAGGATCCGGTAGCGCAAGCCGTCCTCGGTGCCGGCGCCGCCATCGTGCACTTCGTCTGGATGCAGCACGATCACCTGGCCGGGCAGGCTGTGGTTCACGACGCCGCGATAGTGGAAGCGCTGCACACCGGAAAGCGTCACGCCGACGGCAAGCGTGTCGTGGCGGTGCAGGTCGAAGGCGTTGCCATGGAAATGCGCCTCAATGCGCTCGATGCCGGTGCTGCTCGGCGCTGAAACGATCCGGTCCTCATCCGCGCACGAACGTTCAAGACCTTGTGTCGCCTCACCGTTTAGACCCTGCGCCATCGCCTATCCTGCCCTTTGCGGGCCAACTCCGGAGTCCTCATTTTGGTGTTCGATACAAAATTTGCAATCGTGCTGAGGGACGATCTCGCGGGCTGGCAGAAGCTCAACGTCACCGCGTTCCTGACCAGCGGCATCGTCGCGCAATTCCCTGACATCATCGGCGAACCCTATCGCGACCGCGCCGGCAATCTCTACAATCCGCTGTCGATCCAGCCGGTCATCGTGCTCTCGGCCGATGGGTCGACGCTCAATGGCATCCACCGGAGGGCGCTGGAACGCGGCGTGACGACGTCAGCCTATGTCGAAGAGATGTTTGCAACCGGCTTTGATGCGGCCAACCGCGCCGTCTTTGCCGAATTCGCCCCGGAGGACGCAAGGATCGTCGGCATAGGGTTGCGTGCCGACAAGAAACTCGTCGACAAGATCACCAAGGGCGCCCGCATGCATGCCTAATTCGTAGGCAGTTGGGGTGCAGTGCGCTGAGCCTGTGCGCCGTGCCTGTTGTGCCAGTCGCTTTTGGCTTGCCGGGCACAGGCGATTGCCGCAAAGGTAGGCTTCTATCCTCCCTGCCCGGCCTGACATTGAACGTTCCCGCAAGATCAGACGAAAGCGCAACGCCGCCCGCGGCGATGCTGTTCATGCTTTCGACCTATGTGTTTTTCACCTTCCTCGACACGTCGAGCAAATACCTGGTGCTGGCCGGCGTCTCGGCGCTGATCGTGGCCTGGGCCCGCTTCACCGTCCATGTCCTGCTCGTCGGCGTCTTTCTGCGCGGCTGGCGCGAGCCGTCGCGGTTCCGCGCCAACAACCTGCCAGCCCATATCCTGCGCGGCGGGCTGCTGTTCGGCTCGACCATGTGCAACGTCATGGCGCTCAAGACCCTGCAACTGGCCGAAACCACCTCGATCTATTTCTTCGGTCCGATGGTGATCACCGCGCTTGCCGGACCGCTACTTGGCGAATGGGCGGGGTGGCGGCGCTGGCTGGCGATCCTGTCGGGCTTTGTCGGCGTGCTCGTCATCACAAGGCCGGGCGTCGGCGTTTTCGGCGTCGGACATCTCTTCGCGCTCGGCTCGATGCTGTCGAACAGTTTTTACGTCATCATGACGCGGCGCATGTCGGCCAGCGAAAGCTCGGAGAGCCTGATCCTGTTTTCGGCGCTGGCGCCGGCCGTGCTGCTTCTGCCCATGCTGCCGTTCTCGCACGCGCTGCCGCAGGATGGCTGGCACTGGTTCATCCTGGTGATGCTGGGCGTGTTCGGCGCCGGCGGCCACTGGATGCTGGTGCAGGCCTACCGCCTGGCGACCACCACGGCGCTCGCCCCGTACCCCTATTCGCAGATGGTCTGGATGATCCTGTCCGGCTGGATCATCTTCCACCAGTTCCCCGACCGCTGGACCCTGGTGGGTGCCGCCATCATCGTCGCCAGCGGCCTCTACATCATCCATCGCGAGCACCGTCTGCGGCTGCGCAATCGCACGACTGTCGACGTCGAGGCGGAGGCCCTGGCGAAAAAACTTTGATTTGCTCCGAATCCGATGGCATAACGCCGCATTTAAAAAATTTAAAAAACTCGGGGAGCGAAGGGCTGGCACAAAAGATCAAGCTTTCGACGATCGCGGATGCGCTTGGCGTGTCCACGGCCACGGTCTCCCTCGCATTGCGCGACAGCCCGCTGGTCGCCGGCGCCACGCGCGACCGCATCAAGGAACATGCGCGCGCCATCGGCTATATCTACAACCGCCGCGCTGCCTCGTTGCGCACCTCGCGTTCGGGTATTGTCGGCGTCGTTGTGCACGACATCATGAACCCGTTCTTTGCCGAGATCCTGCGCTCGATCGAGAGCGAGCTTGACCGCAGCCGGCAGACCTTCATCCTGTCCAACCATTACGACCAGCTGGAAAAGCAGCGCACCTTCATCGACACGCTGCTGCAGCTCGGCGCCGACGGCGTCATCATGTCGCCGGCCATCGGCACGCCGGCTTCCGACATCGTCATGGCAGAGGAAAACGGCCTGCCGGCGGTGCTGATCGCGCGCACCGTCGAGGGCGCCGACGTGCCGGTGTTCCGCGGCGACGATGCCTATGGCACAGCGCTTGCCACCAATCATTTGATCTCGCTCGGCCACAAGCGCATCGCCATGATCGGCGGCACCGACCAGACCTCGACCGGGCGCGACCGCTACCAGGGCTATCTCAACGCCATGGAGGCCGCCGGGCTGGAAGTCAGGCCGTCCTGGCGCATTGCCGGGCCGCGCACCAAGCAGGGCGGATTCGAGGCGGCTGGACAGTTTTTGGCGCTCAAAGACAAGCCAACCGCCGCCTGCTGCTGGAATGATCTCGTCGCCATCGGCCTGATGAACGGCATTGCCCGCGCAGGCCTGGTGCCGGGCGCCGATATCTCGGTCACCGGCTATGACGATCTCGAGGAGGCGGCAATCGCGACACCGGCACTCACCACCGTCTGGAACGGCCAGCGCGAGGTCGGCCGCCGCGCCGCCAGCGCGCTGCTCGACAAGTTGAATGGACAGGCGGTACGGCCGTCGCAGGAACTGATCAAGCCGGAACTGCATGTGCGCCAGTCGACCGGCAAGCCGGTGGAGCGTGTATGACCAAGGTCGAACAATTGAACTCCGTCGCCGTTCTGGTGCCGGGGCATTTCAACGACCATGCGGTCGAGCGCATCGACCGCACCTTCAGACGGGTCAAGATCGAACGCGCCGATCCCGCACTTGTCACCGACGAAATGCGCCGTGACGTGCGCGCCATTGCCTCCTTCGCCGGCGTCAATGCGGCATTGATGGATGCATTGCCCAAGCTCGAACTCATCGCCTCCTTCGGTGTCGGCTATGATTCGGTGGACGCCGTTCACGCGGCCAAGAAAAACATCATGGTCACCAACACGCCGGATGTTCTGACCGAAGAGGTCGCCGACACCACGATCGGCCTTCTGCTCAACACCGTGCGCGAATTGTACACGGCCGAGAAATGGCTGCGCGACGGCAGCTGGGTGAAGAAGGGCAACTATCCGCTGAGCCGGCTGACCTTGCGCGGCCGTCATGTCGGCATTTTCGGCATGGGCCGCATCGGTCTTGCCATTGCCCGGAGGCTGGAAGCCTTTGGGCTGCCGGTCGCCTACCACAACCGGCGCAAGGTCGAAGGCCTCGCCTACCAGTACCACCCGACGCTGAAAGGCCTTGCCGAAGCGGTCGATACGCTGATTTCCGTGGTGCCGGGCGGTGCTTCCACCGAGAAGGCGGTCAATGCCGAAATCCTGGCGGCGCTTGGCGCCAATGGCGTGTTCGTCAACATCGGCCGCGGCAGCACGGTTGATGAGCCGGCTCTTGCGACAGCGCTTGCCAACGGCACCATCGCCGCCGCCGGGCTCGACGTCTTTGCCGACGAACCGAATGTGCCCAAGGCCTTGCTCGAAGCGCCCAACACCTCGCTGTTGCCACATGTCGGTTCGGCCTCGCACCACACGCGCCGCGCCATGGCGGATCTGTGCGTCGACAATCTGGTGTCCTGGTTCAGCGAACGCCGGCCGCTGACCCCGGTACCGGAAACGGCCCATGTGAAGGCATCCGGTTAACGCCGGGGCGCTACGGCCACATTTATTAACGTCAGCTTAACCCTTCGAAATGATTATTCATCCAGGGTATGCGTGGATGAGTACCAGAATGAAGACACTTTCCGTATTGGTCGCCGCCGCCGCGCTGTTCGGCGGCGTTCAGCTGTTTCACGGTGGCGCTGGCCAAAGCGCTGCCGGTGAGGTCACCCGATCCACCAGCTTCAGGCTGGTCGCCAATGGCGACGAAGGCGACTGCGCTGTCACTCGCGGTGCCGCGATTAACGATGGCCTGTCGCTGTTGACGGTGGCGCCGAATTGCTGCCGGCTGCTGCCCGGCATCGAGCGGGCGAAGTTCTGGCGCGAAGAGCAGGACGGCACGGTGGCTTTCAGCACAGACGGCATCGACCCGATCGTCACCTTCTCGGTTGCCGACGGCGACGGTTACGAATCCTACGCTCCGGCCACGCCGCTGCTGTCGTTGGCGACAGCCGACAGTCCAGATCAATCCGGCAACTGATACGATCGATTATTCGGCCGCAGCCCGCGCGCCGGCTTTCGCCGCCGCATGCAGGCGCACCGCATCGCCAAAAGCGCGAAAAATCTTGGCCGAGTTGCTGTCCGACTTGACCCAATATTCGGGGTGCCACTGCACGCCCACGGCAAAGGCGCGGGCGTCCTTCACCGAAACTGCTTCGACCGTGCCGTCACCGGCGACAGCCTCGACCTGCAGTTTCGAGCCGAGCCGGTCGATCGCCTGACGGTGGAGCGAATTGACCTTGATGTCGCCGGCGCCGAACACACCGGCCAGGCAACTGCCCGGCTTGATCGAAATGGTCTGGTGGATGGCGAAACGTTCGTCCTGGTTGTCGCTCACCGGCGCGCGGTGGTCGAACGAGCCTTCGCGCTCCTGGATCTCGGTGCCGAGCGTGCCGCCCAGCGCCACGTTCAACTCCTGGATGCCGCGGCAGATGGCGAGCAGCGGTACGCCGCGCTCGATCGCCTTGCGGATCAGCGGGAGCGTGGTGGAATCGCGCGCCGGATCGTATGGGCCGTTGGCCTCGCTGGCGTCGCCGCCATAGAGCGAGGGATGCACGTTGGATTTCGAGCCGGTGACCATGACGCCGTCGACCGACGACAACAGCTCATCGAAATCGAGCCGGTCGCCGAAGGACGGCACGAGCAGCGGGAACACGCCGGCGCCGGAAAGTGCCGCCTCGATATATTGCTGCGGGGCGGCATGCCAGGTGTAGTTGTCGAACTGACGGACGTCGGTCGAGATGGCGACGAGCGGCTGGTGCATTTTGGGTCCAGATTCCCTTTTGGCGCGAAGCAATTAGCTATTGTGCCTGCAAAATAGGCGATCCGAAGGCGCTTTTCCATGGCAAGTTTCGTTGTCTCGCATGGGCCACGCCATAAACGTTAGACTATAGTTGCAGGCCGGGCGCCAAGCCTGCGGATTTGTCGCTGGTGCCGCCGTCAAATCCCGCTGCCACGCTGGACTCGACCCCTTGCCCGTGTATTGTTTCGGGCAAATCGATACCGGGGCGTGAGGAGATGTCCTGATATCGGTTTGTTGGTCCAATAGGGAGGAACTGCATGGATCGTCGTTCATTCATCCGCAAGGCAGGGGTCACCGGCGTGGGCGCCGCGGCGGCTGCCGCCACGCTTGCCGCGCCGGCAATCGCCCAGTCCAATCCGAAAGTGACGTGGCGGCTGGCGTCATCCTTCCCGAAATCGCTCGACACGATCTATGGCGGCGCGGAAGTCTTCTCCAAGATGCTGTCGGAGGCGACCGACGGCAATTTCCAGGTCCAGGTATTTGCCTCCGGCGAACTGGTGCCCGGCCTGCAGGCCGCCGACGCCACCACTGCCGGCACCGTCGAGGCCTGCCACACGGTGTCATACTATTACTGGGGCAAGGACCCGACATGGGCGCTCGGCGCGGCGGTGCCGTTCTCGCTCAATGCACGCGGCATGAACGCCTGGCATTACCATGGCGGCGGCATCGACCTGTTCAACGAGTTCCTCGCCACGCAAGGTCTTTTCGGCCTGCCCGGCGGCAACACCGGCGTGCAGATGGGCGGCTGGTTCCGCAAGGAGATCAACACCGTCGCCGACCTGTCCGGCCTCAAGATGCGCATTGGCGGCTTTGCCGGCAAAGTTGTCTCGAAGCTCGGCGTCGTGCCGCAGCAGATCGCCGGCGGCGACATCTATCCGGCGCTGGAAAAAGGCACGATCGACGCCGCCGAATGGGTCGGCCCCTATGACGACGAGAAGCTCGGCTTCTACAAGGTCGCGCCCTACTACTACTATCCCGGCTGGTGGGAAGGTGGACCGACCGTCCATCTCTTGTTCAACAAGGCCAAGTACGAAGAGCTGTCGCCTGCCTACAAGTCGCTGGTGCACACCGCCGCGCAGGCGGCGGACGCCAACATGCTGCAGAAATACGACCATCTCAATCCTGCGGCGGTGAAGCGGCTGGTGGCGGGCGGCGCCAAGCTCAGACCGTTCAGCCAGGACATCATGGCCGCCTGTTTCGAGAAGGCCAATGAAGTCTACGCCGAAATGGAAGCCAGCAACGCACCGTTCAAGAAGATCTGGGACTCGATCAAGGGCTTCCGCAAGGAGCACTATCTCTGGGCCCAGGTGGCCGAATACAATTACGACACCTTCATGATGGTCCAGCAGCGCAACGGCAAGCTGTAGGCGATCTGGCCACGTTCAAAGGACCCCGGGCGGCTCCGCCCGGGGTTTTTCTTTGCCTGATGCCGAGCGGCTCAACCCTTGCCCGGCACCACCAGCACCTTGACCTCGCCGGGCGCGGCCGGGTTGGCGATCACAGAGGGGGCTTCCTCCAGGCCGACCTGCCTTGAGATGAGCTTGTCGATCTCGATCGCCCCGGACGCGACAAGGTCCGCCGCCCGCCTGTGGGTGAAGGGGTTGATGAACGAGCCGAGAACCTTCAGTTCGCGAAACAAGAGGTCGAACGGTTCGAAGGGCACCTTCATGCCTTGCGGCATCACGCCGACAATCACCACCGTGCCACCGGACTTCGCCAGCCGCATCGATTGTTCGACGGTGTCGGGGACACCGGCGCATTCGAGCACCACATCGACCCCACCGGGCACAAGGCCGGCCGGGCCGACGATGGCCTCGATCGGGTCAACGGTACTTGGGTCGACCGTCGCCGTTGCACCGAGTTCTTCGGCGAGCACCCGGCGGGAGGCCTGCCGCGTCGACAGGATGATTGTCGACGCTCCTGCGAGCCTGACCAATTGCACAGTAAGCAGGCCGATCACGCCGCCACCAAGCACCACCACAGAAGCGCCGGGCCTGATGCCGGCGAGGTCAACAGCATGCAGGCAGCACGCCAGCGGCTCGCAGAAGGCGCCATGCGTTGGCTTGAGGTTCGCAGGCAGAAGGAAAGCCTGGCTCTGCGGCATCACGACATAGTCGGCGAAGCCGCCGTCGCGATGGATGCCGATGGCCCTGAGATTGCTGCACAAATTGACGCGGCCGACCCGGCAATGGCTGCAGCGCCCGCAGGAGATGTTGGGGTCGCCGGTAACGCGGTCACCCACCGCGATGCCGGAAACCGCTTCTCCGACAGCCTCGACGATGCCGCAGAATTCGTGGCCAAGTGTAACCGGCGGGCTCGAAGGGAATTCGCCGTGGAGGAGATGACGGTCGGTGCCGCAAACGCCGCAGGCTTCGATGCGCACCAGGACATCCTGCGGTCCCGCAACAGGCTTGTCGACTTCCCGCAGCGCAATGCTGCCCACGGCTTCCAGGCGCACGGCTCTCATGACGTCCTCACTCAGAGCAATTCCAGGAAAAGTGTAAGCGGTTTCCGTCCGGAATTGCGTCAAAACAAACAGATAAAGCCATCAGTTGAAATTCGGCGGCTGAGACAGGTCGGTCGCCGGCGCCGCCGGCTTGGCGGGTGGCGTCTCGCCGAAGTTCGGCGGTTGCGACAAATCGTTCGACGATGGCGCCGCGGGTGATGCGCCACCATCGGCCGGCGGTTGTGTGCCGAGAGGCGCAAGGCCTGGCATGTCCGGCAACTTGAGCTCGATCGTACCCGGATCGACGGCCGCACCCTTGTAGCGCATTACCATTTGCGGGAAGGTGATGGTCAGCCCGATCATGATCACCTGGATACAGACGAAGGGCACCGCGCCCCAATAGATCTGGCCGGTGGTTACCGGCGCGATCTGCTTGCCGGTGAGGCGGTCGAGATAGGGCACGCGGGCGGCGACAGAGCGCAGGTAGAACAATGCAAAGCCGAAAGGCGGGTGCATGAAGGAGGTCTGCATGTTGACGCCGAGCAGCACGCCGAACCAGATCAGGTCGATGCCGAGCTTGTCGGCGGCCGGCGCCAGCAGCGGCACGATGATGAAGGCGAGCTCGAAGAAGTCGAGGAAGAAGGCGAGCACGAAGACCAGGATGTTGACGCCGATCAGGAAGCCGACCTCGCCGCCCGGCAGCGACGTCAGCAAATGCTCGACCCAGACGTGGCCGTTGACACCGTAGAAGGTGAGCGAGAACACCCGCGCGCCGATCAGGATGAACAGCACGAAGGACGACAGCCGCGTCGTCGACGCGAGCGCCTGCTTGATGACATCCAGCGACAGCCGCCCCTTCATCGCGGCCATGGCAAGGGCGCCGACCGCGCCCATGGCGCCGCCCTCCGTCGGGGTGGCGATGCCGAGAAAGATGGTGCCCAGCACCAGGAAGATCAGCGCCAGAGGCGGGATCAAAACGATGATCACCTGCTGCGCCAGCCTGGACATCATGTTGATGTTCAGGCCCTTGTCGGCGATTGCCACAATGTAGATCAGGATCACGCCAACGCTGGCGCCGAGGATGTCGGCATTGTCGCCATGCGCCGGCGCGAGATAGCGGTAGGCAGCGTAGGAGACCGCTGTTGTCACCAGCAGCGCCGCCAACAGCGACAGCACGCCGTGGCCGAGAGTGCGGGCCGCCAGCGGCAGCGCCGGCATGGAGTTCGGCCGGACGATCGACATGATCAGGATGTAGAGCGTGTAAAGGCCGGTCAGGACCAGGCCCGGGATCAGCGCGCCGGCATACATGTCGCCGACCGAGCGGCCGAGCTGGTCGGCCAGAACGATCAGCACCAGCGAGGGCGGAATGATTTGCGCCAGCGTGCCGGATGCCGCAATCACGCCCGATGCCAGCCGTCGGTCATAGCCATAGCGGAGCATGATCGGCAGCGAGATCAGCCCCATGGCGATGACGGACGCCGCCACCACGCCGGTGGTTGCGGCCAGCAGCGCGCCGACGAAGATCACCGCATAGGCGAGACCGCCGCGGATCGGCCCGAACAGCTGGCCGATCGTGTCGAGCAGGTCTTCCGCCATGCCGGATCGTTCGAGCACGATGCCCATGAAGGTGAAGAACGGAATGGCCAACAGCGTGTCGTTCGACATCACCCGGCTGCCGTAGAAATTGTCGGGCAGCGCGTGCAGCAGCGGCCAGGCCAGATTGATCGAGCCGCCCGAATAGGGCGACAGCAGGACGCCGATGAAGAAGAACATCAGGCCGTTTGCGGCGAGCGAGAAAGCGACGGGGTAGCCGATCAGCAGGAAGATGACCAGCGAGGCGAACATGATTGGCGCCATGTTCTGGGCGATGAACTCGATCATGGGCGCGCCTCCTGGGCGAGCGCCTTGGCTTCTTCAGCAAGGGCTTTCGCCTCGAGCTCGGCCTGCTCATGCGCCGATATGAACGGATTGGGATCGTCCATGTCGCCGCGCATGATGGCGATCTTCTTGATGATCTCGGAGATGCCCTGCAGCGCCAGCAGGAAGAAGCCGACGAGCAGGATCGCCTTGGCCGGCCAGATGATCAGGCCGCCGGAATTGTTCGACATTTCGCCGCTGCGGAACGACAGCGATACATAGGGAACGAAATAGATAACCATCAGCGTCACGAACGGCATCAGGAAGAACAGATGGCCGAGCAGGTCGATCCAGTGCTGTACGCGGCGCGAGAACATGCCGTAGACGATGTCGATGCGGATATGGTCGTTCTGCTTCAGCGTGTAGGCTGCGGCCAGCATGAAGGCGGCGCCGAACAGGTACCACTGCAGTTCCAGCCAGGCATTGGACGAGATGTCGAACATCTTGCGGATGACGGCATTGGCGGCGCTGACCAGGATTGCCAGGAGGATCAGCCACGATATCCATCTGCCGATGAACTCGTTCATACGGTCAATCGTTCTGGATAGAGCGAGCAGCCCTGCCATGCATTCCTCCCTTATGTCGAAGGCGCGCCGGCTCCCCTTATTTTCCGTCGCGCCGCTGTGGCCCAACGGTATGCCGTGCGTGGTTCGGCGGGTCAACATGGCAGGGGCGCGATCAACGCCGTTGTGACTTGAGGCAGGGGATAAAGTGCCGGCCGGCTGCTGCGTCATGCAACCAAAGTCTGATGCCGGATGCGGCGATCAGGCGATCTTCTGCTGGTCGCGGCCGGGACCGATCAGCACGAGTGCTGCGACCAGGAACAGATACATCCAGCCATCGCGCCATTCGATCGGGAAATAGCCGGCCCATAACGACTCCGCCATGCCGAAGGCGGCCGCGCCGAGCGCCGCGCGCGGCGGCGAGAGATAGCCGCCCACCGCGGTGACGAAGAGGATTTTCAGCCCATAGACGAGGCCGGAGCCGAAGCTGATGTTGCCGTAGTAGAGGCCGGCCATGACGCCGGCCAGCGCGGCGCAGAAGCCGCTAAACAGCACCGCATGCCGGAACACGCTGCGCACATCCACACCGCACAAGGCTGCCGTGTGGGGATCGTCGGAGACGGCGCGCCAGCGGCGGCCGAAGCCCGAGCGGGCAAACGCCCATGCGGCGAGGATGATTGCCGTCAGGACAATCGCGCAGTCGATGAGCTGGATCAGCGTCAGCGTCGCCTTGAAGCTGGTGTCCTGAGCAAAAACAATGGGTTGCGCCAACATCGGCGGCAGCCACCAGTCATGCGTATCGGCGGCAATGCGGCTTGCTTCCGACAGCACCAGCAGGATGCCGAGGGTCGTCACCACGATCGCATTGGGCGTTCGGTAGGCCAGCGGTTCGAAGACGCTGCGCGACAGCACATGGCTGATCAGCGCGGCATAGAGGAAAGCGGTGACGACGCCGAGCACCACCGCCGCCAGCAAGGTCAGCCACAATACCTGATAACCGAAGGCCACGGTCAGGATCATCGTCTGGCCGCAAAAGGCGAACAGTGCACCATAGGCGAGATTGGTCCGGTGCAGGATGCCGTTGGTCAGCACGTAGCCAAAGGCGAGCAGCGCATAGAGCGCGCCTGAATGCAGCCCGTTCAGCACCTGCTGGAAGAAATAGAGCATAGACAGACCTCAGAGCATGTCGCCCAAAAGTGCAAAGCGGTTTTTGGGGCGACGACATGCTCAAACAAAAAGGCAGCGGAGGCCGCGCCCGGGCCAAGGTTTGCATCGTGGAATCTAACTTGTCAAACGCGATTTATCGGTTAGATTTCTGACATGACGGTATCCTGGACCCCGCATCGCTTCACCGGCGGCATGCTTGCGCTCGACACGGCCAACACCGTGGTGCTGCGCAACGATCCCGAAAAAACCTTCGACCGGTTTGCCGATCCGGCCGAGATCGCGCGCTTTGCCGAGGCCGCCAGCGGCTTTCGCGGCGCCGAGCTTGGCGGCAGGCGGCTGGAAGCGCCGTCGCCGAACAGGATCGCGCCGGTGGTGCTTTCGATCCGTGAGACGACCGACCGCCTGTTTCGCGGCGCGGTGTCGAAAGGTGTGCTTGCCGCCAACGATCTGGCTGTCTTTCTCAAGGCTTGCGCCGGCGGTCTTGAGCGCAGCCCAGATGAAATCGGCGCGCCGGGCAAGCCGTTCGGCGATCCGGCGACACCGATCGCCTTTGAGGCGGCGCTGGCGGTTTCAGCCTTGTCGCTGCTGCGCGACGACACGGTTGCCAGGCTCAGGATCTGTCCCAATTGCAGCTGGCTGTTCGTCGACAGAAGCCGCAATTCCAGCCGCCTCTGGTGCGACATGGCGGTGTGCGGCAACCGCCAGAAAGCAAGCCGTCACTATCGCCGCCGCCGCACGGCGGCTCATGAGGTCAAGAATGCGTAGTGGTTTCTTCCGCTCGATCCTTGTCGGCGCAGCACTCATTGCCGCCGTTGCGCTCGGCGCCTGCCGCGACACCGGCGGCGATGGCAAGCTGTTCGAGGTTTCCGGCAAGGTCGTGGTCTTCAACTACCGTCTCGCCCGGGCGACCTATGTCGTGACGCTGCGGCCCCTGCAGCCGATGGGCGAGGGCCAGGTGGCGGTCGCCAGCTTCCAGAACCCCGCCGGCGGCCCTCCCCTGGTGGTCGAGCAGAAGGTCTGGCCGAAGCTCGACAAGGTCAGCCTGGAAAGCCCGGCGCTGACCTGTATCGTCAAGGACAAGCCCTATGCGATCTCCATCAGCATCAGGGGTCCTGACGGCACGTTCCTGCAGAAGATCGACACCACGCTGATCTCGACGGAAGACCAGTCGATCCTGCCCGACCGGCCGCTGGTGGTTGATCAGCTCTATACGGCCAATCCCGACCTTGCCGGCCATCCCGACGGCAAGCTGCCGGGCGAGCCCAAGCCTGATTGCTCGAAAGGCTGACGTGTCTTTGCCCGACGCGACTCAGTAGAAATTTTCGGTCGCCGCACAGCCGCTGAGGATCGGTTTCGTGCGGGAGCAGCGATAACGGGCGACCGTTCATTGCGCTTTGCCTGGCACTTTCGATTTCGTTTGACCTGCCTTGCAAGCGGAGAAAGACTGCGCCATCTCACTCCTACGTTGGCCGCGCCCCCCGCCGTCGCCTCCGCAGAGGAAATGCCTGATGACGCTGCACAACGTCGCGCTCGACGACAAGTTCGATCTTGGCAAGGAGCGCATCTTCCTGTCCGGCGCGCAGGCGGTCATACGCATGCTGTTGATGCAGCGCGAGCGCGACCGCCGCGCCGGCCTCAACACGGCTGGCTTCGTTTCCGGCTACCGCGGCTCACCGCTCGGTGGCCTGGACATGCAGCTGTGGCGAGCGAAAAAACAGCTGGCGCAGGCCGATATCGTCTTCCAACCCGGCCTCAACGAGGAGCTTGCCGCCACCGCCTGCTGGGGTTCGCAGCAGACGGAATTGCTGGGCGAAGGCAGGCATGACGGGGTGTTTTCGGTCTGGTACGGCAAGGGGCCGGGCGTCGACCGTTCGGGAGATGTCTTCCGCCACGCCAACCTCGCGGGATCGTCGAAGCATGGCGGCGTGCTCGCCTTGATGGGCGACGACCATATGGCCGAATCCTCGACCAACGCGCACGCCACCGAATTCCTGTTCGTCGACACCATGGTGCCGATCCTCAACCCGGCCGGTGTCCAGGAGATCATCGATTACGGTCTCTACGGCTTTGCCATGTCGCGTTTTGCCGGCACATGGGCGGCGATCAAATGCGTCAAGGACAACATCGAATCGACCGCCTCCGTCGATGCCGCGCTCGAACGGCTGAACATCGTCGTACCGGAGTTCGACATGCCGCCCGGCGGTCTCAACATCCGCCATGAGATCGACATGCTCGGCCAGGAGGAGCGGCTGCATGAGCACAAGCGCGCCGCCGCGTCCGCCTTCATCCACGCCAACGGGCTGAACCGCATCGTCTATTCCGGCGGCCGCAGCCCGAAGCTCGGCATCATCACGCTGGGCAAGAGCTATCTCGATGTCCGCCAGGCGCTGGAAGACATCGGCGTCGACGAGGCCGCCGCCAACCGCATCGGCATCCGCCTGTTCAAGGTCGGCTGTCCGTGGCCGCTCGACCTGCAGCATATCTCCGAATTCGCCCGTGGCCTCGACACCATCGTTGTCGTCGAGGAGAAGCGCTCGCTGATCGAGGTGCAGTTGCGCGAGAACCTCTACGGCACCGCCACCCAGCCGGCCATCGTCGGCAAGAAGGACGAGCGCGGCGACTGGCTGTTCCCGGCCAAGGGCGCGCTCGACCCCAACGAGATCGCCATTGCCCTGGGCGAGCGGATTCTGCGCACCATCGGTCCCTCGGAAGAGATCGCCGCGAAGGTGGCGAAGCTGCGCCAGTTCCAGGCGATGCTTGCCGATGCCAGCGATATTGGTTCGCGCACGCCGTTCTTCTGCTCCGGCTGCCCGCACAATTCCTCGACCAAGGTGCCCGACGGCTCGATCGGTGCCGCCGGCATCGGCTGCCACTTCATGGCACTGTGGATGGATCGCAACACGGTCAGCTTCACCGCCATGGGCGGCGAGGGCGCGCAATGGGTCGGCCAGGCGCCGTTCTCCAAGCGCAGCCACATTTTCCAGAATCTCGGCGACGGCACCTACAACCACTCCGGCACGCTGGCGATCCGCTTCGCGCTGTCGACCGACGCCAACATCACCTACAAGATCCTCTACAACGACGCCGTCGCCATGACCGGCGGCCAGCCGCATGAGGGTGGCCTGACGGTGGACATGATCGCCAGGCAAGTGCGTGCCGAAGGCGTCGAGCGCATCGCCATCGTCACCGACGAACCGGACAAATATGCCGGCAAGGCCGAATTCCCGGCCGGCGCCACCATCCATCACCGCGACGACCTCGATCTCGTCCAGCGCGAGCTGCGCGACGTCAAAGGCGTCTCGGTGCTGCTCTACGACCAGACCTGTGCGGCCGAAAAACGCCGTCGCCGCAAGCGTGGCACCTTCCCCGACCCCGACAAGCGGGTGTTCATCAACGAGCTGGTCTGCGAGGGCTGCGGCGATTGCGGCGTGCAGTCGAACTGCGTCTCGATCCAACCGGTCGAGACCGAGTTCGGCCGCAAGCGCAGAATAGACCAGTCGAGCTGCAACAAGGATTTCTCCTGCGTCAACGGCTTCTGCCCGTCCTTCGTCACCGTGCACGGCGCCAAGATCCGCAAGGCTGAAGGCATTGCCGGGCGGACCGATCCGCTCGACGGCGTGCCGGTCCCGGCTGAATTCCCGCTTGGCAACGAGGGCTGGGCGGCGATCATCGACGGCGTCGGCGGCACCGGTGTCGTCACCATCGGCGCGGTGCTCGGCATGGCCGCCCATCTCGAGGACAAGGGCTGCGGCATGATCGACATGGCCGGCCTCGCCCAGAAGGGCGGTTCGGTGTTCACCCATGTCCGCATCGCCCGCACCCCGGACGATATCCATGCCATCCGCGTTTCGGCAGGCAAGGCCGACCTGGTGCTGGGCTGCGACCTCGTTGTGTCCGGCGCCAAGAAGGTGCTTGGCGCGGTGCGGGAAGGCCATACCATCTTCCTTGCCAACACCGCCGAGATCATGCCCGGCGAATTCGCCCGCTCGGCGGATTTCTCGCTGCCGATCGAGCGGCTGAAGAAGGCGATCCGCGCTGCCGCCGGCGACGACAAGGCGCATTTCTTCGACGCGACGCGAACCGCCACGCAACTGTTCGGCAATTCGCTCGGTGCCAACATGTTCATGCTCGGCTTCGCTTTCCAGCATGGCGGGCTGCCGCTGTCGGCCGAAGCCGTTGAAAAGGCTATCGAATTGAACGGCGAAGCGGTGGCGATGAACATCGCCGCATTCCGCTGGGGCCGTCGCGCCGCGCATCAGCCGGAGTTCGTGCGCGGCCTCATTGCGCAGCCCGGCAAGGCCGCGCCGATCGCCGAGACGCTGGACGATGTGATCACTCGCCGTGTCGCTTTCCTCACCGCCTATCAGAACGCCGCCTATGGCCGGCGCTATGCCGAAAAGCTGGCGGTTTTGCGTGCCGCCGAGGCAAAGGCCGTGCCCGGCTCGACCGCGGTGACCGAGGCTGCCGCCAAAAACCTGTTCAAGCTGATGGCGATCAAGGACGAATATGAGGTGGCGCGGCTCTACACCGACGGCTCCTTCGCCACGGAACTGTCAAAGCAGTTCCAGAGCTACGAAAAACTCGAATTTCATCTTGCGCCTCCCATCATGGGCAGGCGCGGCAATGACGGCAAGCCGAAGAAATCAAACTTCGGGCCGTGGATGATGAAGGGTTTTCGTTTGCTGGCGGCGCTGAAAGGCCTGCGCAGCACGGCTTTCGATGTGTTCGGCTACAGCGCCGAGCGGCGCATGGAGCGACAGCTTCTGGCCCGCTATGAGGCCGATCTCGAGCTTGTCGCGGCAGCACTTGCCCCAGGCAGGATCGAGGCCGCCGTGGCGCTGGCCTCGGTGCCGGCGCTCATTCGCGGCTACGGCCATGTCAGGCAGGCCAGCGCCGAAAAGGCCGATGGCGAGCGCAAAAGGCTTGTCGAGCGGCTGGCCAACACGCCGGCGCGGCCTGAACTTCAGGCCGCGGAGTGACGCCTTGTTTACCTGAACAAGAATTTTCGCGGTTTACGCCGGGACAGCCGACTTGACGGCAGACGCCGAAACGGCATCTCTAAACCTTTCTTAAGGCGATTATGCCATGACTGCGGCTCGTGCGACACCGCAGGCCATGCAAGAAAACAAAGCCGCAGAGATAGGTGAGGACGTCTATGCTGGGTTCGTGCGATCGTTGTTCAACGATCCCGGGATCCTGCTGATTGGCGCGTTTTGCCACGGCCTTATCGGTATTCTCGTTTTCTTCACCTCAGGGCACCCGGCCTATCTTGCACTGGCTGCGCTTATGCTTGCCGCCGGCCTTTACCGTTATTACGGCATCCGCAAAGGCCTGCGCGTCGGCAGTTTCGAGACTTATGAACAGGCCAAGAAATGGGAGCGCTACTACCTGGTTGGCGGCACCATCCAGGCCTTCTTCATGGGGTTTTTCTGCTTTACCTCAATCTATCTCGTTCCCGACGTCTTCGGGGAAAGCGCTGCCATTGCCGTCATAATGGGCTCGACGGTGACCATCGTCGGCCGCAATTACGGCTCCAAGACCATGGTCGCGGTGCAGGCCTTCACAGTCGTGCTGCCGATCGCGGTCGGGCTGATGCTCAAGGGCCATATCGGCGATTTCATCCTCGGCCTCTACATCGTGCCGTTCATCTTCATCATCACCCGCATGGCCAGCCACGTTCGCACGGTGCTGTTCAACGCCATTTCGGAGCGAAAGACGGCCGCCAGGCTCGCCGAGCGCTTCAACCGCGCGCTCAACACCATGTCGCATGGCCTGGTCATGCTCGGCCCCGACGGCAAGGTCGTCGTCGGCAATGCCGAAGCCGCGCATCTGATGTCGCTGCGCTCGCCGGACCAGCTGCTCGGCCGGTCGATCCATTCCCTGCTGCTGCGCGGCGTCGCCGGCGGCATGCTGGCGCCGAAGGACTGCCGCTATGTCGAGGCGCAGCTGACGCGCGCGCTGCGCGAGGGTCGCGACCGCAAGGTGCTGGTCTCCTTCTCCAATGGCCAGTACTTCGAGTTCTCGGCGCGCGAAGGCAATCAGGACCTCGGCGTCATCACCTTCGAGGACGTCACCGCCCGCGTCGAGGCGGAAGAAAAGATCCGCTTCATGGCGCGCTATGACAGCCTTACCGGCCTGCCGAACCGCGCCTATTTCCATGAGCTGGTCGGCGAAGCCATGGCGTCGGGCAGCCGCGACCGCCTGTGCGCGCTGGCGGTGATTGATCTCGACGATTTCAAGAGCGTCAACGACACGCTCGGCCATCCGGTTGGCGATGGGCTGATCTACGCCGTTGCCGAACGCCTGGCGGCCGTCGCCGGGCAAGGTGTCAATGTCAGCCGCTTCGGTGGCGACGAGTTCATGATCTTCTTCGACCGGGTCGAGGATGAAAGCCATCTGGCCGGCCTGCTCGACCAGATTTTCGCCGATCTGCAGGGCGAGGTGGATGTCGCCGGCCACGGCCTGCGCATCCAGGCCAGCGCCGGTGCTGTGCTGTCCAAGGTCGAGGACACCGATGTCGACGCCATGATCGTCAAGGCCGATCTGGCGCTCTACAAGGCCAAGGAGCTCGGCAAGAACAACTGGCGGCTGTTCGAGGCCGCGATGGATGCGGCGTTCCGCAACCGCCAGCTGATGAAGGCGGACCTGCGCACCGCCGTTGAAGGCAAGGCGCTGCGGGTGGTCTATCAGCCGATCGTGGCGATGAGCACCATGCGCATCGCCAGCTGCGAGGCGCTGTGCCGATGGGATCATCCCGATCTCGGGCCGGTTTCGCCCAGCGTCTTCATTCCGCTGGCCGAAGAAATGGGCATCATTTCCGAGATCAGCACGTTCGTGCTCGAGGCGGCCTGCGTCGAATGCGCCAAATGGCCCGGCCAGACCAGCGTCTCGGTCAACCTTTCGGCCAAGGATTTCCGCAACCGCGACGTCGTCCAGAAGGTGCGCGATGCCCTTGCCAGTTCGGGGCTGGCCGCCGGCCGTCTCGAGATCGAAGTCACCGAAACCGCCCTGCTCGACGACAAGTCACTGACGCGCCAGTATATCGAGGAGATGAAGCAGCTTGGCGTGCGCATTGCGCTCGACGATTTCGGCACCGGCTATTCGAGCCTGAGCTATCTCCACAAGCTGCCGCTCGACAAGATCAAAATCGACCGTTCGTTCCTGATGGACGTGACCCAGAACAAGCGTTCGCTTGACCTGTTGAAGGGCGTCGTCGACCTGACCCGGGTGCTCGGGCTGACCGTCACCATCGAAGGCGTGGAAACCTTCGAGCAGCTAAAGATCCTGGTGCATTCGGTGAAGCCGGATCTCGTCCAGGGCTTCCTGTTCGGCGCGGCACTGAGCGCGTCGGGCATCGAAACCATGTCTAATGTGACCTGGCCCTTCGCCGCGGAATTGCGGCCGGTGGCAAAACTCGCCAAACCCTGAATTTTGTCGCGATTAAATTGCGCTTGAAACGCCGATTTAAAAGGCGTTGTATTGTCTAGGCGTTAACCAATCGTTAAGGTTAATATTCGGTAAACGCAGACGATTTAAGTTTCATCTTCTTGTTCCTTCGGTCGTCCGGTATTGTTCTCGTGCGGCGGTGGTACGAGGGGAAGTAATGGACACGCATCAGTCAGGCCTGCCTTCGGGTGCGGCAGGCAAATCCCAGCCGATTTCCCTGTTCGCCCGCAATGTACTCGACGTTCTGGAGCGCATCGAATACCGGCGCTGCGAAAGCGGCGAGGATCTCGAAGCAGTCTACCGACTGCGCTACAAGGCTTTTCACACGCACGGCCTGCTTGACACCATCGTTGAACAGAAGCTTGCCGATCATCTTGACGAGGCGCGCAATTGCTACTGCTTCGGCGTCTTCATGGACGGCGAGCTCGTCAGCACGGTCAGGCTCCATCACCTGACCCGCGAGACCCCCGAAGCGCCGATCATGACGGTTTTCGGCGACCGGCTGCTGCTGCGGCTGGCGCGCGGCGAAACCTTCATCGACCCGAGCCGGCTGGCGATCGATCCGCAAATGTCGTCGGCCAACCGGGCCCTGCCCTATGTCACGCTGCGGCTCGCAGTCATCGCCAACACCTTCTTCAACGCCACCAGCTGCATTTCGATGATCCGCGAAGAGCACACGGCGTTCTACCATCGCATCTTCGGCTCGGTGCAGGTCGGCGAGCCGCGCCTCTATCCGCCTTTCACCATGCCGATCTTCTTCTATGAATCGATCTGCGAGCAGAATATGGCGCCGACGCTGCAGCGCTTCCCCTTCTTCCAGTCGACGGCGCTGGAGCGGCGCATGCTGTTTGCCAAGGCGCCAGCCGGCGAGCTGGCACCGCTGACCATCCTGCCCACAGCCAAATATTTCCGCGAAGCTGCGTAATCAGCCGAGCCTGCGCAATTTGGCGCGCGGTGTGAGGAGCTTTCCGGTCGCTTGGGCGTTCTGGAAGACACGACTCCGACGCTCCCCACCGAAAGGAACCCTACATGCACATTTCCCAGCTTGCGCTCACCCCGCTGATCTCGCTGATTGCCGGCGTGCTGATCCTGGTGATGCCGCGGCTCCTCAACTACATCGTCGCCCTCTATCTGATCGTCGTCGGATTGCTCGGCCTGTTCCCGCATCTGGCCGGTTGAGAGAAACGTCAGCCGGCGAAAAAGCGAAGCGCCGCAGCCACTATCGTTTCCGGGGCGTCTTCCTGCATGAGATGGCCAGAGTCAGGAACAAGTGTGAGGGCGCAATCCGGCAGCAGGGCGGCGAGCGTCTTGCCACTGTCCGGCGATATCCAGGGGTCCTCCTGTCCCCACAGAAGCGACACCGGGCAGCGAAATTCTCGGTAGCGCTGTTCGACCTCGTCGGTGAAGCATTGGTCCATCTGGGCGATCTGGCGATAGAAGGCCGGCTGGCCGACAGGTCCCATCCAAGGTGCGATGTAGGGCTCAAGCTCGCTATCCGATAGTGGCCTGTAGGCTGCACCCGAAATATAGGCCTTCAAGATCGCCGCCTGGATGTAATCCGGCGTCCCCGCAAAAGCGGCCTCATGTTGCCGGACATGCTGAACAAAGGGCGAGCCCCAAGGACGCACGGCAACCGGGTCGACCAGCAGCAGCCGTTCATAGTCGCAACCGTCGATCAGGTGCGCGCGCAAGGCCGTGGCGCCGCCGAAATCATGGGCAATGACCTTCGGCCGGTCGAGCTTCCAGAAGGCAAGCATTGCCGCCAGCGCCTTGTTCTGAATGCCAAGCGAAACATCCTGACCCGTCCGTTTCTCGGACCGCCCATAGCCCGGCAGGTCGTAGAAATAGAGTGTGTGGTCACGGGCCAGTTCCGGAGCGACCCGGTGCCAGACATGCGAGGAAAACGGCGTTCCGTGGACCAGCACGACGGGCGGACCGGAGCCGGTCCTACCCCACGCGATGCCGGTGCCGTTCCAGTCAAATATCCGTGTCGGCGAGATCATGACGCATCACCGTTCGGCGGGAGCATCAAGCGATGATAGTCGCTCATCCTGTCGCCAGGAACGTGAAATCATCGGTCCAACTGCAATGGCATTGGCGAGGTCGCCTGAGGCGGCCGCAAAACCGGCTTCAGCGCAGCCGTGCTGACGGGTTTCAACATTCCTTTGAGGCTGTTGTCACTGGTCGTGCGGCAATAGCGCCATTGCTCTTGGCCCGGCTTTTCGCTATGTGCCTCAAAGATGTCTTCGAAGGGGTATTCCTATGGCTGATCACACGCCGACCGGTCCTGTCGAACTGGGCGCGAAGATGGATTATGCGGAGCACGACCGCACCTATCACGGCTTTCTGGCGCTGGCCAAATACGGTTCGCTGTTTTGCGGCGCCCTGCTCCTGGCCATGGCTTTCGGCTTCTTTGCAGGCGGCTTCTTCTCGGCGACCATCCTGTTCGTGCTGATCCTGGCCGTCGGCGCCTTCATTCTCCGATAGACTTTCAGACCCTTTGCCGGAAGGCCGCCGGACTCCGGCCGCCATGTTGCGCAAACAGGTTCCAGCCGAAAGGATCATGCGGTGGGACAGACGGTTTTCATCCCTCGTGAACTCGACGCTAACGAGCCGCGTGTTGCTGCTTCGGCCGATACGGTGAAGCGACTTGCGGCGTTGGGGTTCGACGTGATCGTCGAGACCGGCGCCGGCATCAGGTCGCGCATTCCCGACGAGGAATTTGCCAAGGCAGGTGCCGCGATCGGCAAGGCCGCGGATGCCGGCAAAGCCGATGTGGTGCTGAAGGTGCGCCGGCCGACGGATGCCGAGTTGAAGGGCTACAAATCGGGTGCTGCGGTCATCGCCATCATGGATCCCTACGGCAACGATGCTGCGGTCGCGGCGCTGGCCAAGGCCGGCGTCACCGCTTTTTCGATGGAGTTCATGCCACGCATCACCCGCGCCCAGTCGATGGACGTGTTGTCGAGCCAAGCCAATCTTGCCGGCTACCAGGCGGTGATCGACGGCGCATCGGAATATGACCGGGCGCTGCCGATGATGATGACGGCAGCGGGCACTGTGCCGGCGGCGAAGATCTTCATCATGGGCGTCGGCGTTGCCGGCCTGCAGGCGATCGCCACCGCGCGCCGCCTCGGCGCCGTCGTCACCGCCACCGACGTTCGTCCCGCCGCCAAGGAACAGGTCGCCTCACTCGGCGCAAAATTCCTCGCCGTCGAGGACGAGGAGTTCAAGGCGGCCGAGACCGCCGGCGGCTACGCCAAGGAAATGTCCAGGGAATATCAGGCCAAGCAGGCAGCGCTCACCGCTGAGCACATCGCCAAGCAGGACATCGTCATCACCACGGCGCTCATCCCCGGCCGGCCGGCGCCGAAACTGGTGTCGGCAGCGATGGTCGCCTCGATGAAGCCGGGCTCGGTGATCGTCGACCTCGCCGTCGAGCGCGGCGGCAATGTTGAAGGCGCCGTTCCAGGTCAGGTGGTTACTACCGCCAACAATGTGAAGATCGTCGGACACCTCAATGTGCCCGGCCGCGTCGCCGCATCGGCCTCGCTGCTTTACGCCAAGAACCTGTTCGCCTTCCTCGAAACACTGGTCGACAAGACAACGAAGACGCTCGCCATCAACCGCGACGATGACCTAGTCAAGGCGACGATGCTGACCGATGCTGGCCGCGTCGTGCATCCGGCCTTCGCCAAGGCGACGGAAAAGGATCATGTCGAACCTGCGGCGATCCCGGCCAAGACTATGGTCGCCGATGCCGCGCCAAAGAAGGCCGTGCCGAAAAAAGCCGCCAAGCCGAAGGGGATCGCATGATGGACCAGAGCTTGCAGAAAGCCCTCGATCAGCTTGATCAGGCGAGTGCCGCCGTCCGGCTGGCGGTGCAGAACCTGGCCAACGCGCCCGGTGGTGCCGAGGCGGCGGGTGATGCCGCGCACGCCCTGTCGGGTGGCGCCATCGATCCCTTCGTCTTCCGCTTCGCCATCTTCGTGCTGGCGATCTTCGTCGGCTATTACGTTGTCTGGTCGGTGACCCCGGCACTGCACACGCCGCTGATGGCCGTCACCAACGCCATCTCCTCGGTCATCGTCGTCGGCGCGCTGCTGGCCGTCGGCATCTCGGCCTCGGGCATTGCCACCGGCTTCGGCTTCGTCGCGCTGATGCTGGTCTCGGTCAACATCTTCGGCGGCTTCCTGGTCACCCAGCGCATGCTGGCGATGTACAAGAAGAAGGACAAGTAGAGCGCCATGAACGCCAACTTCGCGTCCTTCCTCTATCTGGTCTCCGGCGTCCTGTTCATCATGGCGCTGCGCGGCCTGTCGCATCCGACCACCAGCCGCCAGGGCAATCTGTACGGCATGATCGGCATGGGCATCGCCATTGCCACCACGCTGGCGCTGGCCGTGCCTTCGGCCGGCGGCTTCGGCCTGATCGTGCTTGGCCTGGCCATCGGCGGCGGCGTTGGCGCCGTCACCGCGCGCCGCATCGCCATGACGTCGATGCCGCAGCTTGTCGCCGCTTTCCACTCGCTGGTCGGCCTCGCCGCCGTCATGGTGGCCGCTGCCGCCATCTACGCGCCGGAAAGCTTCGGCATCGGCACCAATGGCGACATCCACGCCCAGGCCCTGATCGAGATGAGCCTCGGCGTCGCCATCGGCGCCATCACCTTCACCGGCTCGGTCATCGCCTTCCTGAAGCTCGACGGCCGCATGTCGGGAAAGCCGATCATGATCGGTGGCCGTCACATCATCAACGCCGTCCTCGGCATCGCGCTGATCGTGCTGATCGTGCTGCTGGTTACCACCGAGGCCAAACTGGTGTTCTGGCTGATCGTCGCCGCCTCGCTGCTGCTCGGCGTGCTGCTCATCATCCCGATCGGCGGCGCCGACATGCCGGTCGTCGTCTCGATGCTGAATTCCTATTCCGGCTGGGCGGCGGCCGCGCTCGGCTTCACCCTCGGCAATCTGGCGCTGATCATCACCGGCGCGCTGGTCGGCTCGTCCGGCGCCATCCTGTCCTACATCATGTGCAAGGGCATGAACCGGTCGTTCATTTCGGTCATCCTGGGCGGCTTCGGCGGCGAGACGGCTGCGGCTGCCGACGACGGCATCGAGCGCACGGTCAAGCAGGGCTCGGCCGACGACGCCGCTTACCTGATGATGAACGCGCAGAAGGTCATCATCGTGCCGGGCTACGGCATGGCGGTCGCCCAGGCCCAGCATGCGCTGCGCGAAATGGCCGACAAGCTGAAGGCCAATGGCGTCGACGTGAAATACGCCATTCACCCGGTCGCCGGCCGCATGCCCGGCCACATGAACGTGCTGCTGGCCGAAGCTAACGTGCCCTATGACGAGGTGTTCGAGCTGGAAGACATCAATTCCGAATTCGCGCAGGCCGATGTCGCCTATGTCATCGGCGCCAACGACGTCACCAATCCGTCGGCCCGTGACGACAAGAGCAGCCCTATCTACGGCATGCCGATCCTCGACGTCGACAAGGCGCGCACTTGCCTGTTCGTCAAGCGTTCGCTCGGCTCCGGCTATGCCGGCATCGACAACACGCTGTTCTACAAGGACGGTACCATGATGCTGCTCGGCGACGCCAAGAAGATGACCGAGGAAATCGTCAAGGCGATGGATCACTGATCCCGGCGGAATTTCAAACAACAAAAAGCCCGGCTTCGCCGGGCTTTTTTTATGTTGAACGGCGTGGCCGGTTCAGCGGTTGGTCAGAAAAACCGCTTCCTCGTCATCGCGCTGCCTGCCGCCCAGTGCTGCGGCAGCACTGGCGATGAAGGCGCCGATAACCAGCGACAGGGCGCCAAGCAGAGCGAAGGTGGCGCTGCCTTTCCTGGCGGTGTCGGCGGCCTGCTTTGCCTTGACCTTCGCGTCCTCGACCTTGGCCACCAGTGCATCGACACGCGCCTTGGCGTCGGCCTCCGAGAGACCGGTGCGGGCAGCGACCAGCTGCGACAGATAGGTCTTGTCGTCAGTCGAAATCTCGCCTGCCGCGGCACTGGCGATCAGGATGCGCGAGGCCTGTCCGACCGCTGCCGCATCGCTGTCCGGATTGGCCGCCACCAGCTTGGTGGCATCGGCGGGCCGGAACAACGAATCCACGAGATAGGACGTCGCATTGTCGGCCGATGCGCTGCCGGCATTGGCGGACGCGCCAGCCGATGCGCCCATGGCGGCGCCTGATGCCACTGTGGAAGCCGCTTGGACGCCCGATCCCAGCACGGAGGAAAGCGCCGAACCGAGCACGCCGACGACCAGCAAGGTCGCCAACGCCCAGGCGAGGAAGCCGTGCGCGGTGTCGCGGAAATAGACCTCGTCGGTGTGAACGCCGACCCATTTGGTCCGCAGGCGTCCGGCGAGGTAGCCGCCGACACCGGAGGACAGCCATTGCACGATGATCAGCCAAATCGCTCCGGACACCGCGAAGGTGGTCAGTGACGCGCCGGAGCCGGACCATGGCGAGACCATGGTTAGCCCCAGCCCCGAGCCGAGCAGCATGAGGATGAAGGTCAGCGTCGAGGCCGCGAAGGCGCCGGCGATGATCGGCCCCCAGCTGACGGCTGTGGCGGAGGATTCTTCCGAAGCGGATAGGTCGATAGCCGATACGGTGGGCTGCATCGACGCCTCCTACCGTACGAAAAGCATGATGAGGATGATGATCGGGATCGGAATACCGAGCAACCAGAGCAAAATACCGCGTCCCATGAAAGCCTCCTTGAGAAATCGTGATCTGGTTTCACAATGTCTCTCAGCGACTTCCGTTCCGGCGGGCAATGAAAATGATTTTGTTTGCCGGGAATGGAACTATTGGCGCGTACGCACGCGCCAAGACCGCAAAACTGTGGATTGGTTCACGGAGTTCTGCATCGGCCGCAGTGTATTGTTGGCTCGGGGAAGCATCCGGGGGTAGCATGGAAACAATCCCGTCCAGTCGAACGGGATTGCCGTCAACGGAGACGTTGGTGCCCAAAGCTGTCGCATCGCCGGCTTCCAAAAAAGCGCCGCACAAGCCCAGCCAGGCGGTGGTGATCGTGCATGGCATGGGAGAACAGCGGCCGATGGATACGCTGCGCGGCTTTGTCCACGCGGTCTGGAGCAGCGATCCCACCCGTGCTCCGCCTTACGCCCGGACCCCTGATCCGGCCGACCCCGCCGGCGCCAGGATCAATCAGAGCTGGATCACGCCCGACAGCCGGACCAAGTCGCACGAGTTGCGCCGCATCACCACGCCTTACGATGTCGATGGACGCCGCACTGATTTCTACGAACTCTATTGGGCCGACATCACGCAAGGCACGACGCGGGGCCGGCTGGCCGCCTGGGTGACCAACCTGTTGTGGCGCAAGCCCGCCGATATCCCGCCCGACGCCCGCAAGCTTTATCTTGCGACGCTTTTGATCGTCATCATCATTCTCGGCGCAGCGCTTGTGCTGGCGCTGTCGGCCTCCTTGACCACCAGCCTGGTGGTCACCGCTCTCGCCTCTTTTATCATCTGGGCAGTGGATCAGTTCGCCCTTCCCTATTTCGGCGACGTCGCCGCCTATGTGCGCGCCGAGGCGGCAACGATCGAGAAGCGGGCGCTGATCCGCGACCGCGGCCTGACGCTGCTCAAGACGCTCACGAAGGACGACAGCTACGACCGTATTGTGCTGGTCTCGCACAGCCTGGGGTCGATCATCGCCTATGATCTGCTGCAGATCTTGTGGGCCGAGTTCCGGCCGCGAAAACTGGAAGCGGTCCGCGACAAGGCCAAACTGGAAGCGGTCGAGGCCGTCGACAACGTAACGCTTGGTTCCGATGGTTCAACTTGGCCTGCTGTCGTCAACGACTTAGCTGGATTTCGGCGCGGGCAGTGGGCGCTCTACCAGCAACTGCGGGCCAAGGACGCCGACCATCCGTTGCCGTGGAAGATCAGCGATTTCGTCACCCTTGGCAGCCCGCTCTCCCACAGCGAGTTTCTGGTGACCTACAATCTCGCCGAATTCCGGCGCGGCCTTGCCGAGCGGCTGTTCTCGGCGTGCCCGCCGATTGCCGATGGCGGGAAGGCCGGCGGCACCGTGTTATATCAGGAAGGTCACAGCGCCGCAGGCAAGGCGCAGCGCGCGGTGCATCATGGCGCGGTGTTTGCGGCAACGCGCTGGACCAACGTCTTCGATCGCGGCAATGGCTGGGCGACAGGCGATCCGATCTCGGGACCGATGACGGAAAATTTCGGCCCCGGCGTCGAGAATATCCAGGTCGAGCTGCACGGCTCGCTCGGCCGCGTCTTCACCCACACGCTCTATTGGTCATCGACGGCAACCGGCGGCGAAGTCGCCCCGCCAGCAGGCGCCGCGCCGCGCTCGCATCTGCAAGTGCTGCGCGACGCTGTCGATCTCGGCCGCAAACTGGAACCAGGCTGAGCGGCGGTGTCGAGAGCGGTTCATCGGTGGAGATTGGCCGAAGCCTTCCCGACGAAGCGATAGCGAGGCGCCCGTCCTCAAATATCCAGATTGGCTACCGACAGCGCGTTGTCCTGGATGAATTCGCGCCGCGGTTCGACCTCGTCGCCCATCAGCCGCGAAAACAAGCTGTCAGCATCGGTCGCGTCATTGACCTTGACCTGCAGCAGCGAGCGCACATTCGGGTCGAGCGTGGTTTCCCACAGCTGCTCGGCGTTCATCTCGCCGAGGCCCTTGTAGCGTTGCATGGTCAAGCCTTTGCGGCCGGTCGCAAACACCGCGTTGAGCAGCGCCAGCGGCCCCGAAATGGTTTCGGAGACATCCTTGCGGCGCAGCACCGGCGGCTCGCCATAGACCTCGGTGAGGCGCGGCGCATAGCGGTCGAGCTGGCGTGCGTCGGCCGAATTGATCAGCCCGGCATCGAGCTGCGCGAATTCCTTGACGCTGCGCACCGTGCGCTCGAAGACATAGCCGCCGACGCCTTCATTGGACGTCGACAGGCGGCCGGTCCAGCCGCGCTCGGTGTCCTCGGCGATGATGTCGAGACGCTGGGCGACGCGTTCGGCCATGGCGTTGGCGCGGCCAAGATCGTTGAGCACATCGGCATTGAGCGCGCCGGCGATCGCCGCCTGCTCGACCACGCCCCTGTTGTAGCGCGTGTGCAGGCCGTTGATCAGCTGGCGCACCGCCAGTGCGTCGTCGATGGAGCCGCGCAGATCCTGTCCGGCCCGCGCCTCGCCGGAAGCGAGCGTCAGCGAAGCTTCCTCCAACCCGGAGCCGATCAGGAACTCCTCGAAAGCGCTTTCGTCCTTGATGTATTGCGAGCTTTTTCCGCGTGTCACTTTGTAGAGCGGCGGCTGGGCGATGTAGAGATGGCCGCGCTCGATCAGCTCCGGCATCTGCCGGAAGAAGAAGGTCAGCAGCAAGGTCCTGATATGAGCGCCGTCGACGTCGGCGTCGGTCATCAGGATGATCTTGTGGTAGCGCAATTTGTCGGCGTTGAACTCATCCTTGCCGATCGAGGTGCCGAGCGCGGTGATCAGCGTGCCGATCATCTCGGAGCCGAGCATGCGGTCGAAACGGGCGCGCTCGACATTGAGGATCTTGCCGCGCAACGGCAGGATCGCCTGATTCTGCCGCGAACGGCCGCCCTTGGCCGAGCCGCCGGCCGAGTCACCCTCGACGATGAAGATTTCGGATTTCGCCGGGTCGCGTTCCTGGCAGTCGGCCAGCTTGCCGGGCAGCGAGGTGACGCCGAGCGAGCTCTTGCGGGTGATGTCGCGCGCCTTGCGCGCCGCCTCGCGCGCCGCGGCCGCCTGGATCACCTTGTCGATGACCACCTTGCCTTCGGTCGGGTGTTCTTCCAGCCAGGTGCCGAGCGCCTCGTTGACCAGGCCTTCGACCACCGGACGGACTTCTGAGGAAACGAGCTTGTCCTTGGTCTGCGAGGAAAACTTCGGATCCGGAACCTTGACCGATAGCACCGCTGTCAGCCCTTCGCGGCAATCGTCGCCGATCAGCGCCACCTTTTCCTTCTTGGTCAGACCCGAGGACTCGCCATAGCCGGTGATCTGGCGCGTCAGCGCGCCGCGGAAACCGGCCAGATGGGTGCCGCCATCGCGCTGCGGGATGTTGTTGGTGAAGGCCAGCACGTTCTCGTGGTAGCTGTCGTTCCACCACATCGCCACTTCGACGGTGATGCCGTCGCGCTCGGCCTTGATGGCGATCGGCTTGTCGATCAGCGGTTTCTTGACCCGGTCGAGATATTTGACGAACTCCTCCAGGCCGCCATCATAGTGCAACTCGTGGCGCACGACGTCGGCATGGCGGGCATCGGTCAAAATGATGCGCACGCCGGAATTCAGGAAGGCGAGTTCGCGCAGTCGGTGCTCCAGCGTGCCGAAATCGAACTCGACCATGGTGAAGGTCTCGGACGACGGGAAGAAGGTGATTTCGGAGCCGCTGCGCCCTTCATAGGTGCCGGGCTGCTTGTTCTGCTCGTAACTGCCGGTGGCCTTGAGCGGCGCGTCGGAATTGCCATGCGTGAAGCTCATCTCGAAAATCTGGCCGTTGCGGCGGATTTTCAGCTTCAGCCAGGCCGACAGCGCATTGACCACCGAGACGCCGACGCCGTGCAAGCCGCCTGACACCTTGTAGGAATTCTGGTCGAATTTGCCGCCGGCATGCAGCTGCGTCATGATCACTTCGGCGGCCGAAATGCCTTCGCCGGTGTGGATATCGGTCGGAATGCCGCGGCCATTGTCGATAACGGTAACCGAACCGTCGGGATTGAGCGTCACCGTCACCAGGTCGGCATGGCCGGCCAGCGCCTCGTCGATGGCGTTGTCGACCACCTCATAGACCATGTGATGGAGGCCCGAGCCGTCGTCAGTGTCGCCGATATACATGCCCGGCCGCTTGCGGACGGCGTCCAACCCCTTCAAAACCTTGATGGAATCGGCGCCGTATTCGGCTTCGGCGCCGTTGGTGTTGTCGCTCTGATCGCTCATGAAAACCTGTTGTCTAGATGCCGCTTATGCAGCGCGAAAAATCGGCCCCGAATCGCGCTTCTGATATTGCCTAGATATAGGCGCTAAAGGCGGTTTTTCCAAGGTTTGCAGGGATTTCCAGCCTAAATCCCCAACCGGCATCCGGCTATTTTTTTCGGGCGTTGGAATGGGCCAGAAGGTTGCGCAAATATTTGATCATGAATTTGTCTCCGGGCGCCAGCCGTCCCGTACGGTCGAGCTCCAGCGTCAGCTTGAGCGCCTTGGTCAGCGCCGCCTTCGGATCCCTCGCCACATAGGCATAGGCGACGTAGGCTCGCGCCAGATCGATTTGCCACATCGCATTGTCCGGATCGGACTGGGCCAATTTCTGGGCAATGGCGAGGCTGGCCTCGAAGGCCGCCTTGGAGCCCTCAAAGTGACGTCGGTCGGTTTCCAGATAGCCGATCTTCTGCAGGGTGATCGACATATCGCGCTGCCAGTTCGAATTGGCAGGATCCAGCCTTGCCAGCCGGTCGGCTATAGCAAGACTGTCCTGATAGTTTTGCAAAGCACCACTGGCATCGCCCTGCTCTCTAAGTACCTCGGCGACCTGTTCGAGACATACAGACAGGTCGCGCTGCCAGTCCGTGTTGCCGGGATCGATGGCGGCAAGGTCGCGCGCCGTGGCCAGCGCCTGCTGGAAGGACTCCAGCGCGAGCGGCCAATCCTTCTGGTCGCTGTAAGCTTTGCCGATCTTGGCGTAACCGACCGACAGGTCGCGCTTCAAATCGGTGTTGTTTGAGTCGCGGCGCACAAGCGCTTCGGCGATCCCCTGGCTCTTGTTGTAGGCGTCGAGCGCACCGGCAGCGTCGCCACGCTCGCGCAGAACGTCGCCGATCCTGGTGTAGCTGACGGAGACAGCGTGCTGGTGCCTGGGGTCATCGGGTTTATTCTCGGCCAGTGCCAGCCGAATTCTCAGGCTCTCTTCGAATGCCGTTTGGGCGCCATCCAGCTGGCCGGCGGTGCGGGCAAGATCGCCGATTTCGTCATAGGTAATGGTCAGGTCGCGCAGCAAATAGACGCTGTTCGGCTCGGCATCGGCCAATTGCTGCTTGATGGCGAGGCTTTGCTGATAGGCCTGGGCTGCCGCAGCCACATCGCCTTGCGTCGCCAGCACATTTCCGATCTTGTCGTTCGCCGTGGCCAGATCGCCGAGCCAGTCTTTTTTGTCACGGACCTTTGCGGTCAGATCCCGCAGCATGTCCCTGGCCGCCTCATAGTTTTCCAGCGAAGCCGACAGGTCGCCTTGCGCCATCTTTATGTTGGCGAGCTTGATATGGCTGATGGCGAGATCGCGTTTGACGCTGGGGTCGATTTCCTGACGCGCCCGCTGCTCGAGATTGGCCAGCAGTGCGGTGAAGGCGCGGCCGGCTGCTTCGACATTGCCGACGGTCGTATAGAGGATACCGAGTTCTTCCAGCGTGCGGCTCTGCCGATCGGCCTGTTCCAGGCTGAGCGAGGTCTGCCCGGCCTCGCCATAGAGCGACAGCACCGTTTCATAGTCCTTTATGGCGGTGGCATAGTCGAGGCCGGCGCGCGCCGCGCCGCCTGACAGAAAGCGCGTCGCGGCCTCGGACAGTGTGCGGCTGACGAATTTGGACTTCAATGCGTTGCGCGAGACATTGTCGATGTCGGCGGCCTTGGCAAGGATCGTGCGTGCGCCATCGAAGGCGCCGAGCGACAGCTGCTCCTCGGCCTGCCGGCGCAGCGCCGTCACCGCCGGATCATCGGCGGCCAGGGTCTTCATGTCGTCGCGCACCTTGACGAAAGCGCCGGCGGCCTCGCGCAGCCGGGCGTCCAGGCTTTCGCCGGAGAGATGGCTGGTATCGGTGCTGATCAACGCGCCATAGAGCGGCGCCAGCGGCATGTCGGCATCGCTGGCGACCCGTTCGACCGCACCGCGCATCTCGGGCGTCACATCGGCCATAGCGAGCAGCAGCCGTTCGCGCTCCGGCAATTGCTCCTTGGCCGCCGAGGCAAAGAACAGCTTCGGCAGTCCATTCTCGACATAGGGCAACTGCTTGCCGCGGCTGAGGTCATAGACCTCCTGCTGCACCAGCGTCAGCACCGAGCGGATTTCGAGCCCATCCGTGCCGAGATACTTCGTCAGCGCCGCTGTAAAGGGCGAATTCGCGCCGGTTCCGTCGGCGGCCGTCTCGCCGGGCGCTGCCGAGAAGGCGAACAGGATGTTTTCCGCCTTGCCGATGCGCCCGAGACCCGGCTTGACCTGGTCCACCAGATCCTTGATCAGCGATGTCGCGCCGCGCCCGTCGCCGCCAGTCCCAGAGAACGGATCGCTGCGACAGGCATCGAGCACGATCAGCCCGACCTTGGCAGTGGCTGCCACGGCATCGCGCACCTCTTCCAGCGGCAGGCTGGTCTTTTCCAGCTGGTCGAGCGAGGAGGCGTCGGCGTCGACCGGCAACAGCCGGTTGTCGCCGGAGATTTCGACGCCGTGGCCGGAGAAATAGACCAGCGCCACATCGGCGCCCTTGGCGTCCTCGCGAAAATCGTCGAGAGCGCGGCGCATACGCCTGAGATCGCGGTTGGTTTCGAGAACGACCTCGAAGCCAAGCTTCTTCAGCGCCGCTTCCATCGCCTCGCCGTCATTGACCGGATTGGAGAGCTTGCGCACCAGCCGATAGTCGTCATCGGCAATGACCAGCGCCACGCGCCGCTCCGCCACGGCGATAGCGGTGGTCGCAAGCATCAGCAGCAAGGCAAACAAAAACCGCAAGTCGAACCGCCCCCGGCTCAGTCACCTGCCGACCATTCCACCTCTTTATGGCATGAGCAAGCCGGGCCGAAAACCGGCTGCTTTACGCCTCCCGCATCGGCTTCAGCGCCTCGCTCCAGCGCGACAGCTCGTCAAGCATGGCTTTGGTTCCGCCCTGCACCTGCTCGCTGGCCTTGAAGGAGCCGTCGCTCTCCAGCAGTTTCTGGTAGAGCGGCAGCGCGACGCCTTCGGGGATCGGCATGATGCCGACCGAAGTCAGCAGCGGCTTGAGTGCTTGCGCGGCGCGCAGGCCGCCGGAGACGCCGCCATAGCTGAAAATGGCGGCTGGCTTGTATTTCCATTCGCGGAGGAGGTAGTCGATGGCGTTGACGATCGCCGGGGCGACGAAATAATTGTACTCCGGCGCCACGAACACAAAGGCGTCGGCGGCATCAATGGCCTTCGACCAGGCTTTGGTGTGGTCGTTCTGATAATTGCCGAGCCTCGGGTGATGCGGTTCGTCCAGCACCGGCAGCTGGAATGCGGCGATGTCGGTCAGCACCGGTTCGAATTTGCCGTGTTCGCGCGCAAAACCCTCCAGCCAGTGGGCGAAGACCGGCCCGGCACGGCCGGGCCGCGTGCTGCCGATGATGATGTTCAGCTGGTGCTTCAAGGCGGGCTCTCCTGGGCGGTTGGCAGTATCTGTTGGTGACTGTCCCCTACTGCAGAGTGGCCAGCTGGACAAGGCGCAGCCGTTTCACAGGCGGTCACGATCCGATGAACAGACCGTCAGTCGAAGCATGCCCGCGATGCAGGGTTCCGGTCTGCCCTTCGGTCACATGGACGCCCCGATTGCCAGCCACTACATTGAGGCATCAGCGGAGTACCTCATGGACACGCAGCCCGCTCCCTTCGTGCCACCGGCGCCCAAGCCGCGTACGACGCCGCCTTCGACGCTTGAGATGATGCGGATCGTCTACCGCAATCCGCTCGAACTGTGGGGCGAGCACACCTACAACGAACCCTGGATTTCGGCGAATGGCGTCGGCGGGCATTTGATCGTCGCCAACGATCCCGGCCTCATCAAACACGTGCTGATCGACAACGCCAAGAACTACAAGATGGCGACGGTGCGCCAGATGATCTTGCGCCCGATCCTGCGCGACGGCCTGCTGACCGCCGAGGGCGAGGTGTGGAAGCGCTCGCGCAAGGCGATGGCGCCGGTGTTCACGCCGCGCCACATCTTCGGCTTTGCCGAGCCGATGCTGCGCCGCACGATGCAGTTCGTCACCCGCTACGAAAGTGGCGGCATGTCCGATATCGCCCATGACATGACGCTGCTGACCTACGACATCCTGGCGGAAACGCTGTTTTCCGGCGAGATCTCGGGCGAGCCCGGCAGTTTCGCGCAGGAGATCGACCGCCTGTTCGAGACCATGGGCCGTGTCGATCCGCTCGATCTGTTGCGCGCGCCCGAATGGCTGCCGCGGCTGACCCGCATCCGCGGCCGCAAGACCATGGCCTATTTCCGCAAGATCGTCACCGACACGGTCAAGATGCGCGAGGAACGGTTGAAGCGCGACCCCGACACCGCGCCGCAGGATTTCCTGACGCTTCTGCTCAGGGCCGAAGGCCCGGACGGGCTGACGCGCGCCGAGGTCGAGGACAACATCATCACCTTCATCGGCGCTGGCCACGAGACGACTGCGCGGGCGCTGGGCTGGACGCTTTACTGCCTGGCCGAAGCGCCGTGGGAGCGCGAAAGGATCGAGCGCGAGATCGATGCGGTGCTGGCGCGCGAGCCCGACCCGACGAAGTGGCTGGATGCCATGCCCTTCACCCGCGCCGCCTTCGAGGAGGCGCTGCGGCTTTATCCGCCGGCGCCGTCGATCAACCGCGAGCCGATCGAGACGGAGACCTGGAACGATCTGGTGCTGCCCAAGCGCGCCGCCGTGCTGGTAATGCCCTGGGTCGTGCACCGCCACAGAAAATTGTGGGACAGGCCCGACGCCTTCATGCCGGAGCGGTTCCATCCAGGAAATCGCGAGAAGATCGACCGCTTCCAATATCTGCCGTTCGGTGCCGGGCCGCGCATCTGCATCGGCGCCAGTTTCGCCATGCAGGAGGCGATCATTGCGCTCGCCATCATGCTATCGCGCTTCCGCTTCGATGTGACGGCCGAAACCAAACCCTGGCCGGTGCAGAAGCTGACGACGCAGCCGCAGGGCGGCCTGCCGATGCAGGTGACACGACGCGTTTAGGGCGTGACGCCTTGGTTACGCGATCCCTGCGGGTTTGCGCTGGAACTGGCCGGCGGCGCGGAAACGCCAGAGGTAGCTCGGCAGGATGGTGCCGATCGATTGCGGCTGGATGTCGAGGCCGGCAAGGGTCCGGTTGGCCTTGGTGGCCGCCTCCGAGACGATGTTGTGCTCGCGCAGCTGCAGCACCTGGTCCTTGGTCAGCAGCGGATTGGGCAGCAGGCCGAGGATCGAGGCCTGCAGATTGGCCACCCACCACGGCACAGGCACCAGCAGCCGCTTGCGCTCGATGACGGTGAGCAGTTCTTCCATGCATTCCTTGAACGTGAGCACCTGCGGCCCGCCGAGCTCGTAGATCTGGCCGCCCTGGACCTTGCCTTCGACCGAGCGCGCCACCGCCTCGGCGACATCGCCGACATAGACCGGCTGGAATTTGGTGTGGCCGCCGCCGATCAGCGGCAGCACCGGTGAATAGCGCGCCATGTCCGCAAAACGGTTGAAGAAGCTGTCCTCCGGCCCGAAATTGATCGAGGGACGGAAGATGACGGCGTCGGGGATGGTTTCCAGCACTGCTTTTTCACCGAGCGCTTTGGTGCGGGCATAGTCGGACTCGGCGTTAAGGTTGGCGCCCAGCGCCGAAATATGGGTGAGGCCGGCGCCGACCGAGCGCGCTGCCTCGGCCACGGCGCGGGCGCCGAATTCGTGTACGGTGTTGAATTTCTGCCGGCCGGTCTCATGCAGGATGGCGACCAGGTTGATGACGTGGTCGGCGCCCTGTACGGCGCGGTCGACCGACCAGCGCACGCGCACATTGGCCTGTACCGGCTGGATCTGTCCGACATTGCCGAGCGGCTGCAGATGGCCCGCAAGATCGGGCCGGCGCACCGGCACCCGGATGCGGTAGCCGCGCTTGGCCAGCGCCCGCACGATGTGGCGGCCGACGAAGCCGGAGCCGCCGAAGACGACCACGAGCTTGGGGATTTGCAGGATTTCGGTCATGGCTGGCTCCGGCGCTCGAAAGCTTGGCTGAAGCCGTTTCATAGTCCGTTTTGGCTCAAAGGCAAAGGGTGACGCGTCGTCGCTGCCACCCTCCTTTCTGAGCAATTCCAGGAAAAGTGTGAAGCGGTTTTCCGTCCGGAATTGCGTCCAAGTAAAGCACCTTTCAGAAGGCCTTGCCGATGCGCGCGTCGACCGATTGGCGATTGCCGCCGCGGACGACGAAGAACAGCAGGATCGCCGCCCACAGAAGCGACTTTTCGGCGCCGGAAAACCCCTGGCCGACCGTGATCCAGTGGAACCAGACTGTGACCAGCAGCACAAACATGCCGGCGAACGCGGCCGGCCGGGTCAACAGGCCGATGGCGATCAAAATGCCGCCGAAGAATTCGGTGCAGGACAAAAGCAGGGACCAGAACGCACCGGGATAGAAACCGAGGCCCTCGACCATCTCGGCTGCGCCGAACGGGTTGGTGATCTTCTGCGAGCCATGGATGGTGAGAAACCCACCGGCGACGACGCGAAGCAGGGTTTCCACGCCGTCATGCAGCGACGAATACAGGCGGCCAAACGCCGGGATGATCAGTCTGCCGCGGGAAGCGTCGGTGGTTACGGACATCGTAGCTCCTGTTGTTGTGATGACCCCTTGCAAACGCCCGATGGTTCCCGGCAAGTCAAGTTAACAAAAGTTAACTTTCGTCATCATGTTTAGCGCGCCTGGTATGAGACGCAGAAAACCCCGCCGAAGCGGGGTTTTCCGGGTGACGCAACGGTCGAGACAGGGCTCGAGGCGGCTGACCTGAGACGGCATACGCCCGCCCCGGCCCTAAACGCATTCGACAGAAGACACCGACCGGGCAAACCCGACCCGGCAGCTATTGGTCGCCGGGTTCGGCAGAAAGGTTCAGCAGGGCGCGGAAAAATTCGCTGTCGCAGGACTGCTTCAGCCTGAATAGCGCTCGGCGAATTCGGAAATGCGCTGCACCACGGCCTTGGGGGCGTTGATGCCGCGCGCCTGCGCCTTCTCCGCCGCCTCGGCGCGGGCGCGGCCCGGCACATGCACGCCAAAGCGCCGGCGCAGCCGGTCGAGCTGGTCTTTCATGCGCTGCTCGAAATCCGGATCGAGCAGTTTTGGCTCGACGGCCAGCACGAACAGGCCGGTTCCCGGGCTGTCCGGCCCGCCGGTGAACCAAGGGGCGTCGAGCGACCAGTTGGCGCCCGACAGGCCGGCCGCCAAGACTTCGACCATCAGCGCGATATTGGCGCCGCGCTGGCCGCCGAAGGCCAGCATGGCGCCTTTCATGGCCGCGGCCGGATCGGTGGTCGGATTGCCGCTGGCGTCCAGCGCCCAGCCTTCGGGGATCTTCTTGCGGTCCTCGGCCGCCTTGCGGATGTTGACGAAGGCGGTGGCGCTCGACGACTGGTCGATGACCAGCGGCGCGCCGTCGGCTGCGGGAGCCGCAAACGACATCGGATTGGTGCAATAGACCGGCTTGACGGAGCCCGAGCCGGCCAGCACCGCCGGCCCGTTGGTGGCGGCGAAAGAGACCAGTCCCAGTTGGGCCAGACGCCCGGTGAAATAACCGAGCGCGCCGCACGTATAGGCGTTCTTCTGCGAGAAGATGGCGACACCGAACAGCTTTGCCGCCTTGGCAAGGTCGTCGATGGTGCGGTCGAAGCCGGTATGCGCCAGGCCACCGCGCGCATCGGAGAGATAGACGGCGAGCGCCGGCCGGGTAATCACCGGATCGGCATTGCCGTCGATGCGGCCGGCTTCCAGGGCTTCGAGGTAATCGATGAAGTGCGTCAGTCCGACGGTTGAAAGCCCTTCCGCCTCGGCGGCTATGATCGAGGCAGTGAGCGACTGCGCCGCCTCTTCATTGGCGCCGGCGCCAAGAGCTGCCATCCGGCAAAGCCCGGTTGCCTGGTCGAGAGAGAGTTGCATGGTGAGCCTTAATGACGGTGAATGGTGAATAGTGAATGGCCGTCTTAGGCGAGGGCGCGAAAATTGCGACCCCTTTCCGCCGACTATTCACCATTCACTATTTTACCATTCACCATTTCACTACCCAATCTTGTTCGGAATCCGCGCCTCGATCTTGCTGAAGGCAAACACCAGAATACCGGTGATGGTCATGTAGATCAGCGCCAGGAGCAGCAAGGGCTCGTAGGTGAGGTAAGTGTCCTGCCGCACCTTGGACGAGACGGCGAAGATGTCGATGACGCTGATCGTCGCCACCAGCGGCGTTGACTTCAATTGCAGCACGGTTTCGCCGGTCAGCGTCGGCAGCGCCCGGTAGATGGCCTGCGGCAGCCAGATGCGGCGGAAAATCTTCCAACGGCTCATGCCAAAGGCGCGGGCAGCCTCGAGCTGTCCTTTGGGCACGCCGGCAAAGGCGCCGCGCATTACCTCGCCCTCGTAACCGGCGAAGGACAAGGTCAGCGCCAGCACGCCATAGGGCCAGGCTTGCCTGAGATACGGCCACATCCAGGATTCGCGGATCCACGGATATTGCGGAAACAGCGAGCCCAGCCCGTAATAGAGCAGCCATAGCTGGATCAGCAGCGGCGTGCCGCGGATGACGGTGCAGAATGTCTTGGCGGGTGCGGCGAACCAGAACGAGCCGGCAGCCTGCGCCAACCCGAGCGGCACCGCGAGCAGGAAGCCGAGAAAGCAGGTGACGGCAAGGATCCACAGCGATCGCCAGATGCCCAGCAGTCCCATTTCATAATATTGCGGCAGCCAGTCCCAGCGCATGAAGAAGGCTGCACCGAGAACCAGCGCGACGGCGATCAGGATCAGCATGATGCGATGCGGCTGCAGCCATAGCGACGTCCGTGCGGCAGCGTTGATGATGGTCGCCTCTCCCGCCATCAGCGCGATTCCTTGAGCGAAGGCATGCCGCGCCGCGACCAGGCCTCGACGCGGCCGATGAGCAGGTTGGAGACCAGCGACAGGATGAGATAGAGCACGCCCGCGGCGAAAAAGAAGGTGAAATAGGCTTTGGTGACGCCCGCGGCCTGCCGCGTCGCCAACGCCAGCTCGTAAAAGCCGACGACCGCCAGAAGTGCTGTGTCCTTGGTGGCGATCAGCCACAGATTGGCGAGGCCCGGTATGGCGAAGGGCAGCATCGCCGGCAGCGTTATGCGCCGCAGCATCAGGCCGGGCGACATGCCATAGGCACGGGCAGCTTCGATCTGGCCCTGCGGAATGGCCAGGATCGCGCCGCGGATAACCTCGGTCGAATAGGCGCCCTGGACAAAGCCGAGCACAGCGATGCCCGCGGCAAGGCCGCTGATGTCGACGCGCTGGTAGCCCATGGCGGTCAGCGCCTGGTTGATCAGGTCCGTCCCGGCATAATAGAGCAGCAGGATCAGCACCAGTTCGGGTACGGCGCGCACCACGGTCGTATAGACGGCGAGCAGGTCGCGCACGACCGGGCCGCCATAGAGCTTGCCGAAGGCGCCGCCGGTGCCGATCAGAAGACCGAGGACCGTGGCGCCGACCGCGATCTCGATCGAATGGAGTAGTCCAAGCAACAGCGTGCCGCCCCAACCCGGCGGGTAGGGTGAAAGAAGCTCTATGATGCCGGCCGCCGAGGCCGAAAGAAGTGCGTCGATCAGCGTCGCCCCCGAATTGCTGGCGTCAGCCGCTGCCCATTGTTGTCAGCGGTTTCTGCTCATGCGTGGACGATGTCAGTTCGACTGTGGTTCGTCGCCGTAGATGTCGAAATCGAAATACTTCTTGGTGATCTCGGCATATTTGCCGTTGGCGCGGATGGCCTTGATACCGGCGTTGATCTTGTCTTTAAGCTCGGTGTCTTCCTTGCGCACGCCGGCGCCGACGCCCGGCCCGAGCACCTCGTCATCGGGAGCCACCATGCCCTTCAGGTCGCAGCAGGCTTTGCCCTGGTCCGATTTCAGGAACGCGTCGAGCGCGATGGAATCGGCCTGCACGGCGTCGAGGCGGCCTGCGGCCAGATCGTTGTTGGCTTCGTCCTGCGTCTGGTATTCCTTGATCTCGGCGGCCGTGGGGCCGAAATGCTTCTTGGCATAGGCCGCATGGGTGGTCGACACCTGCACGCCGAGCACTTTGCCCTTGAGGTCGTCTGGCGTCGCGCCGAATTTCTGGTCCTTCGGGCCGATGATGGCGGTCGGCGTGTTATAGTACTTGTCCGAGAAGTCGATGGTCTTCTCGCGTTCGGCGGTGATCGACATAGAGGCGACGATGAGGTCGATCTTCTTGGTCGTCAGCGCCGGGATGATGCCGTCCCAGGCGACAGGGGTGATGACGCAATCGAGTTTTTCCTCGGCGCAGACGGCGTCGATGAACTCGATTTCCCAGCCGACCCATTTGCCCGAGGCATCCGGCGAGGAGAAGGGCGGATAGGGCTCGGCGCTAACACCGATCTTGACCGGATCGGCCTTGGCCACGCCCATGGCGGCGACGCCGAGCAGCAGCGCTGCGGCGAATGTTTTCAGTACAGTCTTCATAGTCACGACTCCCAGTTTGTTGTTGGTTCCCGGTTTTCTTCCGTCCCGGCTTTCCTAGCCGATGTTGCGGATGAACTGCTTCAGCCTGTCGGATCTCGGTGCGCCGAAGATCTGCTCCGGCGGCCCTTCTTCCTCGACCAGCCCGTTGTAGAGGTAGACGACATGCGTCGCGACCTCGCGGGCGAATTTCATTTCATGCGTCACCAGCACCATGGTGCGCCCCTCGCGCGCCAGGTCGCCGATCACCTTCAGCACCTCGCCGACCAGTTCCGGGTCGAGCGCCGATGTCGGCTCGTCGAACAGCATGACGCGCGGGTTGATGGCCAAGGCGCGGGCGATCGCCGCGCGCTGCTGCTGGCCGCCGGAGAGATAGGCCGGATAGACGTCGCGCTTTTCGGCGAGGCCGACGCGCGCCAGCAGCTTCTCGGCTTCCCTGATCGCCACGTCACGCTTGACGCCCAGCACATGCACCGGAACCTCGATGACGTTCTCGATCAGCGTCATGTGGCTCCACAGGTTGAAGTTCTGGAACACCATGCCGAGCTTGGATCGGATGCGCTCGATCTGCCGGCGGTCGGCGGGCACGGTGTGGCCGTGGCTGTCGGCCTTGAGCTTGATCTCTTCGCCATTGACGCGGATGATGCCGCTGGTCGGGTTTTCCAGGCAGTTGATGCAGCGCAAAAGCGTCGATTTGCCGGAGCCCGAGCCGCCGATGATGGCGATCACCTCGCCGTCGCGCGCCGACAGCGAAACGCCCTTCAGCACATGCAGCTGGCCGAATTTCTTGTGCAGGTTCTCGACATGGATGGCTTCGGCCGCACTATTCTGCGCCTTGCCGGATGGGGCTGTGGCGACTCCCACCGCGCTCACCGGGTGACCTCTACCACATGGCCGACGGCAGATCGTCGAACGTCTATCCGGCTAATCAACATACGCTGTAATGCCCACTCCAGACTTCAGCATGGACCCAACAGCGCGAGCCCGTCAATCCCGCCCATTACGGCACTTGCGGCCTTATTGTGCAAGTGTATAAATAGCGTTCGATGAAATTTTTCCCATTTTTTTCACCTCGAAAAGGACATCGATGAGCGCTTTCGGATCACAGTCCATGGCGGCGCCGTTGCGGCGTGTGCTGATGCGGTCGGCCGCCAATGCCATGCGCGGCGCCGACAGGGCTACCTGGCACTATGGCCCGGGTTTCGATCCTGCGAAAGCGGCATCGCAGCACGCGGCTCTCGCTGAACTGGTAAGGGCTTCCGGCGCCGAAATCGAATGGATCGATGACAAGGCCGACGGATTGTCGGACTCGGTATTCACCCACGACCCGTCGCTGATGACCGACCGCGGCGCGCTGATCCTGTCCATGGGCAAGCCATTGCGCGAGAGCGAGCCATCGCTGCATGAGGAAACCTATACACGCCTGGGTATTCCTATCCTCGGCCGTGTCGAGGCTCCCGGCCAGGTCGAAGGCGGTGATTGCGTATGGCTGGATAACAGCACGCTGGTGATCGGGCGTGGTGTGCGCTCCAACCAGGAAGGCATCCAGCAGGTGTCCAATCTGCTGGCGCCGCTTGGCATTTCCGTCTACGGCTTCGATCTGCCGCTGTGGCAGGGCGAGGAGGCGTGCCTGCATCTGATGTCGGTGATCAGCCCGCTGGCCGACGACCTCGCGCTGGTCTATTCACCGCTTTTGCCGGCTCCGTTCTATCAGTTGCTGAAGGCACGCGGCATCCGGCTGGTCGAGGGCGACGCCGAAGAGTTTGCCGCGTCCAACGGCCTCAGCCTGAACGTGCTGCCAACCAGCCCGCACAAGGTCATTGCCGTCGCAGGCTTTCCCAGGACCAAAGCCGCGATGGAAGCAGCCGGCTGCACGGTTGAAATCTTCGACGCGGATGCGCTCTGCATCGCCTGCGAAGGTGGGCCGACATGCCTGACGCGGCCCATCCTGCGCCAATGAATGAGCGCCGCAAGTTCCGCCGCGAGGGCGAGGAACGGCGGCGGCAGGACCTGATCGACGCGACCCTGGACAGCGTGGCGGAACATGGGCTGGAGGGCGCCAGCCTGCGCACCATCGCCTTGCGCGCCGGCGTCACCGCCGGGCTGATCCGGCACTATTTCCCCGGCAAGGAGGAATTGCTGCAAGAAGCCTATGCAACGCTGATGGGCCGCATGACCGAGCAGGCGAAGGCGGCATTGCTCATGGAGAACGCCTCGCCGCGCCAACGCCTTGCGGCCTTCGTCACCGCCAACCTCAACGCGCCGATCATCGATGCGCGGGTGTTTTCGCTCTGGGCAACCTTCATCGGCCGCGCCGGCGCGGATCCGACGCTCGCCCGAGCGCACCGCGAAGGCTATCTCGGCTTTCGCAACGAGGTGGAAGCGGTCGTGGCCGAAGTGCTTGCCGCCGAACAGCGCAGGCCGGACGCAAATGAGCTGCGCCGCCATGCCATCGCGATCAACGCGATCATCGACGGGCTCTGGATCGAAGGCTGTCTGGCCGCAGAGATGTTCTCGCCTGGCGAATTGGCGGCGATCGGCGTCAAAGCCATAGAGGCCGAGCTCGGCCTCGCACCGGAAAGGGGAAAAGACAAATGACAACGCTCGGCGAAGCCCTCATCACGCTGCTCGAGGCGCATGGCGTCGACACCGTCTTCGGCATTCCCGGCGTCCACACGGTCGAGCTGTACCGCGGCCTGGCGCGCTCGAAGATCCGTCACATCACCCCGCGCCACGAACAGGGCGCAGGCTTCATGGCCGACGGCTATGCGCGCGCCAGCGGCAGGCCGGGCGTTGCCTTCGTCATCACCGGACCGGGACTGACCAACACCATCACCGCCATGGGCCAGGCGCGCGCCGATTCCGTGCCGATGCTGGTGATTTCGGGCGTCAACGCGATGCCGACGCTGGGCAAGGGGCTGGGCTTCCTGCACGAACTGCCGGACCAGCGCGGCATGATGGAAAAGGTGGCGCTGTTTTCGCAGCGCGTCACCGAGGCCGGCGAGTTGCCCGGCGCTTTGGCGCAGGCCTTCGCGCTGTTTTCGTCTTCGCGACCGGGGCCTGTGCATATCGAAATCCCGACCGATGTCATGGTCAAACCGGCCGACGGCATCACTGCTCTGCTCACCAATGCGGCGCCACCTGCGCCGGATGGCGCGGCCATTGCCGAAGCCGCCAGACTGATCGCCGCCGCGCGCCGGCCGCTGATCCTGGCCGGCGGCGGCGCCAAGCGCGCCGGTGAGCCCTTGCAGCGCCTGGCCGAGCGGCTGGGAGCGCCTGTCGTCCAGACGGCCAATGCACGGGGCCTGCTGCATGCGCATCCGCTTTGCGTGCCTGCCAGCCCCAGCCTGAAAGCGGTGCGTGCGCTGATGGCCGGCGCCGATCTGGTCATCGCCGCCGGCACCGAATTCGGCCCGACCGACTATGACGGCTACAGCGACGGCGGTTTTGTCTTGCCGGCCAATCTGATCCGCATCGATATCGGCGCCGACCAGCTCGCCCGCCGCCCGGTGAGCGTCGGCATCCAGGCCGATTGCGCTGAGGCGATCGAAACCTTGCTTGCCGCGATGGGCCCTGATCATGTCGCAGCGAAGGACGGCGAGAGCCGCGCCGACGTGGCACGAAAAGCGGCCTTTGCCGAACTGAGCCCGGCCTATGCGGCACAGGTGCATGCGGTGGAAACCATCCGCGACGCCTTGCCGGGTGCCATCATCGTCGGCGATTCGACACAGCCGATCTACGCCGCCAATCTCTATTACGACCACGACCGGCCGGGCGGCTGGTTCAACGCCGCCACCGGCTTCGGCGCACTCGGCTATGGGCCGCCGGCGGCGATCGGCGCCGCGCTTGCCATGCCCGGCGTGCCGGTGGTGTGTCTCACTGGCGATGGCGGCTTCCAGTTCACCCTGCCGGAACTGGGCGCGGCGCTCGATGCTCCGGCGCCGGTCATCTTCGTCGTCTGGAACAACAGAGGCTATCGCGAGATCGAGACTTCGATGCTCGATGTCGGCGTCGAACCAGTCGGCGTGTCGCCGGCGCCGCCGGATTTCTGCAAGCTGGCCGAGGCTTACGGCATTGCCGCCGAACGGCTTGCCGGTACTGCTGATCTTGCCGATGCGCTCATACGCGCACACGCAACCGGGCTACCGCACGTCATCGAAATCACCATCGATTGACGCCTTGCCATTCGCCGTACGTCCATGCGCCGGCAAAGCGGGGTGCCGGCAGCTTCGAGCGATGCAAAGACGCAACACTGCCATGTCGAGATGGCGGTTGAGTGATCGTGCAAAAGGGGCGACGCTCTGCGTCGGGCGCGGCGAAACAACGACATAATCATAAAAAATTACAGGAGCGGTCCAGGATGACGGAAACACTTCAGGGCAGGCATATCGTGGTCACCGGCGGCACTGGCGCGCTTGGTGCTGCGGTCGTCGGCAAATTATTGGCCGACGGCGCGATCTGCCACGTGCCCAATGCGCACGCGTCGGCCCCGTCGCATTTTCCTTTCACGGCTGATGAGCGCGTCCGGCTGGCGCATAATGTCGATCTCGCCGATCCCGCCAAGGTCGATGCCTTCTACGACAGCGTTCCCGATCTGTGGGCCTCCATCCATCTGGCCGGCGGCTTTGCCGCGGCACCGGTTGAGAAGATCGAATCCGCTTCCTTTGCCGAAATGATGGACACCAACGCGCGCACCGCTTTCCTGTGCTGCCGCGCCGCGGTGCGCTCCATGCTTGGCTCGGCCATTGCGGGCCGCATCGTCAATGTCACGGCCCGCGCCGGCCTCGACCCGCGCCGTGGCGCCGGCATGGTCGCCTATGCCGCCAGCAAGGCCGCGGTGGCGGCAATGACTGTGGCAATGGCGGAAGAGCTGAAGCACAAGGGCATACTGGTCAACGCGATTGCGCCCTCGACGCTCGATACGCCGGCCAACCGCGCCGACATGCCGGATGCCGATGTCACCAAATGGGTCAGCCTGGAAGCTGCCGCCGAAGCCATCGCCTATCTGGCATCACCGGCCAATCTGGCGATGAGCGGCACGCTGGTGCCACTTTACGGCCGCGCCTGAGGAGGCGACGCCGCGGGGCAGCTCATTTGCAGACGAGTTCGCCCATCTGCAGCTTGAACTTGCGCGGCCCCGGCATCTGTTCGCCGCTGGTGTCGTTGACGACAAACACTTCGAGCGTGCAGCCGCCGGCGCCTACCTGGTAGTGGTCGTCTCCGACATGCGCGATCATGTCGATGGGGCCATGGTTTTCCAGCCTGCGCGCAACATCGCCGCTGTCGGTGATGGCGTCGATCTCGGCCTTGCGCTGCCAGTAGGGTGGCAATGCCGGTGACGCCGCCACTGTGCCGGCCAACAGGAATGCTGCGACAAAACCGATGCGGGTCATGGGGCCTCCGATCGTCTGGCTTCCACTAGCGGCCTTTGCCGACCTGGCGAGCATGGCGGCCGCCGACGCTTCCACGGAATTAGAAGACCCCGCGACTATGTCAGGTTCGAGACACCCGCCTCCACGACCTCGACTGCGTCGCCGATTGAGATCGTGCCGGCGTTGTTCGGAATCGCATTCTGGCCGAAGATGATGCCGCCCTTGGCGGAGCGGTGGAGACGCCCAAGCGTCTGCAACGGCTCGCGCGGGTCCGGCTGCTCGCCGCTGTGCGGATCGCGGGTGGTGATGACACAGCGCGAGCAGGGCTTTGCGATCCGCAGCTCGACAGAGCCGATGCGGATCGTCTTCCAGCTGTCTTCGGGCCATGCGCCTTCCGCGTCGAGGACGATGTTCGGGCGAAACCGCGCCATCTTGATGGGCGCGGCAAGATGGCTGTTCAGATGCTCCAGCGAGCCCGTCGTGGCGATCAGCAGCGGAAAACCGTCGGCAAAGTTGACGTAGTCGCCAGGCTGGCCGAATTCCGGGTCGACCGGCCGGTTTTTCGGATCGTCGAAATAGACGAGATCGACGGGCCGGCCAAGAATCGCCGAGAGATAGGCGCCGGCGGCTGGATCGCCCGACCGCGCAACAACCATGTCCTTCCAGATCTTGACCTGGCGCAGCGCGGCGCCTGGGCCTGGAGCCTCGACGACGAGCGTGCCATGCCTGTCATGCTTCAGCAGGATGCCCGTGCCGCGATGCTCGACATCGATCGTCGTCATTGCCGGTATCTGGCGAATGGTGAGGAACTGTCCGTCCTTGTCGACGACCATCCAGCGACGGTCGCCTTCCATGCCCATGATCTCGATATCGGCGCTAGGCACGGCATGGCCGCGCAGGCTCTTGACCGGATAGCGATAGAGTTCGACGACCTTCATGCGCAATGCTTCTCTTTTGCCCGAAGGGCGTGACATCCCACGTCTATGCCGGCAAACGACATGCGCCCGAACCTACAGCCGCCCGTGCCGAATTGAAGGGGTTCCACCGTCTTTGTCTTGTGCCAACCGCCTCGTAAGGCCGCCGCCAGCCAGCTCTCACCGCGTATGAAAAAACCCGCGAGCCTTGCAGCCCGCGGGTTTTCTTGGTTCAGGCCGCGCGAGGCGCGGCAGGTGCTTACGCGGTGCGCGAAGCGGCTTAGCTGCCCTGCTTCTTCAGCGCGGCGCCCAGGATGTCGCCCAGCGAAGCGCCGGAGTCGGTCGAGCCGTACTGTGCGACCGCTTCCTTCTCTTCGGCGATTTCCAGCGCCTTGATCGAGACCTGCAGCTTGCGGGTCTTCTTGTCGAAGGCGATGACGCGAGCGTCAACCTTCTGGCCGACGGTGAAGCGCTCGGGGCGCTGCTCGTCGCGGTCACGGCTGAGGTCGGAGCGCTTGATGAAGGTCTCGATGCCGCTGTCGACCAGCCGCACTTCCAGACCGCCATCCTTGACGCCGATGACTTCGCAGGTGACGACCGCGTTCTTGCGCAGTTCGCCCGAAGTCGCGGCTTCGCCGACCGTATCCTTGGCCAGCTGCTTGATGCCGAGCGAGATGCGCTCCTTGTCGATGTCGACGTCGAGCACCTGCGCCTTGACCATGTCGCCGCGATTGTACTCTTCGATGACCTGCTCGCCTGGACGGGTCCAGTCGAGGTCGGAGAGGTGCACCATGCCGTCCACGTCACCTTCGAGGCCGATGAACAGGCCGAACTCGGTCTTGTTCTTGACCTCGCCCTCGACCTGGCTGCCGACCGGATGGCTCGAGGCAAAAGCCTGCCACGGATTCTCGAGCGTCTGCTTGAGGCCGAGCGAGATGCGGCGCTTGGCCGGATCGACCTCGAGCACCACAACGTCGACTTCCTGGGTCGTCGACAGGATCTTGCCGGGGTGCACGTTCTTCTTGGTCCACGACATTTCCGAAACGTGGATGAGGCCTTCGATGCCCGGCTCCAGCTCGACGAACGCGCCGTAGTCGGTGATGTTGGTGACGGTACCCTTGATCTTCTTGCCGATCGGGAACTTGGTGCCGATCTCGGACCACGGATCCGACTCGAGCTGCTTCATGCCGAGCGAGATGCGGTGGGTTTCCTGGTTGATGCGGATGATCTGCACCTTGACCGTCTGACCGATGTTGAGGATTTCGGTCGGATGGTTGACGCGGCGCCATGCCATGTCGGTGACATGCAGCAGGCCATCGATGCCGCCGAGGTCGACGAACGCACCGTAGTCGGTGATGTTCTTGACGACGCCTTCGACAACCTGGCCTTCTTCGAGGTTCTGCACGATTTCCGAACGCTGTTCGGCGCGGCTTTCCTCGAGTACGGTGCGGCGCGACACCACGATGTTGCCGCGGCGGCGATCCATCTTGAGGATCTCGAAGGGCTGCGGGTTGTGCATCAGCGGGGAGACGTCGCGGATCGGGCGGATATCGACCTGGCTGCGCGGCAGGAAGGCCACGGCGCCGTCGAGGTCGACGGTGAAGCCGCCCTTGACCTGGTTGAAGATGACGCCTTCGACGCGCTCACCCTTGGTGAACTTCTCTTCGAGCTTGACCCAGCTCTCTTCGCGGCGGGCCTTGTCGCGCGACAGGACGGCTTCGCCCAGTGCGTTCTCGATGCGCTCGACCATGACCTCGACCGTGTCGCCGACCTTGAGCGTCGAGTCCTTGCCCTTGACGCCGAATTCCTTCAGCGGCACGCGGCCTTCGACCTTGAGGCCGACATCGATGATGGCCATGTCTTTTTCGATCGCCAGGATCGTGCCCTTGACGACCTGACCTTCGCCGGAGTGACCGGTGGTAAATGATTCTTCGAGCAGGCTCGCGAAATCGTCGCGAGTGGGATTTGCAGCTGACATATTTTCTCCTGGAGTGCCCCGCATCTGAAGCGGGACGGGCGCCGTGGGTTAGCGTTGCGTTGGCCTGCCGGCGTTCCGGGCTACAAAAGCCCTGGGCCGCCTAAGCGGCAATTCCGGCGCATGAAGAATGCTGGCAGGCTGGTTCGTGCCCGATATGGGTATTTTCTTCGCTTCCGGCAACGGAAACTCGACGAAAACCTTCAATCAGGCTTTATCTCTCTTGGCCAGGGCGTCGTCGATGATCGCTTTGGCCGCCAGAAACGCGGCCTCTATAGCCATTTCGGAGGTATCAAGCAAGTGCGCGTCCGTCGCCGGCTTCAGTGGCGAGTCGGCGCGGCCCATGTCGCGCTCGTCGCGGCGCACGATATCGGCGAGGATTTCGGTGAAATTGGCGGTGCCGCCGATGCTTTCGATCTCCGCCAGCCGGCGCTGCGCGCGCACCTCCGCGCTCGCCGTCACATAGAGTTTGATGTCGGCGTCTGGGCACACCACGGTGCCGATGTCACGCCCGTCGAGCACCGCACCCGGCGGCGTCTTGGCGAAGTCGCGCTGCTTTTCGACCAGGATGCGCCGCACGGTCGGGTAAACCGCGACCTTCGACGCCGCCTCGCCAACCGCATGCGCCGACAGCACGGCACGATCGAGCTTTGCCAGATCGACCTGACGGGCGGCGGTTTCGGCCGCCGAGACATTGTCGAGCGGCAGCGCGTGCCGGATCAGCGTGTGCGCTACGGCGCGGTAGGTCAGGCCGGTATCGAGCAGGTTGAGGCGGTAGTGGTCGGCCAGCCTGCGGGCGAGCGTGCCCTTGCCGGCGCCGGCGGGTCCGTCGATGGCGATGGTGAAACCAGCTTCTTCGTTAGCGGCTATCATACCGCTGCTTGAAGCTGAGGCGGGCCGTTAAATCAAGGACGAAATTGGCGGCTATCGATCAGTCCCTGTCAGTAATTGCGACAGTCTTCCTGCGTCGGCGCTCTGCCGAAAACGCTCTGAACAACACATAGGAAAATATCGCAAATCCGAACATGGCGAGGGTGTCGGTCCAGCCTATGTTCTCGGACTTTAGATATTTTGCTATCGGGACGACGATGGAGGCTACGCACGTACAACCCCAAAACCATTTGCCCATGCGTACTCGGAGATCACTGCTGGACCGCAACGAGCTCCCAAAGAACGCTGCGAAGGGAATACGATCTGGCAAGTCGGTTTGCGAGGCGGCCCCGTCCAATATCTTACCAATTCGCATCGTCATTGTGATGACGACAAAAGCGCTAATAGCGGCAACTGTCGCACCGACTGCCACGGATGCAGTCAAGGGCATCTGATCCTTGTTGAGGACAAAGATGACAACGCTACCGAGAACCAGAAAGCAGTACGGCAATATCTGACGCACGCCATTAAGGCGCTGAACCTCGTCGAGTTGCTCTCGGGTCAAGATTGCGGCAGGCTTTTTCGGACCGCGCGAATACGCAAAACGACCATCCGCGAGATCTTTGACGGCGCTGAGCCTTCCTTCGACCAAAAACAACCTATGCCACCCGTGAAGCGCACTGCATCGGTCAGAAAAATATGGGCTGCAGATCAATACTTCCTTTACGCCGGGTCTAATTCAGTCTTGATCACCCGATCTCCGCGCCCAGACCCTTCATCAGCCCCATGAACTCCGGGAAGCTGGTCGCAATCATGGCGGCGTCGTCGATGGTCACCGGCTTTTCCGTCGCCAGGCCCATCACCAGAAAGCTCATAGCGATACGGTGGTCGAGATGGGTCTGCACGGTCGTGTCCTGCCCATTGGGATGGCCACCGAGCCCCTTGCCACCGGGCTTGCCGCGCACCGCGAGCGAAGCTTCACCCTCGGTGCAGTCAACGCCATTGATCTTCAACCCGTTGGCAACCGCGGCCAATCGGTCGGATTCCTTCACCCGTAATTCTTCCAGCCCCTGCATCAGCGTCTCGCCCTCGGCGAAGCTCGCGGCAACAGCCAGCACCGGATATTCGTCGATCATCGACGGCGCCCGCTCGGGCGGCACGGTGACGCCCTTGAGGTCGGAGTAGCGCACGCGCAGATCGGCGACGTCCTCGCCGCCGGCATTGCGCGGGTTCAAGATGTCGATCTGGCCGCCCATTTCCTGGAGCGTCAGCAAAAGGCCGGTGCGGGTCGGGTTCATCAGCACGTTTTCGATGACAATGTCCGAGCCCGGCACGATGAGTGCCGCGACCAGCGGGAAGCCGGCCGAGGACGGATCGCCAGGCACGGCGATGGTCTGACCGGTCAACTTGCCCTGGCCTTCGATGAAGATGTGGCGCACGCCGCGCTCGTCGGTCTCGACCGAGAGATTGGCGCCAAAACCCTTCAGCATCTTTTCGGTGTGGTCGCGCGTCATCACCGGCTCGATGACGGTGGTAATGCCCGGCGTGTTGAGACCGGCCAGCAGCACGGCCGACTTCACCTGCGCCGAGGCCATCGGCACGCGGTAGGTGATGGGTGCAGCGTGCTTCGGCCCATGCAACGTGATCGGCATGCGGTCGCCGGGCGTCGCCTTCAGCACCTGCACGCCCATCTGGCGCAAGGGTTCGAGCACGCGGCCCATCGGCCGTCCGGACAGCGAAGCGTCGCCGATGAAGGTCGTTTCCATGTCATAAGTGCCGACAAGACCCATGGTGAGGCGCGAGCCGGTGCCGGCGTTGCCGAAGTCGAGCGGGCCTTCGGGCTGCAGCAGCGCGCCATTACCGGTGCCGCGGATCACCCATTCGGCGCCGCGCTTCTCGATATGCGCGCCCATCGCCTTCATGGCGGCGGCCGTGCGCATCACATCCTCGCCTTCCAGCAGGCCGCTGACGCGGGTTTCGCCGGAGGCCAGGCCGCCGAACATCATGGAACGGTGCGAGATCGACTTGTCGCCCGGCACGCGGGCGGTGCCGGAAAGGGCTAGGGATTTGCGGGCGGTGGCCGGCTTGGCAGCGGCGGCGTGAGACATGGAATTTCCCTGGACGGAATGCCGGCGCACCGGCGCTTTTCATTTGTTGCGGCGGTCTCGTATCACGGCGGGCACAAATGGTCATCCCCATGGTCGTCACTTGGCGCGGGGCCTTTCAGTACTTGGTTTTGTGACGCCGGCTTTTCGCTTTGACAGCGCGGTAAACTGTGGTTATGGGGACCACTCTTTTACTGACGAGGCTTGCCGTGGCAAAAAACGAACTTGGCACAAAGCGTGTCGACCCTGAGACGGGTCGAAAATTCTACGACCTGAACAAGGACCCGATCGTCTCGCCCTATACGGGCAAGACCTATCCGCGTTCCTACTTCGAGGAAGGCAAGATCGCCGCCATCGAAGAGGAAGAGGAAGTGGCCGAGAAGGAAGTAGACGCCGAGGAAGAAGAAGGCGTTGAAGTCGTCTCGCTTGAAGAGGCCGACGAAGACGTCAAGGCCGGCGACGACCTTCCGGATCTGGGCGACGACGAGGACGATGTGGACCTCGGCGACGACGAGGACGATACGTTCCTTGCCGACGAAGAAGAAGAAGATGACGATGTCGCCGACATGATCGGCGTCGGCGACGACGACGACGAGGTCTGATCGGCCGCGGGCATATGCGCCCGCAGGCTTTCTTGAGCTGTGACGAAAAAGCGGTTCTTGCAGGCTTGATATTCAGGGAAGGCGGGGTTAGAAGCCGCCTGCACTAAACGGCGCGGTGTTGAAACCGCTCCGGACCTCTACGCCGGCAACGGCGCCGGCTGACTGCCGGAGTGGGGCCATAGCTCAGTTGGGAGAGCGCTTGAATGGCATTCAAGAGGTCGTCGGTTCGATTCCGATTGGCTCCACCAGTCATCTTCTAATGTTTTCAAATAGTTAAACCACCGCCTGACCAGGCCCGCCTAGCGGTAGATCGGTCGGGGCACCGCCGGGGCACCGCGAGATGGAATCTCGACCCCCGACAATATTTTTTGCTGTGCAGGGGCCTAAGGGGGCTGGAGAACAAAAAGCCCGCTGCCGGCTTAGTGAGAGCCACGGCAACGGGCCAAGCTGGGAGTGGCTGGAGGGGACGCTCCAGCCGTCAGCTCAATGACAATGAACGCTGCGTATGAGCGACGGCTTAATTAAGCCCGTACAACTTTAAGCGCAGCGCCGTCAGTGGCGCCACAAAGCCAGCCGTTGCGCCATTGGTTAGCGAGGACTAATATGCAGACTTCTTCGCGGTCGAGAGGGCCGCCTGCATGTCGGGTCAAGCTGCTTTAGCGCCTGCTGCAATCGTGCCGGCCACGATGCCGATCCCCATTTGCCTTGGCATTGCCCCTGACGGGCTTTGGGTAGAAACGTTTCAAACCGATCAGGATGTTCGCCAATATTGGCGAGGCTATGCCCTTGGGGGCGCGGTGTGCGCCGTTTTGCTGATCGTCGAGCTTCTGGCAATTCACTTACTGCTCTGAGCTAGCAGCGCTGGAAACAGGAGGAAGAAATGAGCCGGGTCAAGGACGTTTGCGATCGAGCACGATCGCTATGGCTGCGGGTGGTGCGATCGACCCAGCCTGTCGACGATGTCGAGGACGAGATGTATCGGCTCGACGGTAAAAACAAGGTCGGCACCAACTTCGAGGCGTCCCGCTTCGACATCGAGACCCGTCTATCGCGGTGGGAGAGCTACAAGCCGCCGAACCGTAACTGAAAACTGTACGTGGTCACCGGCTTATCGGTCATTGGCTGGCCTTACGATAGGCGTTCGGCGTGGTGTCAGGCGAGTAGATCAGCCCAACCTTCTTGCTGCCGCACTTGGCGCACTTCAGCTTCGGAGTGAGATCATCGGCCATCGCTGGGGCATCAGGCCCGAACCGATCGCGAAGCTTGGGTCGAGCGCCTGGCTATGGTGGCACGCGATATTGTGACAGTGAGCCGTCACCGTCATCTTGTCATCGATCAGCGATTGGAAAGTCCAGCCTTTGCCCATGCGGCCGATATAGCGCGGCGATTGGAGCCTCGCCAAGACCCTCGGGAGCCGGCTTGCGTTCGCGCTCTACCGGCGCGATGCTGCCCTGGGGAACGGAGGGGAAGTATGGGCGAACGAGCCAGGATTGCAGCCGTCGCTATTGTCGCGTTCGGCCTTGTTTGGATGTTCAAAGGCCATGACGAGAGTCCGACGGCCAGCGCCGCTTCTTCGGGCGTCAATGCCCCAGTCTACGAGGGCTGCGCAAAGATCAACGCGAAAGCCGTGCTTGCTTCATGGGATAACACGATAGACAGCATTAGGCGCAGCGACGCTACCGGTTTCAGCGGACCTGGGATATTCGTCCACGTCTCGACCGAAAGGTGGATGGCTGCGGGTCGAGACGGGCAACTGAGCATCGCTATCGCTGCGTATTGCGATGCCGCCGACTCGCATGGCAAGGGCGTAGCCATCATAAAGGGAAGCCTTAACGAGAATCTCGGCGGCGTCGTTGACGGCAATTACACGAGCCACTGAGCGTTCGGAACCATTCCGTGTTACACCCCGTTAGGCGATACGGAAGGACTGCCATCATGGTTGACGAGCAAAGAAAGCCACCGGCGACGGATGGTGCTGCTCGCCGTCTTGTCAGCGAAACTGGAATTACCTACGCACAGGCCAGCGAGCTAATCGCCTTTCTGGGTCCACACAATTGGTCGTCGCTCTTGAGAGAAGCCCGCATTCTGGCCCCTACTTCCGTGTGATCCACTCCAGCAATTCGGGATCGATGTCATCGCTGTCGCTGCCTGTAAAGTCGCGGATCAAGAGCGCGGCGTGTTCTCGCCACCGGTCTTCGGGGATGTTCTCTTCGATGACGGATTTTCTGAAGGCGCTGCGAACAATATCGCAGTCGAGAGATGAGACCGTAACAACCCGCTTATCCATGGTGCAACCTCCCATACAAGGGCTGGAAACAGAATGGTGACTGGCGGATTCATAATGCGTCTGATGGCGGATTCAATGGAATTCTAATGTACGGTTTTTACGATCTCGTGTCCGCATTAGAGACCCTTGGCCAGGGCATAGGGCGAAGGGCCCGGCGGTGTTTCGGCAAGGTAGCGGGTGAACTCGTGCTCCAGCGCAACCACTGCCATCTCCTTGCTCGGCTCTCGGCCCCGCTGTCCACCATGCTTACGCCAACGATTGTCATGGGTGGATATGGACCAGAACCAACTGCCGGCGCTCTGTCCATGCCGCTCGGCCTGAATCCGCCCGACTGCATCTGAGCCGAGGAAGCTTGGGCTAAAGTCGCCTGGCGCCGTTTGGCCAGCGATGACGGTGCGGTCCCAGTCTAGCCAGAACCGCGCTGCTCGACCGTGCACGAACCTCGCAGCGTCAACGATGGTGGCGCAAATGGCTATGGGCTCGCCGTCATAATCGAGCACTTGGTAGCCATCCCCGCCGGCATCCCGGACCTTCAATCGATCGGCCGACACGTCTCTACTCCTCCTCTCGGAAGTCTTGCAGGGAAGCGTGCCGCAAATCGTCCTCTCCACGCAAGTGCTTCACGCGGCCGATCAGGCCCGGCTTGACCCACTGCGTCGCCGGCCGCTTCATTCCCTTCGGAGAAGGCCCGGCGTGCTCCTGGACGCGCTTCCATAGGCGGTCTCGAATTGCGCCCCGCGCGTTGATGAAGGCCGAGCCGACATATTGTCCGGTTGCGCGGTCGGCCATGAGGGCGAAGGCCGGCTTACCTGGCTCTCGCTCGACGCCGAGAAGGTCGTATTCTTCCACCATGTAGCTCTTGATCTTCAGCCAGCTGGTGGACCGGCCACTACGGTATTTGCTGTCGCGGCGCTTCGATACCATGCCCTCAAGGCCGGCTTCGTCAATTAGATGAAAGATGGCCTTGGCGTCTCCGGGCAACGCTTGGCTGAATTGAATTCGATCATCGGGGAGAATGATTCCTTCCAGGATTTCGCGCCGGTCTTCGAGGTCCATATCTCGCAAATCGTGCCCGTTGAGGTGCAAGAGATCGAAGCCGACGAAATAGAGGTCGTGCTGGCGGCGGGTGATTGCCTTGCGCAACGCTTGGTAGTCCGAAAGGCCGGCTTCATTGAGCACGATTATTTCGCCGTCGATGATGGCGTTTTCAACGCCCAGCCTTTTCGCGGCGCCGGCCAGGTCCCGATATTTCGCCGTCCAGTCATGGCCGTTGCGCGTGAAGATGCGCACATCGTGGTCAATGATGATCTGAGAGCGGTAGCCGTCGAACTTGACTTCGTGAATCCAGTCGTTGCCTTCGGGAGGCTTATCTACAAGGGTCGGCAACAAAGGCTCGATGAACTTCAAACGCATTAACACACCCACACCCGGCGATTCAATTAGCTTGCGCTAAAATGGTTCCGGAACCTTTTACGGGGCGGGGTGTTTGTGGCGCTAGAATGGAGGAGCCGCGCCATGGGTAGACAATTAGAGAGCATCGATCCGACCTCGGACAAACACCCTTACGACCCGAACTTTTTTGCCCAGAAGCACGGTCTCTCCCAAAGCGCTGCGGAAGTGCTCTTGAAAGCCAATGGCCCATCCCGAGCACGCTGCGACCATGCAGCCGCTGCCTATCTGCAAGTGAGACATTGGCGCGAAGGTCGGCAGAAGCCGCCGGCAGCGAGCATCAAGGTAGGCTAGGGAGCATGGCGTTCATCGGCGAAGCCTCCTCGCGCAGAAGCCGCCGTTTGATCATCCGTCGCTAATCCCCAATCTAGGGGGATTGTATATTTGACAAACCCAACAGGCGGCCCTGCTGACAATTATCGATAGCTAATATACCATCCTCCTCAAATTTGAGGGGTATCATGAAACAGCGGGGATTGGCCGCGCTGGCATGGCTTCTCTTGGCCGCCGACGCAGATGCTCACGATTGGTATACCGGCAAAAAAGACCCGGTGATGCTATATGATTGCTGCGGCAACAAAGATTGCTACCCGATAGACGCTAGCGCTGTGAGAGAGACCGAAGACGGCTACTACGTCCGCCTGCCCCGTCCCGCCTATCTGAACGAGCCTCAAGAGCCAGAGTGGTTTATCCCCAAGGGACGCGCCCAAGCCTCCGCTGATGACCGCTACCATCTCTGTGAGCGCCTCATGACGTTCTACCGGACGATAATTCCCCACACGAAGTACGAGGCCTATCATAGATTCAGATGGACGTGTTTCTTCGTGCCCAAGGGTACGAGTTAAATCCAAGCTGGCCTGACCAGCCGTAGGGAATGTCTACCCCTGTGGAAACCGGGTACGGCTCCTTGTTGGAGTCTCGGACCCAATTGAATCGAATATTATCTGATTCGGTCTAACTCCAGACCGAGCACAGGACCCGCCCTGAACCCGGCGTTGCGCGATCCTGCGCTTCGGTTAACCGGGGACCATCCCGGCGGAGGACCCGCTTGGGTTTGTCAAATATATAATCGCCCAATCTAGAGTTATGCCCGCTGATCACGCTGTTAGGCTCCACTAAATGAAAAGCCCGTCCGTCAGGCATCTGTGAATTTTGTCACAGACGCATCGACGCATCGGCCTAGCTTGCAGCGTGTAGTTTCCTGCAGCGGTGAAGGGAGTACTCCGATGCTTGTGAACCTTCCTATGCTTCTGAACCTTCCTCTTGTCGTAGTTGGTCCTCTTGCCGATTGGCTCCATCATCGAGCTGAACAGAAGGCGCAGTTGAAGGCAACCGACGAGCTCAGCGAGTCACCAGACGACATGCTCAGCGACATCGGGATTTCCCGTGACGACATCACACACGCGTTCCACAGTTGTGCGAGATACTCGGCGAGACGCGCATAACGCGGGCTAACAAAATGGCCCGCGACCGTGAGGCAGCGGGCTATCTTGGGAAAGTGCCGTTGATCACTGTTCGCCGTCGATCCCGGCAATGTATTGGCAGCCGGCGCTCTCCCAAGCGTCGCGGCCCTGGCTGCCCGATTCGGTCCAGCCGAGGCTATATTCCGCGTCGGCTCCCTCTTCGTCGTCGCTGCTGTCCCCTTCCCTGTCGTCAGTGCCGACGACTTCGGCGCCGCCAGCCAGATAAGGTTCGAGATCCGGGTCCGGCTCTACAAAGTCGAGCAGGGAAATCAGCCGCTCTATCTCGTCTTCGATCGAGCGCCGGACGGTCGGGTCTGATAGCCGAACGTGCGCGTTCATAGCGGCACCGCCAGCCTGTTGCCCCGCCGCGTGGCTTGCTGGCGCGCGTAAAGGGCGATGCGCCCCGAGAAGGCGGCTTCGTCGCGGGCGATGGCAAGCGCGGTTTCAGGCGAGCCGCCGCCGTTGCGCCGCAACCATTCCTGCTTCCAGCGAAGATGGCGAACGCAGTCGGCCGGGATGAATATCTGCTTCAGGCCTTCAATCTGCCAGACGCGAAACGCCTTTTCGGAAAGCTCGCTGGCACCGACAGCTTCAGGGCTGTCTTTGCCGTAGATGTCGGTCGCGAGTATCCGGCGATAATCGGCGACCATGCGGAAATGATACGCCAGTTCGATCTGCATCCGGCCAGACCGCCAGTCAGTGGCAGGCTTGAGCCATGCGATGATTTCGTCCAGTTCGCCGACCGGCGCCGGCTTCGGACGGAAAGCGAGGACCACGCCCATGGTCAGCCCTCCCCGGCGAAGGATGCCAGACAGGCGACAAACTCAACGTCATCGATTGCAACGCCGAGGGCTTGGTAGCCGTGAATGAGAGCCGCTGACTTCGCCCTCACTTCGGCCATCGTCCCGCAGGGATGTCGGATCAAGTCTTGGAATGCAGTGTTCCAGACAGCGATGGCTTCGTCAGCCTGCTGCATAGCGTCACGGTAGCCGCTTGCTTCAATGACGGCTTCCTGCTGGCGCAGCGATGCCACCCCCTCGCGGCCTTCAGTGGCAAGAGTGGTCTTCCACCGATTGTATGCGGCGCGGTTCATCAAGCCCGACGACCACGACTGCTCAACGTTTGCTAGTTTGCGGGCAATCTCGGCTTCGAGGTCGGCGGACGACCGGAAGCCCTTGGGCCGATGGTGCCACCAGATCGAAGTGAGTCCGCCCGGTGGCGTCCACTCCGGGAAGAGCCTGTCGTCCAATTCATTGGCGATGGCGTTTTCCCGAGCCACAACGACCCCGTAGTTTTGTTCGGCCCGCTGACAGGCGGCGATTGCCTCTTCCAGGCTGGTCGGCGCGGCATGAGCTTGAGGTGTGACCGTCGCGACGGCGGCAACGGTCGAGATAGCAGCCGCACCAAGCAAGAGGTTGCGGCGGTTGACATTGGGCATGCCTTCGGCGGCAGCCCGAACAGAGGTGTTCGGCATTTGATTTCTCCGGCTGGGTTGCAATCAACAGTTTATGTTGATACGCTCTAAGCCAATTCCCGTCAACAGAAAATGTTGAAATGATAACGCCAAGTCAATCGCGCGCCGGTCGAGCGCTTATCGAGTGGACCCAGCCGGCGCTCGCCCAAGCCTCAAACCTGGGCCTGTCGACAATCGTGGATTTTGAGAAAAGTCGGCGGCAAATCTCCGATGACGCAAAGCTGGCTATCAGGTCTGCCCTTGAAGTGGCAGGGATAGAATTCATCCCTGAGAACGGAGGAGGCGCCGGCGTAAGACTGAGAAAGAAGTAGAACGACGGAGACTCAATCGCGCTCACTCTGGATATGCGCGCGCCGTCCACTCCAGATCAGTCATTGTCTCGGCCTCAACGGTGGTGTCTGCGTTGAACTTATCCGAGTGTAGAGCCAACAATCGGCGAGCAGCCGCGACGGCCTTGTCGCGACTTTCGCAGCGTTCATGATGTCGCTCGATCGGGTCTCCGGTGTGGTCTTTCCACCGCAGAACCTCGATTACGGCGTACCAGACTCCCTTGCCGGTCCGATGGCGCTTTTCCACCTCCAGATGCCAATCTGACATCTCGGCTACCGCGTGGTAGAGATGAGAATATTCAACTTCGGTGTGCGCTCGCTCCCGCGCGGCAAAAGCAAACGCTTTCTGACTGGGCTCCTTGAGCGCTTCGATTGCGTTTGAAATCTTCCAGAACGTTGACGAGACCTCGTCGAGGGCGTGCCGTGCCTCGAAGGTCATCTGCGGCCGGCGCTGCGCAATGCCTCCGACAGACTTCAATCGATCGGTCTTCTTTTTGGGCCAGATATCAGCAAGCACCCGCTCGATATCGGCTTTGGAGGGTTCCCAGCGAAATTCTCTTTGCAGCTTCTGTTTGCCTGCCCTTGGGCGCAGCTCAACTACGGTTCCGCCGCTCGGCGGATCCTCGATAGACTGCATCACCAGGGTCATGGCTTCATGGAGCCCATCCCGAATACCCCCAGCGCTGTCAAATGCCCAGATCGAGCCTTCTGTGCGGCTGATCCGAGTAGGTTTCCCGTCTACGATTTCCAAGGCAGCGGAGAGTACGCGCTGCTTAGTGTTGGCAAACTGCGGAAGAAAATCCTTCCCGAAGACCAGCCCCTGCACCAACCTTAGAGACATGCGGAGCGGTTCGCCCTCGTTTGGGAACAAATAGTGACGAGACATCTATCGACCCCTCCAACTTCAATCGCCAAAGTTTCGCATAGGAATTGAGCCTCGGACAAGTGGAGACGGTCGTCACATCTTAGCTCCTTGCAGTCACGAAGCTTTTGACGTTCAGTGCGCCGAGGGAGAAACCAGCATGCGCAAGATCAGTATTGTTGTGACAGTGGCCACCATTCTCGTAAGCGGCTGCTCCGGTTCTGGCATCGGCAGGCCTGGTTCGCCAGCATGGTTTGCAACCACACCCGAGGCGGAACAGGCGACCTATTTCCGAAACAGATGTGTCACCTATGGCTTTGAGCCAGGCACCCCGGCCATGGCGCAGTGCATCCAGAACGAGGCGATTTCCGGGCGCGGCAGGGCATCCGCCAGAGCGAATGCGGCTCTTGCCGGCATGCAGAACAGTCAGCCGAAAACGACTACTTGCAATCGGTTTGGCAACACAGTGAACTGCACGACATTTTAACGTCGCAGTCTACAAACGACGAGGGAAATGATGGCGGAAGATCCATATCCCAAATTTACAACTGCCATGTTCGATATCTACCGGAAGGCGAAAGAGGCTGGCTATCACGCAACTATTTTCCTGCAGATGTTAAGCGATAGGCATGGGCAAGCGACGGCTAAAACCCTAATCAATGCTGCACGCCCTTCAGATGGCTATGAGGCACTGCATAGAATGGGACGGCTCGAACTGACCGTTGAGGCGCTAGTAGTGGAACAGCCGAAATGGCATCCACTCTTCACAACAGAGGAAATCGAAAAGGCGAGGAAGCGCCTTAAGCAGTACGGGTACGAGCCAAAGTGATCCGAGGGAGGAATGGATGGCGGCTTACGAGGTGTGGGCTACAAACGACCCGTTTGAGTGGACCCAATGCCTGCTAGAGACTGATGATCGGGAACAGGCCCATGCCAAGGCGCTACCCAGCCGTAGGGGAATGGCAGCTACAGGACTTGTAAAAACAAAGCCCCACGACTCTTTCGAATCGTGAGGCTCTGATTTCGACTCGCGTCTCCAGTGGGGTTTATCCCCACAATAGCCAACGACTCGGGCAAGCCCGGTGATGTAGCCGCTGACTACTGTACACCTATATAGGCCCGATTCTGTGTGAACAAGTGGTTTACAGGAGGGGATAGGTGGGGCGAGTGTGATGCTCTCGCCCCGTTATGCACTGCTCCCAAGACTACCCCTGGAGACGCGAGTGGGAGTCGAACCCACTAGGGACATCACTCCCTGCTAGGCTTTTCAAGGGCCACCCGTTAACCGTTCCGGCACCGCGTCAACTTGCGCTATTGCCTGAAAAAGTGATTCGAGTCGAATCGAGTCCCGCTATTTGGCCGGCCTATCTTTCGGCGCCGGCATTTCAGGTGGTGCTGTAGACTTCACTACCTTCTTTAACACGCGGTCAAAGGCTTCTTCGGACTCGTCGGAAGCTTCAGCAATAACGTGGATATGGCTCGCTGCCTAAAGATCGGCCCGGAACGCAGCTTCAACGGCAGCCCGCTGCTGGATGTTCAACCCGACCAGCGATGACATCTGTCCCGCGAGGGCCTCGGCCACAATCGCGTCGCGGTCGGTCTTAGCCGGGCGATCAGGCGTATGCCTACGTCGCCGCTCAAGATCCTGCAGCCGCTGGTGATATCGGAGCATCGCTATTCCTTCCGTGCCATTGAAGCTTCAAGGGCCTCCAGGCGTTCTAGCAAATCGCCGGTTTCAATAGCTTTCCGCTGAGCCTCGATCAGCGCCGAGATGCTTTGAGCTTCCGATGGAGCGATTCTGCCCTCGGCTGTAGCGGTGACAAGGCAGGCGAGCGCCTCGTTGATCCCCTCCACCGTGCTGGTATCGGGTAGCGCTATCTCGATCGGCCGAGCGATCGGGGCTGGTCTCGGGTGGATGTAAGGCGCGGCCTTCTCTGCGGCCCAGGCTCTTCGCTTTTCGTCCTCCTTCTCATTGCGCATGATGCCCAACATGTACTCGACAGGGGTAATGCCTTCGGACACAGCGCCGGCCAACAGTTCGACGTGACGTTGGCTTAAGCTCCCTTTCGGACGCCCTGCGCCGGGTCTGGCACCACCTGCCTTCGCCATCAGATCAATTCGCCCATTTCGATCTAGCCTGCCCCGCAAGCGTTCTGGCTTCCGAGTAGAGCAGGGCTGCTTTGGGCTGTATCGCAGCCAAGCCACCGTCCCTGCCCTCATAAATCGTCTTGAAAATCAGAATCATGTTGTTCGGGTTGGCATCATCGATGCCATGTGCCTTCAGGAGAGCCTGTATCTCGTCATCGGACGGACCACCGCTTACAACACAAAACAGCCCGGCGCCGTTGCTGTCGCCCAGCCGACGTTCAAGGTTCACCACGCGCGTCTTTACGGTCTGCATCTGGTTGCTCCTGATTGTTTTCAAACTCAGTTGGTAGCGTCGGTCTCGCCAGTGAAGCCTTCGGCGCTGTAGCCCGTTTCGGTCTCTAGGATTGCGATGGCCCGGGACAGGAGCATGGCGGCATATGCGGTCGTTGTTTCGTCGTCATCCAGCGCCTCGATATCGTCTCCGAACTGGCCAACCACATGAGACAGAAGCCGGCGCGCAAGTGCTGTGAGTGCCAACGCATCTAGCGGGGTAGATGCAGGCGCTGTCAAAAGTTGAGCTACCAGTTGGCTCATACCCAGCGTCGAGCCACTTGCCGATGATCTAACGGCGCGAACGTCCGCTGCCAGCGACATGCAGATTTCTGCGGCGCCTTCACCTGTCATCGGATTTGCTCCATAATGCCGGGATGATCCGAGCTCTTCAGCTTCTCACCGCATTGATCTTTATCGCTGCTCTCGTAGCCGTTTATCAAAGCACCAGCGCCTTTTCACTCCGGGTTGGCCCCACCGGTACGTGGATAATCGTGACCTTGGCGGTTATCGTCGCGGTGTCCGTCTTGATAGCCCATCGCCTATCTTCCACTCGCGTTGACGGCAGGCCCGAGCAGCGTGGCGGCCGGGCCAAGCATTAGAGCCTTCGCCACCGTCATCATCTCATTGGTCAGGCGCGGCGAACGTGTCCCCCGCATCAGGGCACGGGCAATCTCAGATTCGCTGTTGGACATGAGGCCACGAGCAAGGGCGGCGTGATTGGCGTCTGTGGAAGCACCACGAAGGGCTTGTACGATGCGCTCCACGGCGGTGACCCCGGCTGATCGGGCAGCCCCTAACGTGCCGCCAGCCATGTAGCCTTCGCGAACGCCAAAGCCTCTCCCTGTCTCACCGCCCAATGCCCGGGCCGACTCCTGGCGGGCGGCGGTTGCAGAGTTGCGGGTGACGAAGTTGCTGGTATCGGCAAACACCCGTTCGGCATCGAGAACATTCAGGATCCGCTGCGCCCTCTCACCACCGAACAGCGTCGCCAGCTTCTGAGCGTTCCAATCGCCTTCGCCCTTGATAAGCCGCTGGAGGGCAACCCGGTCATTGGCATTCGTCCCGACGATACGGTCGATCTCAGCCCTTGCACCTTCCCTAAGGCGCACAGCAGCCGCAGAAGGCCCTACGGCACGCCCCTGAGGCTGTGCGGCGGCCTGGACCTCGTCGGCTAGCTCCTGAGGCCTAGGCGTGCCTCTGCCGCTGTCCAGGACCGTCTGGCCCCTCTCCAATGCCTCACGCTGCCGAGCGAACTCCCCAAACTGCGCATCGACCTGCTTCAGCCCGGGTACAGACTGCGCCAGTTGATCGTCAATTTGCTGACGAGCAGAGGAGAGCACTCGGCGAACATTCCCCTCAGTGACGCCATCCAGCATCCCATCGATTGCCTGGCGGGTTTGGAGGAGCGCGGCGGGATGCGGATCAAGTACCTCCGTGCCGTGAATGTTCAGCATCGAGCGCACACGCTGGAGTGCGGACTGAGCATCCCCACGAAGGTTTACAATCTGGCTGTCAATCGCATCGGCAATCGGCTGCGTGTCGACAGCCCGGGCATCCCGCAGAGCGGCTTCATAGGCTGGCGACAAGCTGCGCTGACCGGCGCGAATTCCGGCGTCTATTCGTGAGGGAATGGGGGCCGGTCCTAGAGCGTCGTCCACGGCGCCTGTTATCCGACTGTTGGCGCCGGCATCCCGACTTCTGATGGCATCCTGTACAATGCTTCGGGCTGGGCCGGGGCGCGCGACCAAACCGGCAGCTTGCTGCTGAAGATTGGGACCGAGATCCGCAAGGGTTGCCTGGGGGCCGAGCTGCGCAAGCCGCTGCTGGACCTCTGCCGCCGGTATGCCGTCCGCCTGCATCGCCTTTGAGAGCTGGCTGATAGCCTGCGGCGTCAGTTCGCCGATAGTGGCACCGGCCCGGCGTGAAATGAAGTCGGCAGTCGCGCGATAACCGGCCCCCAGGAGACCCGAAAGGCCGGGCGCTACAAGCCCTGTAGCCAGGCCTGCAAGCGCTCCGGTTCCTATCGCATGCGGGTCACCACCTGACCTGACGGCGGCGTCCGCGCCGCCTATGCCGCCCCCAGTCAAAGCACTGACTGCAGAACGGACCGCTAATGGCGCCGCACCAGCCCCAAATGCCTCGGGTGCGGCTGCAATCGCCGGAAGGGTTCCGGCGACCGCACCCACGACGTTACCTCCGAAGGTAGTTTTGGGATTGTCCGCCATCACCTCGCGGGCACGGTTATTGCTGTCGTCGTACAACTGCCCGAAGCTCTCGTCCGAGAACGGCGCCTGCGTGGCTGCAGAGAGGGCACTGGCGCCCTTCATCAGCATCGGTCCTACAATTGGCACGCCGCTGAGTGTGCCCGCCGATGCAGCCCCCAACTTGTCCATCGCCGAGGTGTGTTCAACCATTCCGGTTTCGGGATTGTAGCCGGGGATATTGGAACCATCGAACTCAGGATGCGAGGGGCCGGCCGGCGATGTCGCAAGATGCTTCTTCAGTGCGGCAATAGCGCCTTCTTCGCTGTCCCCAGTGACCCGGTATTTCTTCCCGTTCGGTGCCGTGATTTGAAACTGTCGAGCGCCAGTGCCCGGCTCCGGGGCGTTGGAGCTTTGATACTTCTGCCAAGGTCCCGAGCCTATGGCCGGTACGTCCTGTTTGTATTTGCTCCAGGGGCCGCCCTCGGGAACACCAGGGTAGCGTGGGCCTTTCGAAGGGCCTTCATCCTGCATCGGAAACTTTCTTTGGAGCGCTGCCCGCATTGTCTCCGGCGAGGTCCCCGCAGGGAACTCCGCTACGGTGCCATCTGGGAGGTCTACCTCGATTGGATCGCCGGAGATTTTGCCGTTTGCCATTATGCCCACGCCCTTATGACAAGTCGCCAGCTAGCGTTGGTGATGTCGGTTAAACCTGTGCCGCCTTTGTTGAGAATTTTCAGGGAGCTTGAGTTCGCCCCGAACCGGACATTGATGTTCGTAGCGTCAGGGACCATGCTGAGAGCTTGGACATTGGCGTCGGTGGTGTTCAACATCGGGTTGATGGCAACTTCGTCGCCGATCGAGTACCCGATGTTTGCAGTGGTGCACTGGAGAACCGCCATATAGAGCTTCGGCTGAACGCCGAGCCCGTGGGCCAGTGTAAGCGTGCCACCGGCAGTGATGGTCTGCTGCGTGCTCTCGTACGATTTGGTGAACGGCACAGTCGTCCATTGCGGAGCGGTCGCGCCGGTGTTCATCTGCAGCACTTGGGCTGCTGTTCCCTTCGCAAGCCGTGTGAGCGCCTTGGCGCTTGATGCATAGAAGATATCCCCCGCTACGACGGAAGCCGGGAATGGAACAAAGGTCTTTGCCGTTGCGCCGTCGCCGATCAGTACAACGTTGTCGTCAGTGTCCCACTGGATATCACCCTCTGCCGTTGGCGCGGGTGCGGCGCTTTGCTTAAGCGTCAGGGTGGGTGTAACGACTGTCGCGTTGGTAATTGTGTTGGCCGGGTTGGCGCCATTCGCCCGCAGATAGTCCACACATCGCCAGTTGCCGCCGCCGAGGGAGCGGAAGGTTGCGGTGTCTCCTGCCGCAGTCGTGATGCTCGCCCCACCAGGCAAAATCATGCTGGTGGCGTTGTAAGTGAGCGTTAGAATGCCGGTGAAGGTCAGGACGCGTTCCGCGCCCGCAGCTACCGTGCCGAAGCTGTTGATTGTCGTGGTGCCGGTTATATCAAGGAACACTCCGGTTGCTGCGGCCAAGTTTGTGGTCGCAGCGGACGCCATGCTGCTGCCTTGAGTATTCAATCCATCGTTTCCCGCAACCGCTGTTTGCCCTCCAGTGCCGCCGCCGAGGACGGGGCGGGCCGTGTTCTGTGCGGTCGCCAGATCGTTAATCAGCGTATTAAATTTTGCCGACTCGATCGGCGTGTTGGGGGTTACGGTGCTTCCAGGGGGAAGGCTGTATACGTTCGAAATGTACGGCACAGGATTATATTCCTATCTGCGGACAAAATGAGAGGGAAGCTTTTGCATTGCGGCAAACGTCGCGTCGGTATCGATCACTGCAAACCCGAAGCCACTTTCCAGAGGCTTGACCCCTGGCAGCGCGCCGGAGCGCGCATCGGCCACGATTGAGCCGATGGCCCGACATTCCGCCTTATGAAGGCGCCAGAGCTGCATCAGGGTGACGGGCGGCGCCGCGACGTAAGACATCTTAGGCCGCCGATCGCTGAGAGGCTTCCGTCGCTGCTTCGCGAATGTACTCGGACAGCGTGAGGCCGCGCTTCAGAGCTGCGGCGCGCAGTGCGTGCTTCTCTTCTGGCGAAATCCGAAGCCGGATGTTTTCGATCATCGCTGCGCTGAGGCGCATAGTTCGATCTCCTGTGGCGAACACACGAAATCTAGCAGTGCCGATCAATGTTGGCGTTCCGCAAGTTCAGCAATATCATGCATCTTCCGCAAAACTTGGGGCGATGCGTTGAATGCCAATACCTCCCTTCACAAATGACGGAGTACTGCCCCCTTTTGTAGGCGCCAGTGGCCCTGGCGGACGGGCGGAAGATCTGAGCCCATACGAAGTGACATCCTTGGAAGTCGTTACTACATTTGGGACCACGCCACATCGGCAGGCAATTCTGAGGGGCTGGCTGGCTCATCGCCAAGAACTTCGCGGTATCGGCTTTGTTGCTGGATTTCAGTGGCTGGACGGTAGCTTCGTTGAAGACAAAGTGCCGTCCGATCTGGATACCGTTGCCTTCTTCTATCGACCGCAAGGGGCTCAACAGCCGGCGGATTGGGCTGCGTTTTCAAGAGCGCACGCCGCGCTCTTTGACCGAGCCCGGATAAAGCAGAGCTTTCAGGTGGATTTCTTGCTTGTCGATCTGCACGGACACCCCGAGTTTTCCATCGACATGGCTCGATACTATATCGGCCTGTTCTCACATCGCAGAGGCGACGGCTTGTGGAAGGGTATGTTAAAGGTCAGGATGGAGAATGTAGCCGATGACGCAATGGCCACGGCCATCCTTGGGCCGGCGCCCGCTGCTGGCGGAGTTGCTGCACCATGAACTTGTTGAAGAAGACAGAGCGCGATTATGGCCAAGCTGATCGTGCGGCCGTAATCAGTCTGATTGACAGGCTAACCGACCAGGACATTCTGACACGGATTGGACTTGAATCGCGCCTGCGCGAGATTGACGACAGTATCGCCCGTCTAGGGGCCGAGCCCGTGGAAGCTCACGCAACGGCTGCCTTGTTCTTCGGAGGTCGTCCGGTTGTCGGGTCAATTGGGATCGAAACAGAATTTGGGACGAACGCCGTAGCGAAATTTCAAGACCTCATCGCAAAGGTCTTGGCCCAGCAGACAACAGGGCTTGGGCAACGCGGGCTGGTAGCGAACAAGGGCGCTGCGACTATGCACATCACTAACGTAGTGCGTGGTTCTTTCGGCTTCATCCTTGAGGAGGTACAGCCACAGCAGCAGATTTTCGACTCCACCCTCAAGTCCGTGGTGGACGATACAACCGAGCTACTGGACGCGTTTGGTGAACCCGACGAAGAGCAGTTTCGCAGCGCTGTTGAGCGCATTGATCAAAGGGTTCTTACGACTGCTCGGGAATTCTTCGAACATATGCGTCACAACGGAGCGACCCTAAGGCTGGTGACAGGCGAAAATGAGTTCAGCTTCGGAACAGAGGCTGTGACGCGCGCTACTGAACGCGCTATCGCAACGTCAGTGGAAGAAGCTGACAGCGACATTCGAGGACAGTTAAGCGGTGTGCTGCCTGCGGCCCATCAGTTCGAGTTCAAACTTGATGCTGGCCAAGGCACCATCAAGGGGAAAGTCGCTCCTAAGTGGACGGCGGACGACCTTGAGCGTTGGAACCGGGAGATGGTCGGGGTCAACGCCGTTGCCTCGACTTCGGTGAAACGTATCCTCCGAAATGGCGAGGTTGTTCGAGAGGCGTACGTTTTGCGCGAGATCGAGCCTCTCGCTGATTGAAAAGCTGCTCATAGGTTTGCTTGATACAAAGCGAGACGACTAGCGTCTGCCGATATAACGATTGCCAGTCCAGCCGGATCTACCCGCCAAGGAGCATTGCGATGAAGCTGCTTCCCAATCCCGTATCGCTTGCACCACCTGGCAATCGTGTCCGGTGAAACGCCAGCTATGCCGGCCGCCTGTTGAAGGGTGAGGGGCTTTGATCTATCCATGATTGCCCCCATCCTGCGCAGATGCCTTTTCGGCCAAATACGCCGCAATGCTGACTGAGCGAACCGGCGAGGCTGGGCCGAACGTCCCCACAACTTTTCGGTCCGACATGGGCATTCGGGCCTCGCCTTTCGTCGGGCAGAGTGTCCGCTGGATCTTCAACAGGGCAGGGAACAGAGGCGCGAGCCGGTGCGGCATCTTCTTACCTTGGCGGCCGAGCGATTTGGCCAGGCATAGCGCCTGCCGGTCGCTTTTGAGGGCGCCGACATCGACGCCGTGTCTACGAAGCCAGTTCCGTAGAGGGTAGAAAGGCTCCGGCCATTCGTAGCACCGTCTTTCCCTGTTGGTGCTTCTGAGGCCGTAGAGCGCTGCCGTTGAAGGCTTGCGCCCTTTCTTCCCTCCCAAGCCCCTTGCCGACGATGAGGGAATGCCTTCGTTCGCGATTTTGACGGTCTTTGTAAAAATCTCCTTATCAGTATCGGTTCCAGTCTCTTCTCCGTCTCGTGTAACTGTCTCCGTCTCAGTCTCCTTATGTCGACACTGTCTCGACACGGTGTCCGCAGGGTCTATCCTCATGAAGCCCTCCTCTGCATATAAGTCGAATTGCCCAGCCTGGCGCCGCTCAGCGTTTCAACCGTGCTTGGAATGAGAGCGGGCTGCAGCTCGGCCTCAGCGATTTCTCGGACAGGGTCACTCTCGACATCCGACACGACGCGAACGATCGACTTCTGATGGCTCGTGTTCATGGGCTTGTTGTGCTCGAACCAGCCGATAACAAAATACTCGTCTGTGGAGGCATCGAAGGCGATTAGGCCGCCTTCGATGAGATGGCGTCGCGCCGTTTGCATCTTGTCGACCTGCCAAGCCAAATCTGACGCCGCGTATGCGTCCGGCATTCGAAAGCAGCCGGCGCTGGTCTGATGCTCGCTGGTCAGTAAATAAAGCAGGAGAAAGCGAGCATCGTCTGTCGGCAACGCCCGAAACCTTTTCGACCGCCAGACTTTCGGACTGATCTTCGAGAATTCGCGGCTCATTCTGCGGCCTCAAGAGGTTGGGCCGCGAACTCCCCGTAGTGCAGGAGTTCGGCGGCAGCCCGAACGGCGGCAGCTTCATCGAAGGTCGGGAATGTCCCCAGGACCAGGTTCTGTAGATCGATACCGATGAACGCCTGCCATCGGCCGCTGGCGGTTTGCGTAACACCGATGCGGCCACTGCTGTTGCTCTTGCCGGGGCGGCGATTGCGAGCGTTCTGAAGCGGTGTCGCTTCGCGTAGATTCTTCCATCGGTTATCGGCGCGCATACCGTTCTTGTGGTCGACGTGATGCTTTGGCCATTTGCCCGTCTGCATCAACCAGATCACACGGTGCGCCCGATACAGGCGATAGTCGATTTCGACCTGCGTGTAGCCCTCGCTGGTTCGCGTACCTGCGAGGGCGCCACTAAAAGTCCCGGGTCTAGCGACGCGCCAATTCAGCGCGCCGGTTTCAGGATCGTAGATCAGAAGCGTTCTCGCGCGCTCAGCGGTCAGAGAGGGCAGGTGCGGACGAGCGACCATTAGCGCACCCCCAAACCTGCCAAGCGGCAGACCTCGAATGCGGTGGCTGGAGGAACTCGAAAGCGCGCCGCGACTACAGCAATTGCGTACGAGCCATCATCGATCTGGATTGCGGTTGAGCAGTGGTTGGAGTAGAAAGATGCCGCGACAGCATTCTTATCTACCGAGCCGCCGAGCCCTGCCAGGCCGGCGGCTTTGTCTTGCATATCCATCGCAGCACCTCACGCCGCAACCGAAGTGGAAGACCGCTTTCTCTGCTCTACCCAAGAAAACAAATCGGTGGGGTCATACACGACCGAGCGACCGAGCTTCGCATAACGAGGGCCGTTGCCAGTCAGGCGCAATTTTTCGAGGGTTGAGGCAGTAAGGCCCAAAAATTTCGCCGCGCCTTCAGTGCGAAGCATTGCAGCGGTGTTTTCGACTTTGGCTTGCATTTTGGTTCCTCTAGCGGGTTGGACTATCCGCAAGAGGCTACCGGCTTGCACTGACACTCCGGGATGACGGACCCCGGAAGAAATGCGGCTGAGTCCGTTATCCTTCGCCTAGCCACGAAGGCCGGTAATCGCCGGCTAGGGTATCGGGCTGTTTTCTCAAGTGGTTGATTGCGCCACGAGTTGCGCTGACAAAACTGTCCTGTTCGGGGCCGACGTCTGCCCACGCCGCCTCAACAAAGCGCAAGAAGGGCGTCCGGCTCGGGTCAGGATTCGACCCGGGCAGTTTGCCTGTCAGAAAGACCCACGCCTCTGCCATTGCAAGAACAAACGCCGCCTTTTCTGGCTTGCCGGCATTCTCCCTGCTCGCGGCCAGCATGTCGCGCATGGTCAGCATATGGCCCTCTAGCTGCTCTAACAGATAGCGCGTCGCGACAAGGTTGCGGGCCTGATCAGTGGCCCAGGTGGCCCGGTCCGGCGCTGGTAGGCTCGGGTATAGGTAGGCGCACATCTGCCTAAGTGGTGCCTCTAGCGCCGCTGCGCCGTGTTTGGCCAAGTTGTCTTTTTTTCGCTTATCCCGTGCGAGGAAGTTTACAACAGCAGGCATCGCGACGGAGGCCTTCATGACAAGGGCATGGCCTTCTTCCCATACGTCTATCCACTCGCCGTGAAGCTTGAGCTCGCTGGAATCAATAGCCTTCATCGTTGCAACAAACAGCGCGCGGCGCGCGAAGGCGTGCGCCGCCGCTCTCGTCTCCCACCTCTGGTGAAGCCGGATTTTGGCCACGGCACCGTCAATCTCATAAGAGCCAGCCGGGGCGTACTCGTCAGGTAGAGTCAGCTCGCGATCTTTTGTCGGCTTCTTCGCCATTTATCGAGCGGGCCGTATCTGAACAATTTCAGCGGACTTTGGCTTTTGCTCATCTCCCATGGCTTCGGAAATGCGCTTGCCTATGGCGTTCGAGGCCTTGCGCAACGGGTCCGCTTCAAGATGCGCGTACCGCTCAGTCGTGCGTGATTGCGTATGGCCGAGCAGCTTGCCGACGATAGGTAAGCCGAGATTGGCGCCGACGCCTATCGACGCATGTGTGTGCCGCAGGTCGTGGATGCGCACCCTGAAGCCGGGGTTGTCTGCCTGGGCGGCCAGGCCGGCGCGTTTGCGGATCATCTGCCAGGGCCGCTTGAGGTCGGCGCGCGGTCGGCTTTCCATCTTGCCGTTTTTCAGTGCCCGAGGTTTGCCTGGAATAACGTATCGATCGGTACGAGGCAGATCGGCCAGCACCATCTGGGCGGGCGCATTTAGGATGATTGTTTTCTGGCCCGTCTTGCTGTCGGGCAGCAGCAGAAGGCCGCGCTCTAGGTCCACCATGTCCCAGGTGAGGTGCAAGATTTCCCGCAGCCGGGCGCCGGTGAGGATGAACAACCGCAAGGCTGCAGCCGAGGCAGGATCTAGCTTGACCAGCCGGTTTTCAGCCTTTGGGGCATGCTTGGTCTTCCTGGTTGGGTCGGGCTCCCAAGGGATGCCAACTGTCTCGGCCTCGCGGATGGCGGATCCGAGCCGCAGGATTTCCTCTGAAGACAAGAAACGCTCCCGCTTGGCCTCTCGATACTTCGCGATACCAGCGGCAGGGTTTTCCATCTTGGGCAGGATCTTGCCCTTGATCGCCCAGCCGTACATCGAACTGACCACGTCGCGGATGCGGTTCGCTGTAGTCGGCTTCGCCTTCAGGCTGATGTGTAGGCCGGCGATATCGCTCGGGGTAACTGCCACAGCCTTGCGAGTACCGAACTGCGGCACCGCATAGGCGTTGAGCATATGGGCATACTGGGCGTGGGTGTTCGCCTTCTTGAGAGCTTCGACGTGGTGCAGGAAAGCGTCGGCCAGCTTGGCGAATGTGATGGCGCCGCGTTCCTCGGCTCTATCTCGCGAAGGGTCCTGGCCTTTGACCACTGAAGCCAACAGGTCTTTCGCAACGTCCCTGGCCTGATCGGGCGTCACCTTGCCGACCTTTGCAATCGTCACCCGCTTGACCGGGGCGGATCGTCCGGAGCCCGCGCGGTAGCGGACGATGTAGGACATTCCACCAGTCGCGCGCACGCGGAGCCCAAAACCGATCAGCTCGCTATCGAACACGTAGAAGTCTGTGCCGTTGGGCTTCGTGGCATCGACCACGCGCTTTGTGATTTTGACTGACTTCGCGCCTTCGGACATACTGTGCCACCACTGAGAGGGTCGGGGCACCGCCGGGGCACCATAAAATAGGAAACCCGGCGACACTCACGGAAACACAGTAGCTGATTTGCGTTGAAAACAATAGCTTTCCGGACACTGGCGGCAACGAACGGAAACAGAACGAAAGAAAGGCCCTATGAATGGCATTCAAGAGGTCGTCGGTTCGATTCCGATTGGCTCCACCAAACAGTCACTTTCCGACGCTCGGTTTGGTGGCATTCATGCTTGTCGCCTGCCAGTCGGCGCCTGAACCATCATCCCCGCCGCCAGCGCCCGCACCTCAGCCCATGGCCCCTGCCGCGATCTCTGCTGACGGCGCAGCCGTCCTCGATCCGTCTGTCAGGGTCATGCCCCCCGGCGAGGGCATCCCGGCCAAATATGTCGCATTTTCCGGCATATGGGGCGGACGTCTCGATGGGATGTATGACGGCAAGCTCGCCGTGCTGACGATTTCGCGCAGCGGCAATGTCACCGCCACCTACGCCTGGGGCGATATCGCCGACAACAAGCCTGGCGTGGCCGACGGCGAAGGCAAGATTTTCGGCAACACGTTGAAACTGCGGCGGCTTCCCAATGGCGGGGACGTCAGCGCGGTCATGCAGGCGGACGGAACGCTGACCGTCACCTATGGGCTTGCCGACCGCAACTATACGGGCACGTTCACCAAGCAGTAGTCGCGAGAGCGAATCTCCGGTGTCAGCCCCGGCTGGCGCCTGCCTCGATCAGTGCAATCCGAATTCGCGCAGCAATTCTTCGCGATAGCGCACGAAGCGGCTTTCGCTGCGTTCACGCGGGCGTGGCAGGTCGATGTCGATCAATCGCGCCGCGCCGCCTTTCTCCTTGGGCAGGATCAGCACCCGGTCGGCCAGATAGATCGCCTCTTCCAGATCGTGGGTGACCATCACCATGGTGACGTTCTCCTCGCTCCAGATACGCGCCAGTTCCTCCTGCATGCCGATCTTGGCCATGGCGTCCAGCGCTCCCAGCGGCTCGTCGAGCAGAAGAATCTCGGGCTGGACGGTAAGCGCCCGGGCGATGCCGACGCGTTGCGCCATGCCGCCGGAAAGCTGGTTCGGAAAGGCATCGGCGAATTCGGCAAGCCCGACCAGCGCGACGTAGAAGCGGGCGCGTTCCTCGGCTTGCCTCTTGGGCACGCCGCGCACTTCGAGGCCGAAGGCGACGTTGCCGAGCACGCTCAGCCACGGCAGCAGGCGCGGCTCCTGGAAGATCACGGCACGCTCGGCGCCGACGCCATGCACCGGCTGGCCGTCGATCGCGACACCGCCGCTGTCGGCAGCCTCGAGTCCGGCCAGAATACGCAGCAGCGTGGTCTTGCCGGAGCCGCTGGCGCCGACGATGACAAGGCATTCCCCCGACCGGATGTCGAGGTTGAGCGTCCGCAGCACGGCAAGCTGGCGCCCGCCGAGGCTGAAGGATTTGGAGAGGTCGCGGATCGAGACCTCTCCGCCACGGTTGGAACCGGTCATCTCATCTCCCAGCTATTCCAGAGCTCAGTTCGTCTTGGTTTCGCCGGGCCGGTACAGGATGTCGGCGGCCTTCAACTTGCCCTTCGCCAGACGGCCGTCGCGCTCCAGGACGGCGACCCAGAAATCGATGTCGTGGTCGGTCGCCTGCGCGCCTTCACGCAAGCCAAAGCCGGTCCAGTAGCGGGCGAGATCGCCGTTTTCGCCGCGCTTGTTGAGGATATTGGCCAGCACCTTGCGGGCTTCGTCCGGGTTCTGGCGCGACCAGTCTGAAGCGCGCGCCGACTGTTCGACGAAGTTGCGCGCCGCATCCGGATTGGCGGCAATGAAGTCGCGCCTGAGCACCACGAAGCCGCCGGCGAGTTCGCCGAGCACCTGGGTGTCGTCGAACACGCCGCGCACGCCGCCATTGGCGACCAGCGCTCCGGCGAACGTCGCCTGCCAGTAGCCGAGCCCGGCTATATCGACCTGGCGCGAGCGCAAGGTCTGTTCCAGCTGCGGCCCGGGCACGACAATGAGGTTGGCGGCAGTCGGCGGCAGGCCGACGCTGTGCAGGGCCTCGCGCACCGTATAGTCGAGATGGGCGCCGAGCGTGTTGACCGAGATGGTCTTGCCGGCGATGTCGGCGATCGATTTGATCGGGCTGTCTTCCAGCACATAGAAGACGCTTTTGACGTCCTTGTTGATGCCGTTGCTCGGATACGCCGCGACGAAGTCGTTGCCGCCCGAGATCGAATTGATCACCGCCGCGGTGGCGGCAGAGCCGATGTCGACGCTGCCGGAGGACAGCGCAAACAGCGATTCCGGTCCGCCGGAGGCATAGCCGACATTTTCCAGCTCGACGCCGAGCCCCTTGTAGTAGCCGAGCTCGGCGGCGAGCTCATGCGGCGAGATGCTGCCGCGGCTGGCGAGATAGCGAAATTTCACCGGTGCGGTTTCGGCAAAGGCCAAGCGCGGCAGGCCGGCGGCGATGAGGCCGGCGGCTAGCGGTGCGCCGGCAAGCAGGGAACGGCGGGTGATTTTCATGATCCGGTCTTTCCTGAGTGGAGGGTGAGGGACGGGCTGCTAGTTGACTGGGTTGCTCCAGCGGCAGAGCCGCCGCTGCAGCGCGACCAACGCCTGGTTGGCGATCAGGCCAAGCCCGGCGAGGATGACGATTGCCGCAAACATCAGCGGGATCTGGAAATTGTACTGCGCGTTCATCACCTGGAAGCCGATGCCCTTGTTGGCGCCGATCATCTCGGACGCGATCAGGAGCAGCAGCGCGGTGGTGGCGCTCAGCCGCAGGCCGACGAAGATCGACGGCACGGCGCCCGGCAGCACGACGCGGCGAAACACGGTGAGTCGGCTCGCGCCGTAGACACGCGCCATTTCGAGCAGCTTGGGATCGACTTCCTTGACGCCGCTGGTGGTGTTGAGCAGCAGCGGAAACAGGGTTGCCCAGAAGATGACGAAGATCTTCGAGGTTTCGCCGAGCCCGAGCAGCAGGATGAACACCGGGTAGAGCGCCAGCGCCGATGTCTGGCGGAACACCTGCAGGATCGGGTCGAGCGCGGTTTCGACGGGGCGCACCTGACCCATGAACAGGCCGAGCGGGATGGCGACCGCAACCGCTGCCGCAAAAGCAATGCCGGCGCGCTGCAGGCTGATGGCGATGTCGCCGAGCAGGCTGCCGCCGGCAAGCCCCTTCCAGAGCGCAGCTATGATCATGTCGATCGGCGGCAGCACCGCCGCGTTGACCCATCCGACGCTGCTCGCCACCTGCCAGAGCGCCAGGAAACCGACAAGCACACCGTAGCGCGACAGGAAGCGGACAGCCGCCCTGCCGCTGAGGCGCAGAAAGTCGTCGCTAGGCCCACTTTCGCTGCGACTGGCGCGGATCGTGATCGGCCGATCGATGTGCTGCAATGTCATGGCGTCATCCCTTCAGCTACGAGGATCATTCGGCGGCAAGGACGGTCGAGCGGGCGACGGTCCATGGATTTTCCGGCCGCCTAAGACCGAGATTCTCGCGCAGCGTGCGGCCCTCGTAAGCGGTGCGGAACAGGCCGCGCCGTTGCAGTTCGGGAATGACCAGGTCGACGAAATCGTCGAGCGCGCCGGGCAGCCAGGGCGGCAGGATGTTGAAGCCGTCTGCCGCCTCGCTGGTGAACCATTCCTCCAGCTGGTCGGCGACCTGTGCGACGCTGCCGACGATGGTGTAGTGGCCGCGCGCCGTCGCCACCCATTGATAGAGCTGGCGGATGGTGAAGTTGTGCTCGTCGGCAATCTGGCGGATCAGCGCCTGACGGCTCTTCATGCCTTCGGTTTCCTTGCTTGGCGGCAGCGGGCCGTCGAGCGGGTAGCCACGGATGTCGAGCGTCTGGCCAGCGAGCCCGTTGAGCAGCGCAACACCGTCCTCGGGCAGGATGAGGTCGTTGAGCTGTTGGTATTTGGCGCGGGCTTCCTCCTCGGTGCGGCCGACGAAGGGGGCGACGCCCGGCATGATCAGCACCTGGTCGGGATCGCGGCCGACTTCCGCCACGCGGGCCTTGATGTCGCGGTAGAATTCCTGCGCCGTCTCCAGCTTCTGATGGGCGGTGAAGATGACTTCGGCCGAGTGCGCGGCAAGCCCGCGTCCGTCTTCGGACTGCCCAGCTTGTACGACAACCGGATGTCCCTGCACCGGGCGCGGCACGTTGAGCGGACCCTTGACGCTGAAATGCTCGCCCTTGTGGTCGATGTCGTGCAACCTGTCCTTGTCGTAGAAGCGGCCCGACTGCTTGTCGCGAATGAAGGCGTCGTCCTCCCAGCTGTCCCACAGCGCCTTGACCGTCTCGACATGCTCATGCGCCCGCGCATAGCGCTCGGCATGGTTGGGCTGGACGTCGCGGTTGAAATTGCGCGCCGTTTCGTCGCCGGCCGAGGTCACCACGTTCCAGCCGGCGCGGCCGTTCGACAACAGGTCGAGCGACGCGAACTTGCGCGCCAGCGTGTAGGGCTCCTCATAGGTGGTGGAGGCGGTGGCGATGAAGCCGAGATGCGTGGTCAGCGGCGCCAGCGCCGCAAACAGCGTCACCGGCTCGAAGCCGGCGATCTTGGCATTGCCGCCTTCGCGGGCGCCGAGGCCGACGGTCAGGTTGTCAGCCAGGAAATAGGCGTCGAACAGGCCGCGCTCGGCGGTCAGCGCCAGCTGCTTGTGGAACTCGAAATTGGTGGCGCCGTCGGCGGGCGCATCGGGATGGCGCCAGGCGGCGATATGCTGCCCGCCGCCGGGCAGGAAGGCGCCCAGTTTGATCTGCCGCGGCTTGCTATCGGACTTGCTGGCTCGGGTCATTGCAGGCGTCCTTCGGTCTATACGGGAAGAGTTGCGTTGCTGATCTTCAGGCGGCACGAACGACGCTGTACGGCACGCCGGCCACCCGGCATGCCTCGGCCACCGCCTGCCGGGCCCGCGCCTGGACAGCTTCGGACACCAGCACGCCATTGGCGAAATCCTTGTCCGAGGCGTAGATCGCGGTCGGCAAGGTCTGCGCTTCGAAGAAGCCGAACAGCGGCCGCAACTGGTGTTCGACGACAAGCGAATGGCGCTCGCCGCCGCCGGTCGCCGCGAGGATGACCGGCTTGCCGCGCAGCGATGACGGGTCGAGCAGGTCGAAGAAATGCTTGAACAGCCCGGTATAGCTGCCTTTGAAGGTCGGTGAGCCGACCACCAGCACGTTGGCGGCCAACAGCTGGTCGACAATGGCGCGGGCCGCCGCATCGAGATCGTCAAGTTTCTTTGCGAGCGGAAAGGACGGGCCGAGATCCTCGATGTCGAAAACGCTCAAGGCAGCACCTGCACGGCTCGCCACCTCACCGGCGATGTGGCTGACGAAAGCCTTGGTCTTGGACGGACGGGTCAGGTTGCCAGACAACCCCACCACCAGCTTTCTCGACATTTTTGCGGCTCCTTGCACCATGGTATGTGCATTAAGGCTACCGATTTTGTAGAATTAAATGAGCGAGAAGATTTCAAAACCGGCCCGTCAAGCGAATGGAGTTTGCGGCACATCGCCTTTCCTTGGTTCATTTGGCCCAAAAGCGGCGCGGCAGATCCGGTTCGATATCCGCTGGCTCTGACAAATAGACAATCCTGGTGCTTTGCACGCCGATGGGTATCGTCGCGAGACCGTCAAGGGTCGGCGCCATTGACACTGCGTTGCGTCAGATACGATTGAACCCAATCGCACGGGCGACGAAGTAGGGACCTGCAAAGAACAGGATGCACGCATGAAAAAGATCGGCTTTCTTTCCTTCGGCCACTGGTCGCCTTCGTCGCAATCGCAGACGCGCTCGGCTGCCGATGCGCTTTTGCAGTCGATCGACCTGGCGGTGGCAGCCGAGGAACTTGGCGCTGACGGTGCCTATTTCCGCGTACATCACTTTGCCCGCCAGCTCGCTTCGCCCTATCCGCTTCTGGCCGCGGTCGGCGCCCGCACCAGCCGCATCGAGATCGGCACCGCCGTCATCGACATGCGCTACGAGAATCCGTTGTATATGGCCGAGGATGCGGGTGCTGCCGACCTGATCGCCGGCGGCCGGCTGCAGCTCGGCATCAGCCGCGGCTCACCGGAGCAGGTGATCGACGGCTGGCGCTACTTCGGCTACGTGCCGCAGGAAGGCCAGAGCGACGCCGACATGGCACGCAGCCATGCCGAGGTTTTCCTGAACGTGCTGCGCGGTGAAGGCTTTGCGCAGCCCAATCCGCGGCCGATGTTTCCCAATCCGCCCGGAATGCTGCGCCTCGAACCATTCTCGGCCGGCCTGCGCGACAGGATCTGGTGGGGCGCCGCCACCAACGCCACCGCCGAATGGGCGGGCAAGCTCGGCATGAACCTGCAAAGCTCGACGCTGAAGTTCGACGAGAGCGGACAGCCGCTGCACGTCCAGCAGGCCGAACAGATCCGCGCCTTCCGCGCGGCGTGGAAGGAAGCCGGGCATGCGCGCGAGCCGCGCGTGTCGGTCAGCCGCAGTATCTTCGCGCTGGTCGACGACCGTGACCGCGCCTATTTCGGCGGCAACGATAGCGAGGACCACTTTGGTTACATCGAACCGGAGAAGCGCGCCGTCTTTGGCCGCACCTATGCCGCCGAGCCGGATGTGCTGGTCAAGCAACTGAAAGAGGACGAGGCGATCGCCGAGGCCGATACGCTGCTTCTGACCGTCCCCAACCAGCTCGGCGTCGAGTACAACGCCCATGTCATCGAGGCGATCCTGAAGCACGTCGCGCCGGCTCTCGGCTGGCGCTGACGCGGCGCCAGCCCTCGGGCACGCAGACTTAGAGCAATTCCAGGAAAAGTGTGAAACGGTTTTCCCGGGAAAGCGCAAAGCGCTTTCCCTTGGGAATTGCGTCAAAACAAAGAGTTGGAGCAGATCGCCGTTTCGATGAAACGGTGAACTGCTCCAGGAGAAGAGGCGGCTAGAGATCCGCCCTGAAGGTCTGCTTCTGCTGGCCGAGCCCCTCGATGCCGAGCTCCACCACATCGCCGGCTTTCAGGAACACCGGCGGCTTCATGCCCAGCCCGACGCCGGGGGGCGTGCCGGTGGAGATGATGTCGCCGGGATGCAGCGACATGAACTGGCTGAGATAGGAGACGAGATAGGCGACGCCGTAGACCATGGTCTTGGTCGAGCCGTTCTGCATGGTCTTGCCGTTGACGGTCAGCCACATTTTGAGGTTCTGTGGATCGGCCACTTCGTCCTTGGTGACCAGCCACGGGCCGGTCGGGCCGAACGTGTCGCAGGACTTGCCCTTGGTCCACTGGCCCTGGCGCTCGGCCTGGAATGCGCGCTCGGACACGTCATGCGCGACGGCATAGCCGGCGACATAGTCCAGCGCGTCGGCCTCGCTGACATATTTCGCCGTTTTGCCGATGATCACCGCGAGCTCGACCTCCCAGTCGGTCTTTTCCGAGCCGCGCGGGATCAGCACATCGTCATTCGGGCCGACGATGGCCGAGCTTGCCTTCATGAAGATGATCGGCTCCGGCGGCACGGTGGCGCCGGTTTCGGCGGCGTGGTCGGAATAGTTCAAGCCGATGCAAATGAACTTGCCGGTGCCGGCAACGCAAGGGCCGAGCCGGGGCTTTCCGGACACCGCCGGCAGCGACTTCGGATCGAGCTTCGACAATGTCTCGAGCGACGCCGGATCGAGCGCCTTGCCGGCAATGTCAGGGACATGACCCGAAAGATCGCGGATCGTTCCATCCGCATCGAGCAGGCCGGGGCGCTCGCTCCCAACCTCGCCATAGCGCAGCAGTTTCATCTTGCTCTCCAAATTGCGGCCCAAGGCCGTTTTCAAACTCACTCAGCCAAAGCCACGAGGGACTGGGCCGGACTCTGGCTATCGGATCCGACCTCGGACAAGCCGGACTTTAGGCCTGCTCGATCCCGGACCTTCGGATCGGGAATAGTGCTCAGATCGACCAGCCGCCGTCGATATTGTAGGCTTGCCCCGACGTGTAGGTGGCGCCGGCGAGATAGACGGCAAGGTCGGCGATTTCCTCGGGCGTGCCGAGACGGCCCATCGGCTGACGGGCGATGAAGGCCGCGCGGGCGGCCTCATAATCCCCCTGCGCATGCATGCGATCCTGCAGCGACGGGCTTTCGACGGTGCCGGGGCAGATGGCGTTGCAGCGAATGCCCTTGGCGACATAGTCGGCGGCGATTGCCTTGGTGAGACCGATCACGGCTGCCTTGGTGACGCCATAGGCGAAGCGGTTGGGCACGCCTTTGCCGGCGCCGGCGACGGATGACATGTTGATGATGGAGCCGTCGCCTCGCTCCAGCATGCCGGGCAGCACGGCCCGGATGGTGCGGATCATGGCGCGGACATTGAGGTTGAAGGCGAAATCGAGATCGGCATCCTTCATCTCGAGGATCGAGCCGGAATGGACAAAGCCGGCGCAGTTGAACAGCACGTCGACGCGGCCGATTTCAGCAAAGCCCGATGCCACCGCATCGTCGTTGAGAACGTCGAGCTTGCGGGTCTTGATGCCAGAGGTCCTGGCGAGTTCGGCCAGCAGCGCTTCGTTGATGTCGGTGGCATGGACAATGGCACCTGCCTTGGCGAAGGCCAGCGCGCTCGCCTTGCCGATGCCTTGCGCCGCCGCCGTGACGACAACGACCTTGCCTGCCAGATCCGCCATGCTTTTCTCCTCGGCGCTTGTGCCGCTTTCCTGGGCTCAGCCCGATTTACTGACGCCCGATTTACTGACGCTTGGCCAAGGCGTCCTGTGCCAGACAGGCGCGACTATGCGGCCTGCACAATCCATCAGTCCATGAATAAAATATGTTTTTTCTGGTTAAAGAACACACGCCAGGGCGTCAAGCCCGAACGCGATCACCTTCGCGACGGCAGATGTAATGCACATCGCTGGCTCTTCTGATGCAACAACATGGATGACAACCGGGCAACAAGTCACGCTGCCTGGTTCGCTCAAGCACGAAACGATCAGTCGCCGTAAGGCACCCAGACGTTCTTGACCTCGACGGCGCGGCGCAGCAGGGCATCGCCGGCGGCCTCATCGGACGCCCAGTCGAGGCTGCGGCCATTGCCGGTCCAGACGCGCTTGAGATTGCCGATGGAGTCGGCCTCCGCCTTGGCGCAGGTGTCGGCATCCGCAAACAGCCAGAGCCCGTCGACATCGTCGTGCTTGGCCAGAACGCCTGCAAGTTCCGCCGTGCGGCCGGTGACGATGTTGATGGCGCCGGCCGGAACGTCGGAATATTCGATCACCTGGTAGAGATCGGTGGCGAGCAGAGGATAGCGCTCGGATGGCACGGCGACCACGGTGTTGCCCATGGCAAGGGTCGGGGCGATCAACGAGATAAACCCGAGCAGCGGCGCGGTGTCGGGTGCTACGATGCCGACGACACCGACCGGCTCGTGCAGCGCCAGCGTGACGGCGCGGGCCGGCGGCTGATGCACCCTGCCCTCGAACTTGTCGGCCAGACCGGCATAGAGGAACAGCCGCTCTATGGACTGTTCGACTTCTTCCCGGGCGGCCTTGGCATTGACGCCGGTGAGTTCGGTCAAGCGTGCGGCAAACTCACTGGTGCGGCCGGACAGGTTTTCGGCGAGGTAATAGAGCACCTGGGAACGGTTGTAGGCGGTCGCCTCCGGCCAGGCCTTGCAGGCGCGAGCGGCAGAAACGGCATCGCGGATATCCTTGCGGCTGCCGAGGCCGACTTCGCCGGCGAGCTTGCCCTTGGCAGTGGCTATCGCCAGCGAGTAGTTGCCGTCCGGGCGGACCTGCTTGCCGCCGATGAACAGTTTTGCCGTGCGGTCGATGGCGCCGCCGTCCGCTTGCTCGACCGGCTGCGCGGAAGACGTCGCCGGCTTGAACACCGGGCCGAGCGGTAGCTTTGCCGCGAGATATTCGAACATGCCCTCGCGCCCGCCTTCGCGACCAAAGCCGCTTTCGCGGTAGCCGCCGAAGCCGCAGGCGGCGTCGAACATGTTGGTGCCGTTGACCCAGACCACGCCGGCCTTCAGCTGCGGGGCAACATGCAGAGCGAGGTTGATGTTTTCGCTCCACACCGAGGCGGCCAGCCCATAGCGCGTATTGTTGGCGAGCTCGATCGCTTCCTCGGTGTTGCGGAAGGTCATGGTGGCCAGCACCGGGCCGAACACTTCCTCCTGCGCCAATATGTTAGCCGGCGAAACACCCGTGGCGAGCGTCGGCAGATGGTAGTAGCCGGAAGACGGCAATGCTGCATCCGGCTGCCAGCAGACAGCGCCCTGTTTCGCCCCTTCGGCGACCAGGCCCTTGACCCGGTCGAGCTGTGTGGCGTCGACCAGCGGGCCGATGTCCGTGTTCTTGTCGAGCGGGCTGCCGACGCGCAGCCGGCTCATCCTGACCTTGACCTTGGCGATCAAGGCCTCGGCAATGCCTTCCTGCACCAGAAGCCGCGACCCGGCGCAGCAGACCTGGCCCTGGTTGAACCAGATGCCGTCGACCAGACCCTCGACGGCGCTGTCGAGATCGGCGTCCTCGAAGACGATGAAGGCCGACTTGCCGCCAAGCTCCAGCGATATTTTTTTCCCTGATCCCGCCGTGGCCTTGCGGATGATCTTGCCGACCTCGGACGAGCCGGTGAAGGCGATCTTCTGGATGCCGGGATGGTTGACGATAGCGACGCCCGCTTCAGGCCCGCCCTGGACGATGTTGACGACGCCCTTCGGCACGCCGGCGCGCTCGCAGATCTCGGCAAACAGGATAGCGGTGAGCGGCGTGAACTCGGCCGGCTTCAGCACCACCGTGCAGCCGGCGGCAAGGGCTGGCGCGATCTTCCAGGCCAGCATCAAAAGCGGGAAATTCCACGGGATGATCTGGCCGACGACGCCGACACCCTTATGGCCAGGGAAATCCTTGTCCAGCGCCTGCGCCCAGCCGGCGTGATGGATGAAATGGCGGATGGCCAGCGGCACGTCGATGTCGCGGCTTTCGCGGATCGGTTTGCCGTTGTCGATTGTCTCAAGCACCGCGAACAGGCGCTGATGCCGCTGCATGGCGCGACCAATGGCATAGAGCACCTTCGCGCGCTGGTAGCCTGAGGACGCCGACCATTTCGGCAGTGCCTTGGTGGCGGCGGCAACGGCTGCGTCGATGTCGGCGGCGCCGGCATCGGAGACCTTGGCCAGCAGCTTGCCGGAGGAGGGCTCGCTGGTGTCAAAAGTCTTGCCGCTGGCGGCGGCCTTCCAGGCGCCGTCGATGAACAGCGCCTTGCCGAAATCGCGCGCCGCGAGCCACGCATCGGCCTCGGTGCGGGCTTCCGGCGCCGGGCCGTATTCCATGGCGTGATAACGTTCGAGGATGTTCATGTGGTGCCTCCTTCACCCTCCCCCTCGTGGGGAGGGTCGATCGGCAAAGCCGATCGGGGTGGGGGTAAATTTCTGTCTGTTCGATTCATTCGACTGCGGATCTGGTTTCCTGACCCCCACCCCGCCGCTGCGCGGCGACCCTCCCCACAAGGGGGAGGGTGGGAGCTCAAGCCATCGCGTGGCGATGATTGGCCGAATAGTGCCCTGTCAGGTGGTGCTCGAGCTGACGTTCGATATCGGTCAAAAGGCTCGAAGCGCCGAAGCGGAACAGGTCTGGCTCCAGCCATGGCCGTCCGAGCTCTTCCTTCATCAGCACTAGCCAGTCGAGCGAAGCCTTGGCGGTGGAAATGCCGCCGGCGGGCTTGAAGCCGATGAGAAAGCCGGTCTCCTCGAAATAGGCCCTGATGGCGCGCACCATGGCAAGGCCAACGGGCAGCGTGGCGTTGACGCTTTCCTTGCCGGTCGAAGTCTTGATGAAATCGGCGCCCGCCATCATCGCTACCATCGAGGCCAGCATGACATTGCGCAGCGTGGCGAGGTCACCGGTGCCCAGAATGACCTTGAGATGCGCATCGCCGCAGGCTTCGCGCATCGAGACGATCTCGTTGTAGAGCTCCTGCCATTTGGCGCCGAAGACCAGGCCGCGCGGAATGACGACGTCGATTTCGTCGGCGCCATCGCGCACCGAAGCCTCGATCTCCTGCAGGCGCGTCGACAGCGGTGCGAGGCCGTGCGGAAAAGCGGTGGAGACGGCGGCGACATGGATGCCGGTGCCGCGCAACGCGTCGACGGCGGTAGCAACAAACGGATGATAGACGCAGACCGCCGCCGGGCGGATTTTTTCGCCTTCTATGCCAAGTCCTTCGACAATGTCACGGCGGAACGGGTTGATCGCCTTGGCGCACAGACGGCGCACGCGCTCTTCGGTGTCGTTGGAATTCAGCGTCGTCAGGTCCATGCAGGAAACGGCGCGCAGCAGCCATGCCGCCTGGTTGTCGGCCTTGATCGAGCGCCTTTTAGTCAGGCTGGCGACGCGGCGTTCCAGCGCCGAGCGGTTGACGCTGCGCACCGATTCCATGAAGCCGAGATCGAGCCGCATGCCGGTATTGCGGGCAATACTGTGGGTTTGCGGGACGGGCGTGTTGGCTGCCGCACGCGCCGGCAGCGGCGTGACCTTGGATGCGCCGAGATCGGCTTCGCGGATTGTGCTGCTCATCTCCTGCCCTTTCGCTCGACGATTCTACGTCGTGGTGCGTGTCGTTGCTCCCGGACCGCAAAGCGGTTTGGGCGACACGCGCCGAAGATAGCCCGTGAATCGATGCTTCACGAGTCCTTCAAGGGCTCATAGCGGAAAAAGGCGGCAAAGGCAGCTGAATTTTGACCGTATGGTCAAAACGTCGATCCGAGAGCGCCGGCGCCGAGGCGCCGGCAGATATCAGCCGACGAAAGCGCGCTCGACGACGAAAGTGGAGGGATGGCTGAGTGAACCTTCGTGGAAGCCGAGGCTTTCGGCCAGTTCCTTGACGTCCTTCAGCATATGCATCGAGCCGCAGATCATGATGCGGTCGGTCTCCGGGTTGAGCTTCTCGATGCCGAGATCGGCGTAGAACTTGCCGGAGCCGATCAGCGCGGTGATGCGGCCCATGCGCGCCGATTCTTCGCGGGTCGTCGAATTGTAGAGGGTGACGCGGCCGCCGGTGAGTTCGCCGATCAGCGGATCGCTTTCGAGAGCAGCCACCAGCTCCTGGCCATAGACCAGCTCCGCATTGTCGCGGCAGGTGTGGGTCAGAATGAGCTGGTCGAACTTTTCGTAGGTGTCGGGATCGCGCAGCAGGCTGGCGAAGGGCGCGATGCCGGTGCCGGTCGAGATCATGAACAGGCGCTTTGCCGGGGTCAGCGCGTCGACGACCAGCGTGCCGGTCGACTTCTGGCGCATGATGACGGTGTCGCCGACCTGGATCTTCTGCAGTTCGGAGGTCAGTGGGCCGTCCGGCACCTTGATCGAGAAGAATTCCAGCTCTTCGTCCCAGGCCGGGCTCGCCACCGAATAAGCGCGGTACACCGGCTTTTCGGCATTGGGAAGGCCGATCATGACGAACTCGCCGGAGCGGAAGCGCAGCGACTGCGGACGGGTGATGCGGAACGAGAACAGGCGGTCGGTGTAGTGCTTCACCGACACCACGGTTTCGGCATAGACATTGGCCGGAATCGGGAACTGCAGCGGACGGGCGCCGGCGGTGTTGAATGCGGATGTGGTGTTCATCAAATCCAACTCTGTCTTGCCCACTTACATATGCGGGCGCCAAACCATTTCCTGCGCGCCCGGACCAATCAGGTCCCAGCGTGCCGTTCACACACTCCAAAGCGGTAAGCTCTTGTGTCCGAAATTTATTAGTATACAAACGATATTTGTGTCAAGATACCACGCTAAAACAGCTTTCCAAACTGCGGCATATTCGTAGTCCTGTCATTTCGGGTTTCGACAATGAAAGAGAATTTTTCGGTGCAACAGCCGGATTCCCTGGGTAACGTCGTTGCCGGCATCGATGTCGGCGGAACCTTCACCGACCTCATTTTGATCGATGGAAAAGACGGCGGCAGGGTGCATATCGCCAAGACGCCGACCACGGTCGACAACCAGGCTTTCGGCGTGGTTTCAGCGCTTGGCGCCACCGGCTTTGCCATAGACGGCATCGACCTCATCGTGCACGGCACGACCACCACCACCAATGCGGTGCTGGAACGCCGGCTGGCGAAGACCGGAATGATCACCACAAGGGGATTTCGCGACGTGATCGAGCTTGGCCGGCGCACCCGGCCGCAGCCCTATGGCATGACCGGCACGTTCGTTCCGATCATCCCGCGCGATCTCAGGCTGGAAGTGTCGGAGCGCGTCGAGGCGTCGGGCGCGGTGCGCACGCCGCTCGACGAGGACGAGATGCGCGACGCGGTGAAGGCGCTGATCGCGACCGGCTGCGAATCGCTGGTGATCCATTTCCTGCACTCCTATGCCAACCCCACACATGAGCGGCGTGCGGCCGAGATCGCCGCCGAGCTCTGGCCGAACAACTACATCACCACCGGCCATGCTCTGCTGTCGGAAGCGCGCGAATTCGAGCGCGGGGTGACAGCCGCCGTCAACGCCTCGGTGCAGCCGATCCTCGAGCGCTATGTCGAACGGCTGCGCAAGGAATTGGCTGCCAAAGGGTACGCCCGCGACTTCCTGATCATGAACGGCAATGGCGGCATGATCTCGGCCCGTTTCGTCACCCGGGAGTCGGCAAAGACCGTGATGTCGGGCCCGGCCTCCGGCGTCATCGCCGCCGCCTATACGGGCAAGCGCGCAGGCTTCGAGAACCTCGTCACCTACGACATGGGCGGCACCTCGACCGACGTGGCGCTGATCCGCAATGCGGAGCCGGCGGTGTCGAACGAGATCGAGATCGAATATGCGATGCCGATCCATGTGCCGATGGTGGCAGTGCATACGGTCGGCGCCGGCGGCGGCTCGATCGCCCGCGTCGATGCGGCCGGGCTGATCCAGATCGGCCCCGAAAGTGCCGGCGCCAATCCCGGCCCGATCTGCTACGGCCGCGGCGGCGCCGAGCCGACCATCACCGATGCCAATCTGGTGCTCGGGCGGCTGGCGCCGAAAAAGCTGCTGGCGGTCGAGAATCCGGTCACCGTCGAGCGCGTCACCGGCATCTTCGAAGACAAAATCGGCAAGACCACCGGGCTCTCCGGCGTCGAGGCGGCGGGCGCAATCCTGCGGCTCGGCAACATGAAAATGGCCGGCGCCATCCGCATGGTCTCGGTGTCGCGTGGCCATGATCCGCGCGATTTCGCGCTGTTCGCCTTCGGCGGCGCCGGGCCGCTGCACGCCTCCGCGCTGGCGCGTGAACTCGGCCTGCCCCGGGTGCTGGTGCCGGCGCGTCCGGGCATCACCAACGCGCTCGGCTGCGTCGTCGCCGATCTGCGCCATGATTTCGTCAACACCATCAACCAGCCGGTGGCTGTGCTCGATGAAACCCAGCTCCATGTGGTATTGGAACGGCACCGAAACGAAGGCGAAGAGCTGATCGGCAAGGAAGCGGTGAAGCCGGAGACGATCCGCGTTACCCACTCCGCCGACATGCAGTTTGTCGGCCAGACCCACATCATCAACGTGCCGCTGCCGTCGTCCTCGGTGACCCGGAGCGAGCTGCAGGCGCTTTTCGAAAAGGCCTATTTCGCCCGCTTCAAGGTCGAGCTGCCGGAGATCCGCGCCAATCTGGTCAATCTCAACACCTCGGTGACCGGCGTGCGACCGGCGATCGACCTATCGCGACTGATTGACCCGGCCGGACGCGCCAAGACGCTCGACGAGGCGCGTCGCGAGACAAGGCCAGTCTGGTACGCCGGCCGCTGGCACGACACGCCTGTCTACGCACGTGAAAAACTGCCGCTCGATGCCGTCATCGAGGGACCGGCGATCCTCGAACAGATGGACGCCACCACGGTGCTTGAACCCGGCGACCGCGCACGTTCGGATGCCGACGGCAACATCATCATCGACATCGGCGAGGCCTGAGATGCAAAAGCTCGACGCCATCACGCTTTCGGTCCTCCAGGCAGCCTTGCAGCAAGTCTGCGACGAGATGGACCTGACCTTCTCGCGCGCGGCCTTCTCGCCGGTCATCGCCGAGGCCAATGACCGTTCCGACGGCATCTATTCCGCCGTCGACGGTTCGCTGATCGCACAGGGCAGCCAGGGCCTGCCGGTGTTCGTCGGCGTCATGCAATATTCGACCAAGACGGTGATCGAGATGATCGCCGACGGCCGTTGCCTAGCGCCGGAGCCGGGCGACATCTACATCGTCAACGATCCCTATCTCGGCGGCACGCATCTGATGGATGTGCGCTTCGCCATGCCGGTCTATCGCGGTGGCAAGATATTTTGCTGGCTATCGAACACCGGCCACTGGCCCGATATCGGCGGCTCGGTGCCGGGCGGTTTCTCCGCTTCCGCCACCGCCGTCGAGCAGGAAGGCCTGCGACTGCCGCCGGTAAAGCTGTTCAAGAAGGGTGTGCTGGACACCGAAATCTACGCCATCATCTGCTCCAACATCCGCGTTGCCGACCAGCGCATCGGCGATATCCGCGCTCAGGCCGCCGCATTGCTGATCGGCCAGGACCGGCTCAACGGAATCCTCGATCGTTACGGCGACGAAACTGTCGTCGAGGCGATCGCCGAACTGCGCCGCCGCGCCGCCGAACAGATGCGCGCCAACATTGCTGCCATTCCAGACGGCACCTACAGTTCCACCGCCTTTGTCGATTCCGACGGGGTGGTCAACGAGCCGCTGACCATCGCGCTCGCTGTCGAGAAAAAGGGCGATACGCTGACCTTCGATTTCGCCGGCTCGTCAAAACCTTGCGCCGGGCCGATGAACAGCGTGCTGGCGACGACCTTGTCCTCGGTCTATCTCGCCATGCGCCACATTTTCCCTGATGTGCCGATCAGCGCCGGGGCTTTCGAGCCGTTGATCGTCAAGCGGCCGGAGGGCACCTTCCTCGACGCGAAGTACCCACGGCCGGTTTCCGGCTGTGCGGCGGAGGTGTCGCAGCGCATCGCCGAAGCGGTGTTCGCGGCGATGGTGCAGGCGCTGCCAGACAAGGTGACGGCGGCTCCGGCCGGCTCCAGCGGCAATTTCGCGCTCGGCGGCAACGATCCGGCGCGCGGCCGCGACTATGTGATGTACCAGATCTCCGGCGGCGGCTATGGCGGCAATTCCGGTCATGATGGCCTGACCAATGGCTGCTCGACCATCGGCATTTCCAAATCGCCGCCGGTCGAGATCATGGAGCAGGCTTTCCCCGTGCTCTACCGCCACTATGCCTTGCGCGAAGGCTCGGGCGGCGCCGGCAAGCAGCGCGGCGGTTTTGGCCTTGCCTACGAGGTCGAGATCCTGCGCGGTGAGGCACGCGCCTCCTTCGTCATGGACCATGGCCGTTTCGGCCCGCAGGGCGCGCTCGGCGGCAAGGACGGCGCGGTGAATACGGTGACCGTGTTCCGCGGCGGCGAGGAACACGTGCCGCCGCATCTGTCCAAGGAACAGGACATCGCGCTCAAGGCCGGGGACCGCGTGCGCGTCGGCACGCCGGGCGGCGGCGGCTATGGTGATCCGTCCCAGCGCGATCCAAAACTGGTCGCCGAGGATGTCAGGCTCGGCTATTACACGGCAGAGCAAGCCAAGCACCTGTTCGAGACCAAATGAGTTCGACGGCGCTGGCGCTGTCGAGAGGCCATCCAATCATCAGGTCTGCAGCTTCGCCTTCAACGCGTCGGCGAATTTCTGCGCGATCTTCTTGAAGCCTGCGGGATCGGGATGCAGCTCGTTGGCCCAGTCCGCGGGCTTCAGCGTGCCTTGCGTGTCGACGAGATGGAAATTGTTTGCGGGCACGTCCGCCAGGCGCTTCACCACGTTGCGGAATGCCGCCAGCGTGTCGTGAACGATGACCGTGCCCTTGGCCACCGACCAGTTGCAGAAATCGAGCGACGGTTTCAGCCATGGACCGGCACAGGACGGATGCGCCCCGTTCGGGATCGGAAAGTCGTAGCAATGGCCGAAGATCGGCACACCGGGCGCGACGCGGTCACGCAGCGCGAACAAATCGAGATAGCAGGCTTCGACCATACCGAGCGCCTTGGCGAAGCGGTCCTTGTTCAGCCCGGCGGCATGGCCGTCGTTGAAATCGAGGAAGATGCAGAACTGGTCGCCGGCAATGTCGTTGCCGCCGGCCGAGAACAGGATGGCGTCGGGCTTGCCGTCGATCCAATTCGCCTTGTTGCGCAAGGCTGAAATCATCCGTTGCTGCTTGGGCAGCGACATCTCGTCGGTTGCCGCATCGCCGTGATGGGCAAGGTTGAGGATGGTCGGCGGCATCGGGCCGATCCGGCGCAGCTGCGCGATCACGTCGGTGTCGACGAACGGGAAGCCATTACCGGTCAGAGGATAGTCGAACCAGGAATCGCCCTGCGCCAGCATGACCAGCGGGCGGTTGGCGACGGCCGCCTCGAGATTGCCGGCGCTTTCCCTTGCGGTTTCGAGCCGCTCGATGTTGGCCTGGTGGACCTTTATGCGCTTGGCGATGTCGTCGTCGATGCGCCGTTGCGCGGCTTCCTGCACGAATTCCTGCTGGTCCATCCCCAGGTCCCTCCCACGACCGTCTGTGTCTGGCTGAGCATACGCCGAGGTACGTGATCGATCTGTAATTTAGATCACAGTAAGATTCCCTGGGAAGGACGGCCCGCCGCGCCGTGATCGCCGCAGAGCATGTCGTTTCCGTCTCCGCCGCGCACTGCAAAGACCGTAGACTTCTATCTTGTTTTTGCGCAATTCCTGGGGGAAACCGCCCACACTTTCCCTGGAATTGCTTTGGTCAACGGGGAACCAGAACATGCGTCCTTTCTGTCGTTTCGTGCTTGCCGCTTCCGCCGCTCTGCTGCTCGCCACCGGTGCGGCCTCTGCCGAGAAACTCAGGATCGGCACCGAGGGCGCCTATCCGCCCTTCAACTATGCCAATTCGGACGGCACGCTGGGCGGTTTCGACATCGACCTCGGCAAGGCGCTGTGCGCCGAAATGAAGGCCGAGTGCGAATTCTCCGTGCAGGATTTCGATGGTTCCATTCCGGCGCTGCAGGCCGGCAAGTTCGACGCCATCATCAACATCACCATCACTCCCGAGCGCGCCGAGAAGGTCGAGTTCACCCACAAATATTACCAGACGCCGCCGGCCATCGCCGTGCCGAAGGATTCGACCATTGCCGGGACGTCGCCGGACGACCTGAAGGGCAAGGTGCTGGGGGTCCAGAGCGCCACCATCCATCAGAATTTCGCCGAGAAGAAATACTCGGGCTCGACCGTGAAAGCCTATCCGACCGGCGACGACGCCCGCACCGACATGGCCAATGGCCGCCTCGACGCGATGATGGACGGCTCGATCATCCTGACCGAATGGCTGAAGAAGCCGGACGGCGCCTGCTGCAAGCTGCTCGGCACGCTGACGGCCGACCCAGCCATTCACGGCCCCGGCGTCGGCATCGCGCTGCAGAAGGGCAACAAGGAACTGGCCGACAAGTTCAACGCCGCGATCGACGCGCTGCGCGCCAACGGAAAATACAAGGAAATCAACGACAAGTATTTTTCCTTCGACGTCTACGGCAACTGAAGCCGACGACAAACGCCCTCCGGCAGCGCCATCAGGGCGCTGCCGTTTTTTTCATGCAGGAGAACTTTCTTGGTTGGGCGGCGCTCCCCTTTCTACAACAGCATCGTTGGGCTCGGCGCCACGATGGGCCGGGTCGGCGGCGACTTCGTCTCGGCTAAATATTATTCCGGCATAGCCGACGAGCATCTGAACACGCGCAAGAATGTCGGCGTCCAGGACCTCAGCACCATGGGCAAGATGGACATCAAGGGGCCGGAGGCCGAGACGCTGGTCAATCATGTCATCGTCAACGATGCCGCCGCCATGAAGCCGGGCCAGGTGCGCTATTCCACTGTCTGCCGCGACGATGGCGGCATCATGGACGACCTCACCGTGTTCCGGCTGGCGCCGGAGCATTTCATGCTGGTGACCGGATCGGTCAACCGGCTGAAGATGCTGCCCTGGCTGCAGCAGCATGCGCAGGGACGAAAGGCCTATGTTACAGACATCACCGCGGCCGTCGCCTTCCCGACCATACAGGGCCCACGTTCGCGCGAGCTTCTGAAGGCGCTGGTTTCGGACGCCGATCTGGACGGGTTGAAACGCTGGACGTTCACCGCGGGGCGCCTCGGCGAGACCAAGGTGCTGATCTCGCGTACCGGCGTGACCGGCGAACTCGGCTTCGAACTGTTCGTGCCGGCCGACGAGGCGACTTCGGTCTGGGACGCGCTGATGCGGACCGGTGCCGATTTCGGGCTGAAACCTTACGGCGTGCTGGCGATGTTCACGCTCGGGCTGGAGAAGGCCTATCCGGCGCACGGCATCGACATGGACGAGAGCCGCACGCCGTTCCATGTCGGCCTCGATCGCTGGATCAAATTCGACAAGGGCGATTTCATCGGCCGCGACGCACTGCTCAAAATCCGCGACAAGGGGCTCGACGAACGCTGGACCGGGCTGATCTTCGACGGCGACAGGCCTGCGGCGACCGATGCCAGGGTTGTAGCCGATGGCGAGGATGTAGGTGTGGTCACCTACAGCGACCACGGTTATTCGCTGGGCAAGGTGCTGGCGACCGCGCATCTGCGGCTGCCGTTCACCGCCATCGGCACCGAACTCAGCATCGACATCGACGGCAAGCCGACCCGCGCGATTGTGTCGCCGATGCCGTTCTTCGATCCAGAAGGCGCGCGGCTGCGCGCTTGAAATTTCCTTGTTTGACGCAATTCCCAAGAGAAAGCGCTACGCGCTTTTCCCGGGAAAACCGCTTCGCACTTTTCCTGGAATTGCTTAGGCGAGTTTCGCCAGCAGCCGCATGAACGTCGCCGCCTCCTTGGCGGTCAGCGGCGCCAGCGTCTCCTGGGTGATGGCGCGGGCCAGCGGGATCAGGCGCTCGATCGCCTCGCGGCCCTCCGGCGTCAGATTGACCAGCAGTCGGCGCTTGTCGACCTCGTGTTTGGTGAGATCGACCAGGCCGCGTGCTTTCAGCCGGTCGATGACGCCCTTGACCGTCGCCGCATCCATGGCGATCAGCGTGCCGAGCTGGTTCTGCGAGGTCTCGCCGACATCGTGCAGCTTGGCGAGCGCTGCGAATTGCGGCGGCGTCAGGTCGCCTATTTGCGAGGCAAAGATCGAGACATGGCGCTGATGCGCCTTGCGCAGGATGAAGCCTACCTGCTCTTGCAGCCGGTAATCATGATCGTCGGGCTCGTCGGCCTCGACCAGCTTGAGCTCGCCGCCACTCATCGCAAGCCATCCCAGGCCTTGATGTCGCCAACCGCCAGGCCGCCCATGCGATCATGCACGCGCGGACCGCAGCTCATGGCGAGGCAGAACAGGATTTCGTCGGGGCGCGGCCCGTCGCTGAGGCCGACTTCCATGGCGTCGAAATGGCTGCGCACATAGGCGGCGTTGGTGTGGCCGAGCGGCACGTCGAGCCGCGAGCCGAAGGCGCCGACCTTGGTTGCCGACGGCACGATCGCCTTGGCGTCGCCGAGCCGCTCGCGCATGGCATAGCCGCCCGGCACATGCCAGAGCGCACCGTGTTCGAGCTCACCCGCCGAGCCGACAATAGTGCCCTTGCCGTAGGCGTCGATCTGCTTGATGTCGCCGCCCAATGCGGCAATGAGCTTGTCGGTGAGCAGCAGGCCAAGCGGCTTCAGATCGTCCATGGCGCTCTGCAGTTCTTCCACGTAACGCCCGGCGAACGGGTTCTTGACCAGCGCCACGGCGGCGGCGCGGCGGCGCGGCGCGGCTGCGACCGGTCCGCCATCGTGAAAGATCTCTTCGGTCAGAACCGCGATCTTGCGGATCGGAAACTCAGGCATGGGCAACTTCCTTCCCAGGACTTTTGTTGGGCGCGGCAAGCGCCATGGAACCACTGATGCGGGCTTCCCCGCCAAGAAACAGCGCCGATGCCGCGATCAGGCCGCGCCGGCGAAAATCTTCGGCGACGGCAAGGCCATTGTCCAGCGCCCGTTCCACGTCGCCACGGGCGAGTATGCCGACGCCTTGCGTCACCAGCCGCGCGCCGAGATCGCTGTCGGGCGCCAATTCGTGCGCGGGAATGCGCTTGATGGCGGGATTGCCGGGCAGGTCGACGGCGTTGGCAATGAGCGTCGCCGCAGCATCGGCCTCGGCGCCGGTGCGCGCCAGCACCGTGACGGCATCGGCAATGCCCAGCGAAAACGAGCGGCCGCGCCAGCCGCTGGTGGCGACGCCGCCCACATTGTCTGCCGAGCGAATGGTGATGCGGTCGGCCATACCGTTGCCGGTGCCGGCGATCGCCAGGTTCATCGACTGGCCCTTGCCGATATTAAGCGCGCTGTCACCACCGTTGTTGACATAGGCGCGATCGAGCTTGCGGCCGGCAAGCAGTGCGGCGAGCATTTCGTCGGCTACCGACCCGGCAACAGCGGCCATCGGCGTGATGAAGCATTCCGCCAAGGGTATGACGGCTGCTTCCATGCGGCGCGCCGTCGGGCCGGCGAAGGTGCGTGGCGCCAGGAAAAATGCCGGGAGGCGCAATTCGGGAAGCTCCTCGACCAACTCGACCAGGATCGTCTGGAAGCGCGCGACCGCCTGGTCGTAGGCGGCACGACACTCATCCGCCTCGCCAAAGGCCTCGACGATGAGGTCGATCGGCCCGTGGTTGAGGTGCAGCCGCTTGCCGTCCTGCAGCCAGGTTACTTGCGGGCCTTGCATCACCCGGCCCCATTCGAACCGGCGCGGCGCAACTGCGCCAGCGGCGGCCAAGGATTTTGGGCCTCGGCGCCGGTGCCGCGGCGCGGATTGAGATATTCGCCGCCCTTGGCGACGATGTCGTCGACGCTGCGTATTTCGGCCTCGTAGCCGCCCAACCTGACATAGTCGTCGCGACGCAGCGTGAATTCGATCGGCGCCACCAGCGCCGGCGTCGGCACATAGCCGAAAGCGCCTTCCGGCACCCGGGTGACATCGACCATCAGCGTGATGCCGCCGCCCGGCCAGACATAGACCGGCGCGCCGCCGACGGTCACATAGGTCTTCAGGCCTTGCACCGAGCGGGTGAGATTGACCGGGTTTTCGGTGACGCCGGCGCGCAGCGAACCGCCGGCGCCGCCGATGAACAGCACCGTGCAGAGCGCCGGCTCACAATTGTCCTCGATCAGCCCGACCGATTTTTGCAGCCGTTCCGGGAAGGGCTTTTCGACCGGCTTCAGATCGTCATCGAGTTCGTAATAGGCAAACTGCTCGCCGGTCGTCGACACCATCAGCAGCGACAAGCCGGGGCGTGCGCCCTTCTTGGCGTTCCATTCGCCGAGGATCGACAGCGGGTCGGAAATCGAGGTGCCGCCCCAGCCGAGACCGGGCTCGGACACTTTGAAATAGCGGCCCGGCGTCGAGCGGCGGCCGATGATCTTGATGCCGGTCTCCTGCCAGCCCAGAACCTTGCCGGCCTGATGCTCGGAGACAACGCCGGTGATGTGGTCGTCGACCACCACCACCTCGTCGACGAGGCCGCGCCATTGCGTGGCGAACATGCCGATGGTGGCCGAGCCGCAGCCGACGCGCATGCGGTGTTCCTGCTTGCCGTCGATCACAGGTGGTTTGCCGGCTTCGACGATGATGGTGGCGCCGCCGTCGATGGTCAGTTCCACCGGCTTGCGGTTGCACAGATTGAGCATCGCGTCACAGGTGGCGCGTCCCTCCGACTTGGAGCCGCCGGTCAGATGATGCACGCCGCCCAGCGACAGCATCTGCGAGCCGTATTCGCCTGTGGTGACATGGCCAATCGCTTCGCCTTGCGAGCGCACGATTGCCGTTTCGGGGCCGAGATGGCGGTCGGTGTCGATCTTCACCTTGACGCCGCAGTACGAAAAAATGCCCTCGGTGACCACGGTCACCAGATCGACGCCTTCGACCTCCTGGCTGACGATGAACGGCGCCGGCTTGTAGTCGGGATAGGTGGTGCCGGCGCCTATTGCGGTGACGAAGCGGCGGCCGGTGTTGACGAGTTCGCCGTCCCATTGCTCGCCTTCGGCCGTGAAAGGCACGACGGCGCCGCCGGTTTCGGCCGCATGGTCGAGGATGGTCAGCGGGTCCATGCGCACGATGCGGCCGCCCGAGTTGCCGTAGCGGTCGCAGGCGCCGGTGCGGCCATCTGCGATGTAGCACATCACCGGACAGGCATCGCAGCGGATCTTTTCCGCCACCAATTTCTCGCCGGGATCGTGGGTTTCGAAGCGTTCGGCAAGCTCGCTCATGCGCGTGCCTCCTTGTCGCGGATGCCATCTTTTTCGCGGATGCCAGCGCGGATGCGCGTCGGCGTCGCCGGGACCTTGGTGATGAGCACGCCGGTGGCGTGGCGGATGGCGTTGAGGATCGCCGGCGCGGTCGGGATCAGCACATGCTCGCCCAGGCCTTTGGCGCCGAACGGGCCTTCCGGATCGGGAACCTCGATCAGGATGTGCTCGATCGGCGGCACATCGCCGATGGTCGGGATGAGATAGTCGTGCAAATTCTCGGTACGGCCGGGGATATACTCCTCCATCAGCGCCATGCCGATGCCTTGCGCGATGCCGCCTTCGATCTGGCCTTCGACCAGCAGCGGATTGATCGCCTTGCCGACATCGTGGGCGGCGGTGATCTTTATCAGCTTCACCGTGCCGAGTTTGAGATCGACTTCGAGCTCGGCGATCTGCGCACCGTAGCCATAGACCGCGTAGGGCTTGCCCTGGCCTTTTGCGTCGAGCGGCAGCGTTGGTGGATCGTAGGTCTCCTCGGCGCGGAAGACGAAACCGTCCGCATCGACATCAAGGGCGGCGAGATCGATGCGGCGCGTGGCTTCACCCTCGCGGATGACGATCGCCGGGCCGTCCAACTGCAGGGCCGCGTTCTCCGAGACATTGGCAAAGCGCAGGATCTTTTCGCGCAAGACGCGGCCGGCTTTTTCGGCCGCCTTGCCGGTCACAAAAGTCTGGCGCGAGGCCGATGTTTTGCCGGCGTCGGGGCTGATCGCGGTGTCGGCGCTCTTCAGCCGGAATCTTTCCAGCGGCAGACCGAGGGCGTCCGCGCAAATCTGGGTGATGACGGTGTTGGAGCCCTGGCCGATATCGACGGCGCCCTGATGCAGGATGACCTCGCCCGCTGGCGCGATGCCGACCCTTATGGTCGACGGGTTGGGCAGCGAGGTGTTGCCGCAGCCATACCAGCACGACGCGATGCCGACGCCACGCTTTTTGCTCGTATTGGAGGAATTGAATGTATCTGCGTCGGCCGTCGCGCGCGCCCAATGCGGCCGCAAAGCGTCGAGGCACTCGAAAATACCGAGCCCCGATTCCAGCTTTTGCCCGGTAACCGTTTCGGATCCGTTCCGAAGACAGTTTTTCAAGCGGAAATCGAGCCGATCCATGCCCAATTTGCCGGCGAGCTCGTCGTAGAGCGTCTCCTGCATGATCGTCGCCTGCGGCACGCCAAAGCCGCGGAAGGCGCCGGAGATCGGCCCGTTTGTGTGGATGGCGCGGCCTTCGGCCCGATAGTTCGGCGTCACATAGGGGCCGGAGGCGTGCACGGGCACGCGGTTGGCGACGGTCGGGCCCCAGCTGGCATAGGCACCGGTGTTGAAATCGCCGGTAAAGATCATGGCGGTGACGCGACCCTCGGCGTCGGCGCCGATCGTCGCCTTCATCTCGGAGGGATGGCGCTTGGTGGTCGACATCATCGATTCGTTGCGGGTGTAGGCAAGGGCCGCCGGCCGGCCGGTCTTCAGCGCCACAAGGCCGATGAGAGGCTGCAGCGAAACGTCGAGCTTGGAGCCGAAGCCGCCGCCGGTCGCGGTCGGCACGATGCGCACCTTGTCGACGGGCAGACCAAGCACTTTGGCCGTGTCGTCGCGGTCCATGTAAGGCGCCTGGGTGCAGGCGACGACGACCAGCGTGTCGCCATCCATATAGGCGTGGCCGGCTTCCGGCTCGATATAGGCATGCTCGACATAGGAGGTGTCGATGGCACCGGTGGCGGTGACGGCAGCGCTGGCAATGGCAGCTTCCGGGTCGCCGCGTTCGACAAAGCCCTTGGTCAACAAATTGTCGGGGCGGCTCGCATGGATCAGCGCAGCACCTTCGGCCTGCGCGTCGCCGAGCTGCAGAAAATGCGGCAGTTCGGTCCAGCGGACCGGGAAATCACTGAGGTCAAGATCGAGCATCGCCTCGCGCTCGCCGGCGACCAACGCCACCGCCTCACCGCGCAGGCGGGCAAAGCCTTCGGCCAGCGCCGGCTGGTCAGCAAACGGGCCGATGACGCCGAAACAGTTCTTTCCGGGAATGTCGGCGGCGGTGAAGACACTGACGATGCCGGGATGCCTCTTCACCCAGCCGTCGAGATCGCCAAAGGCGAAGCTGGCGTGATAGTGCGGCGAACGCACCACCAGCACCGCCAGCGCATCGGTGGGGAAGGAATCGCCGCCGAATTTTTCAGCGCCGGTGACTTTTGGGATGCCGTCGAGCCGAACTGGAGAGGCACCGATCGCATGACCCGACTGAGGCAGGAGGAAATCGAGGCTTGCTGCCTGCAAGGAGGCATCCATCACCGCCGCGATGATCTTCCTGTAGCCGGTGCAGCGGCAGAGGATGCCGCCCAGCGCATCCTGCACCTCAACCTCGGTCGGGTTCGGCTTTGTCTCCAGCAGCGCCGTGCCCGCGACCAGCAGGGCCGGGGTGCAGATGCCGCATTGTGCCGCGCCATGCGCCAGGAAAGATGCCTGCAGCGCCGACAGGCGGCCATTGGCGAGGCCTTCGACGGTCGTCACCGATGTCCCGGCTGCCGAGGCCGCCGGCATCAGGCAGGCACAGACGGCGTCGCCGTCGACCAGCACCGTGCAGGCGCCGCAATCGCCGGCATCGCAACCGACCTTGGTGCCGGTCAGCTGCAATTCGTCGCGCAAAACCTGCGAGAGCCGGCGCAGCGGCGGCACATTGACCGAGACGGCGGCGCCATTGACGGCGAAAGCGATATCCGCACGCTCAAGGCCGAAGCCCGGCACGAGGTCGGGCAGAGCTTCTATCGCCTCAGACCGAACCTGGCTCATGCCGCCACCATGCTGTTGTCGTTCGTCAGACCGCAGGCTCCCAGCACGGCGCGGGCGACGAGCTCGCGCGCCGCGTCAAGCCGGTATTCGGCGCTGCCGCGCACATCTGCGATCGGCGACAGCTCCGCCATCCGCGCGGAAAGGACCGCATCGGCGAGCGCCGGGCCGGCAGGCTTGTCGCGCAGCACAGCTTCGACACCGGCGAGCCGCCTGGCCACAGCCGAACAGGAGCCGACGGAAACGGCCGCTTCCGTGACTATGCCATTCTTAACAACGAGGCGCGCCGCCACCATGGCGATGGAGATGACAAGATAACGCCGCGCCCCGAGCTTGACGAAGGCTGAGCTGCCGGCCGCCGCGCGTTTCGGGATGCGGATGGCGGTGACCAGTTCGCCCGGCAGCAGCGCCGTGCGGCGGTTGCCGAGAATGAAATCCTGCAATGGCAGGTAGCGCGTCGCTGCGACTGAGCGCAGTTCGACCTCGGCGTCGAGCACAAGCAATCCCGGCACGCCGTCGGCGGCCGGCGAGGCGTTGCAGAGATTGCCGGCGATCGAGGCGACATTCTGGATCTGCAGCGAGCCGACCTCACGCGCGGCCTGCTTCAGCGCATCGAACGCCGCCGGCAAGGGATGGCGGACGAGATCGGTCCAAGTGGTACGGGCGCCGATTACCCAATGGGTTTCGGTCTCGACAATGCCGCGCAGGCAAGCCAGACCATTGATATCGAGAACATTGTCGCGGAAGGGCTTGGCGCTTTGCGCCGGATAGAAATCGGTGCCGCCGGCAAGCACGCGCCAGGCACCCTCGCTCAACAGGGCGAGCGCTTCGTCCAGCGCGGTGGGTTTCGCGTAACGGATCACGCCTGCCTTCCCAAAAAATGGGCCTTCCCAAAAAGTGGGGTCTTCCCGAAACCCCGCCAGTACTCGATCTGGCCAAATTCATTCGTATGCAAATGATATCAAGCTGGTGGAAATTGTCAAAGCCGGAGTTTGCGGGAAGCTGGTCACCACGCATTTGTTACGCTTGCAGAGGTTGACGCAGGCCGCCATCTGGTCAAGTTTCTGCATCCGGTCGCATCCGCGGCGTTTTTCACTCGATCCCCGCTCGAGACGAAGAAAGAGGAGAGGCGCCATGGCCGACGAAGCGCTTGTTGTCATCGACCTGCAGAACGACTTCTGCCCCGGCGGCGCACTGGCGGTTGCCGGCGGCGACGAGATCGTGCCGCTGGTCAACGATCTGATCCGGCACGCCGAGCATGTCGTGCTGACGCAGGACTGGCACCCGGCCGGACATTCAAGCTTTGCCTCCAGCCACCCGGGGGCGCAGCCTTTCAGCGCGATCGAGATGCCCTATGGGCCCCAGACGCTGTGGCCCGACCATTGCATTCAAGGCAGCCTCGGCTCGGATTTCCATTCGGGGCTCGCCTGGACCAAGGCCGAGCTGGTGATCCGCAAGGGGTTTCGCCCTGCGATCGACAGCTACTCGGCCTTCTTCGAGAACGACCACAAGACGCAAACCGGACTCGCCGGCTACCTCAAGGAGCGCGGTATCGACACTGTGACCCTGGTCGGCCTGGCAACCGATTTCTGCGTCGCCTTCTCGGCGCTCGATGCGGTCAAGCACGGCTTCAAGACGACGGTGCGGCTCGACGCCTGCCGCGGCATCGATCTCAACGGCTCGGTCGAGGCGATGCTGAAGCGGATGCGCGACGCCGGGGTAAGGCTCGAAGACCCGACCTCGGCCTGACCGTGAGGCGTCGGGGGAGTTTCACACGATCGTTGGCAGTTTTGGTGGCTGGCACCTTGACCGTCGCCATTCTCCTGTTTCCCGAACTGGCTTTCGCGTCGGAAACCCACGAATTGCCGGGTGCTGCAATGTCGCTTTGGTGGGGTCTGCCGTTTGCCGGGCTGCTGCTGTCGATCGCCACCGGACCACTGCTGTTCCACCATGTCTGGGAGCATCACTACGGCAAGATCGCCGCCGCCTGGGCAGCACTTGTGGTGATGCCGATGGCGATCGCCTTCGGCATGCCTTTGGCGAGCGAGGCCGTGCTGCACACGCTGCTCACCGAATACATGTCGTTCATCATCCTGCTGTTCGCGCTCTACACCATCTCGGGCGGCATCCTTGTTGCCGGCAACATCCACGGCACGCCACTGGTCAATGCCGGGCTGCTGCTTGTCGGTGCGATGCTGGCCTCGGTGATCGGCACCACCGGCGCCTCGATGATCCTGATCCGGCCGGTGCTGCGCGCCAATGACAACCGGCCGTTCAACGCCCATGTCGTCATCTTCTTCATTTTCCTGGTGTCCAACATCGGCGGTTCACTGACGCCTTTGGGCGACCCACCTTTGTTCGTCGGCTTCCTGCGCGGCGTCGACTTCTTCTGGACGACGGCGAACCTCTGGCGCGAGACGCTGTTCACAGGCGGCTTGGTGCTGATTGTCTTCCTGGCCATCGACATCGTGCTGCACCGCCGCGAAGGCGGTGCACCGAAGATCACGGATCCGACGCCGGATACGAAGGTGCGCATTCGCGGCCTCGCCAATTTGCCGCTGCTGGCCGGCGTCATTGGCGCGATCCTGCTGTCGGCGGCGTGGAAGCCAGGCGTGAGCTTTCCAGTGCTGGGCGTCAGCCTCGAATTGCAGAACCTGGTACGCGACGCGATCATCCTGGGGCTGGCCGGGCTGTCACTTGTCGTTTCTTACAAAAGTCATCGCAAGGCCAACGGCTTCACCTGGGGCCCGATCGCGGAAGTGGCAAAACTGTTTGCCGGCATCTTCGTCTGCATCGTGCCGGTGATTGCCATCCTTCGCGCCGGCCATGATGGCGCGCTGGCGCCGTTGGTCGCGCTGGTCACTTCGCCCACCGGTCAGCCTAACGATCTCGCCTATTTCTGGCTGGCCGGCGGGCTGTCGTCCTTCCTCGACAATGCGCCGACCTATCTGGTGTTCTTCGAACTGGCCGGCGGCGATCCGCAACATCTGATGCACGAGTTTGCCTCGACGCTGGCTGCGATTTCGGCCGGCGCCGTGTTCATGGGAGCCAACACCTATATCGGCAACGCACCGAACTTCATGGTCTACGCCATCGCCCGGCATCGCGGCGTGAAGATGCCTGGCTTCTTCGGCTACATGGCGTGGTCGGGGCTGGTGCTGGTGCCAGTATTTCTGGTCGCGGGCTTTTTGTTTTTTAGCTGAGGCAGCCATCGGCTTCGGGGACCGGGATCCATCTGCGAGCGGCATGGAGCCGACAGCGCATGCGTATGCGGGGTCAGCAATTTCTGCTATCAACGAGGATAGGGGTCGACTGCACGCTGAAACCGAGGAATGCGTACCGAAACAAGCCATCGTTGGGGAGACAATGACCATCCAAGCCGACCGCCTGCCTTATCTGTCGGGCGAATTCCTGGATAGCCTGCCAATTTCCACGTCCGACATCGTCGACGAAATCGAGCGACAGATCGTCGGTCAGAGGCGGGGCGAGGTATGGTGTGCGCCGAAGGCAGTCGTTCTGCCGGGTGATAACCGCTACATCATGGCCACTCTCGGAGTCGCGACGGAGCCCCGGGTGCTGGCGACCAAATCGCTGCTGGTCAACCCCCGCAACGCCGAAAGGGGACTTCCAACCCTGAACTCGCTCGTAACCCTTCTCGACGCTGAGACGGGTCTGCCGCTTGCAGTGGTCGACGGCAATTGGGTGACTGCGAAGCGGACGGCCGGTCTAAGCGTTGCGGCCGCCAAGCGTCTGGCTCGGGCCGACTCGGCCTGCGTCGCGTTCATCGGATGCGGCGTTCAGGCGCGCGGTCATCTCGAGGTCCTGACCGATCTTTTTCCGTTGCGAGAGATTCGCGCCTTTGGTCGGGGCAAAAGCAATCGTGACGCATTGTGTCGGTTGGCCGAGATTCGCGGTCTAACCCCAGTACCCAGCGATACTGCCAAAGAGGCGGTCGAGCCTGCCGATATTGTGGTGACGACAGTCACTCTAGTGCCAGAGCCCACTCCATTTTTGGATGCCCGATGGCTGAAGGCGGGAGCCTTCGCGACCATGACCGATCTGGCTTTGCCCTGGCTGCCCGAGACCATGACTGTCTTCGATCGCATCGTCATAGACGACTTGGTGCAAGAGGCGCAAATGAGCAACCCGATGGTGAGACCCGAGCTCGTTGCCGGCGACCTGACGGGTTTGGTCGGCGGTGACGTGCCCGGTCGTCAGGGCGCAAATGAGCGGACAGCATTCGCGTTCCGCGGCATGGCGGTAGGCGATCTCGCACTGGCCGGCCTGGCATTTGTGCGCGCGAAAGCGATCGGTGCGCTGGACGATTAGAGTTCAGAGGTCCAGGCCTGCTTCAGCCCACCCCTACATAACGCCTGACCGCCGACGGGTCGGCGCGCAGTTGCTCGACATCGACGGTCTCGCGGTTGCGGCCGTTTTCGATGAAGCAGACGCGGTCGGCGACCGACAGCACGGCATCGACGCGCTGCTCGACCAGGATGGTCGAGACACCAAGTTCGCGCAGCTTCACCACCGTTTCGCGGATCTTGGCGATCATCGACGGCATCAGGCCTTCGGTTGGCTCGTCGAGCAACAGCACCTGCGGTTCGAGGCAGAGCGCGCGGGCCATGGCCAGCATCTGCTGTTCGCCGCCGGACAAAGTGCCGGAGCGTTGCCTGAGCCGCTGGCGCAGCAATGGAAAAAGGTCGAGGACATTTTCCCGCACGGCCTTGCCCTTGCCGCGCGCCATCAGGCCGATCTCGATGTTTTCCGCCACCGTCATCTCGGCGAACAGCCGCCTGCCTTGCGGCACATAGGCGACGCCGGCCTTCGGCACCTCATGCGCCGGCAGCCCGGTCAGTTCCTTGCCGGCGAGCTGGATCGAACCGGCGCTCGACGGGACCAGCCCCATGATCGCCTTCAGCGTGGTCGTCTTGCCGGCGCCGTTGCGGCCGAACAGGCACAGCACCTCGCCCTTGTTCAGCACAAGGTCGAGCCCATAGAGCACCTGGACCTCGCCGTAGAAGCAGTCGAGCCCGGAGATGGTCAGCGCTTCAGTCGTGGGGGCTTCGGTCATGGCGCCGTCCCCAGATAGGCTTCCTGCACCTGTGTGTTGGCGCGGACCTGTTCGGGCGTGCCTTCGGCGAGGATCCTGCCTGCGTTGAAGACGGTGATGCGGTCGGCTAGCTGCATGACGACCGGCATGTTGTGTTCGATCAAAAGCACGGTGGCGCTTTTGGCGATCTCGCGCACCAGCTCGATGAAATTATCGATCTCGCTGTCGGCCAGGCCCTGCGTGGGCTCGTCGAGGATCAACAGCCGCGGCTTCAGCGCCAGGCCCATCGCCACCTCTAGCAAGCGCTGATGGCCGTAGGATAGCTGGCCGGCCGGCATATGGGCGCGGTCGGCAAGGCCGGTGCGCTCGAGCGCGGCCATGACGCCGGTGCGCACGGCGCCTTTCGAGCGGCCATCGGTCAGCGTGCGCTGCACCGGCAGCGCGACATTGTCGTAGGCGGACAAATTGGCAAAGACGCTGGTGATCTGGAAGGTGTAGGCGATGCCCTGGCGCACCCTGAGATAGGCCGGCCGGCCGGTGATGTCGGCGCCGTCGAAGACGATCATGCCGGAGGATGGCTGGATGCGGCCGCTGATCAGGCTGACGAAGGTGGTTTTGCCTGCGCCGTTGGGGCCTATGACGGCGCGGATTTCGCCGGGCATCAGCTGGAAATCGACACCGTCGACGGCGCGCAGACCGCCGAAATTGCGCGATAGGCCCTTGGTGGTCAGCAGCGGCATCATGGCAGCCACCCCAGCCAGCGTTTGCGGATGGTGCCCAAAATGCCTTTGGGGAAAAACAGCACCAAGAGGATGAGTGCGATGCCGACGATCAAGAGATAGGCGGAGGTGTAGCCGCTGGCGATGTCGATGACATAGTACATGAACACCGTGCCGATCAGCGCTCCCAGCGTCGTCGCGGCGCCGCCGAGCAGCACCCAGAGCAGCGGCAGGATGGAATACTGCACTGAGGCGAAGCTCGAACCGACATAGCCGAACAACAGCGCATAGGCCGCACCCGAGGCCGCGCAGATGGTGCCGGAGACGACGACGGCGATGAGCTTGTTGGAGAAGGTGTCGTAGCCGAGCATTTTCGTGCGCTCCTCGTTCTCGCGCACGGCGACCAGAACGCGACCGTAGCGGGAGCGGACGATGGCGAGCGTGACGAGCAGAACGACCGAGAACAGCGCCAGCGCGCTCACGTAGCGCACGGTCGGGTTGGTGAGGTCGAGCGATGTCGCGCCGAAGGTCAGAACGCGCGCCGGCTGCGGCACCACCAGGCCCTGGTCGCCGCCGGTCCAGGCGGCCAAATAGAGGATGATGAGATAGAAGACCTGCGCGAACATCATGGTGACGATCATGAAAGCGACGCCGGTGGTGCGCAGCGCCAGCAGGCCGATCACCAGCGAAAGCAGCGCGCCGCAGGCGATGCCGGCGAGGAAAGCCAGCGGCACGCTCCAGCCGAGATGGATGACGGCAAGACCGGCCCCATAGAGCCCGGCGGCGAAGAACATGGCATGGCCAAGGCTGAGCAGGCCGACATAGCCGAACAGCATGTTGTAGCCCATGGCGAACACCGCCAGCACCATGATGCGGGCGAGCAGGCCGTGATGGTACTCCGGCAGGACGAAGCTCAGCGCAAAGAGCAGCGCGATGACGCCGAGATGCAGGGAATAGGCCTTTGCCGGAGAGGCTTCGCTCATCGCGATGCCGTCCCGAACAGGCCTTGCGGCCGGAACACCAGCACCATGGCCACCAGCAGCGTGGCGATGATCTTGGCCAAGGTCGGCGAGAAGAACACCGAGATGATGCCGTCGGAGAGGCCGATCAGCACGGCGGCAACGACGGTGCCGCGCAGCGAGCCGAGGCCGCCGATGATGACGACGATGAAGGATAACAGCAGCGGGTCCTGCCCCATCAGATAATGCGCCTGGCTGATCGGCACGATCAGCACCGCGGCGATGGCTGCCAGCATGGCGCCGAGCGCGAAGACACCGGCATAGACGCGGTCGACCGGAATGCCGAAGGCCTGCGCCGTCTCGCTGTCGTACTGGGTGGCGCGCATGATGAGGCCGATCTTGGTGTGCGTCAGCACCAGCCATGTGGCGACCAGCAGGAGCGCCGAGGCGGCGATGACCGAAAGCTTGTAGCCGGAATAGCCGAACCAGGGCAAAAGGATGCGATAGCTGAAGGGCGGCTCCACCGGCCGCGCTTCCGGGCCGTAGAAGCTCAGCGCCAGCTGCTGGATGATGTAGAGCATGCCGATGGTGGCGACGATGGTGGCCTCCGGATTGTAATTGAGCCGGCGCAGCACCAGCCGCTCAGCGACCAGCGCGACGGCGCCGACGATCAGCGGCGCAATCACCAGTGCGGCCAGGAAGCCGACGGTGGGATGGCCGGGGACGGCTGTCGAGATCGCCCAGGCGAGCACCGCGCCGAGCATGAAAAACTCGCCATGGGCGACGTTGACGACGCGCATGACGCCGAAAACCAGCGACAGCCCAAGCGCCGTCAGCGCCAGCACGGCTGAGGTGACGAGGCCTTCGAGGGCGGCGAGGAGGAGATGGGGACCGAAATGCATTCAGGGCGCCCTTACCCTCCCCTCGTGGGGAGGGTGACCGCGCAGCGGTCGGGTGGGGGGTGGGGCACGGGCCGTCGTGACCCCCACCCCGTCTCACAAACTTCGCAAAGTGCGAAGCTTGCATGCCGACCCTCCCCACAAGTGGGAGGGTGAGCGCCTACAGCGCCTGCGTCGTGTAATCGCCCTCGGCCTCGTACAGCCCATCTTCGATCTTGGTCTTGTGGACGACATTCAACCTGCCGCCTTCGACCTTGGAGATGTTCTGGATGCCGAAGCACTGGTGGATTTTGCCGTTGAAGGTCTTTGGCCCCTGCGGATGCTCCGGCCCCTCGGCGAATTCGGTCAGCGCTTCGGTCGCCTCGACCAGCTTGGCGCGGTCTTCCGGACCCTTGTAGCCGGCGTCTTCCATCGCCTTCTTGACGACATAGAGCGTTTCCCAGCAACCGAACATGTGCGAGGCCGTGGAGACGTCCTTGGGGTCGCCGACGGCAGCGCCATTGTCGTCGATGCCGACGGCGGCGCGGTAGGCTTTTTGCGCGGCTGAGTCATTGGCCTGGGCATAGCGTGGCGAGCCTTCCCAGAAATGGCTGCCATCCAAAAACTCGAGGCCGGGGCTGTTGATGTCGGTGGCTTCGAGTGAATCCATGAAGCCGAACAGCTGCGGCCGGTTGGAGCCGTAGAACTCGCCGAGCTCCTTGACGAAGGTGAGCACGGCCGGGCCGACCATGACGTGGTAGATCACCTCGGTCTCGGCCGGGATCTGCGGGAAATATTTGGTGAAGGACGATTCAGTCGGCGGGATGGCGATCTGGGCGATGACCTCGGCGCCCTGCGCCTTCAGCGCCGGCGGCAGGTAGTCGCGGTGGTCGTAGCCGAAGGCGAAATCGGGGAAGATCTGCGTCACCTTCTTGCCGGCATTGGCGGCGATCCATGGCGCCATCGACTGGATCTGGCTCTTCACATCGGTGATGCCGGGCTGGAAGACGTAGCGGTTGAGCTTGGTCGAGGCGACGTGGTGACCCTCGCTGACGACGAAATAGGGGATCTTGTTTTCGCCGGCGGCGGGCGCCGAGCCGATCACGACATGCGAGAACAAAGTGCCGAAGACGATGTCGGTCTTGTGCTGGGTGGCGAACTTGCCGACCACTTCGGCGCCGCGGCCGGGATCGGTGCCGTCATCCTCGATCACCAGTTCGACCGGCCGGCCATTGATGCCGCCGGCATCGTTGATCGCCTTGACCGCGGCCGCGCTGGTCTTTTCGTACCAACGGCCATAGGCGGCGCCGATGCCGGTGCGGTGCAACTGGAAGCCGATCTTGACCGGCGCCGAGCTCTGCGCCTGGCTGTAACGGACAAAGCCGGGCGCGAGCGTCAGGCCAGCGCCAGCGGCGAGACCTTTCAGCGCCGTGCGGCGAGAGAGCGTGGATTTGGAGAGATCGAAAAACCCATTCTTGTCAGTCACGGCAGTTCCCCTGTTTTGAGTTTTGACTGGCTGTAACGAGGCAAGGCCACTCCCTTGCGGAAGGGGCGAAAATCGCATGTATACAAACTAAATCACCAAAGCTTCGACCTGGCAAGCGGGCTTTCCGCAAAGGCATGCCGGTCGCCTTTTCTCATCCGGCCGTCGGCGTGGCAAGCAACCAGAGGCCGAAGATCGTGTAGGCGATCATCAGCACGCTGAGCGGCAATTGACTGAGTGCGGCGCGCGATGGAACCGGGTGCAGCCGCCAGGCCAGACCATGGGCGACAAGCACCGCCAGCATGTGGCCGGCGACAATGATGCCCGCCCGCACATTCCACAGCCACCAGGCGGAGTCGGCGCCGGCGACGATGCCGGCTTCGATCTGCATGTCGGCGGTGCCGAACAGGTTCCAGCCCAGTGCGAACGGGTCGGACAGAGAGGCCATCGCATACTGGCCGTCGACCAGCAGCGCCGTCAGATAATGCGCGACATGGTAGGCGAGCGCGATCGGCACGATCGACCAGACGAGCAGTCCAGCGGCCTCGCCGAGGGAATGCCGGCTGCCGGCAAGACGCTGGCCGAGGATGACGGCCAGCATGAATGCCGCCGCCAGCACGACGAAGGTCAGCACAAGGCCGAAACTGCCGATGCCGATCAGCGCGGTGCGACCGGGATACTCCAGCGGATTGATGTCGAACAGACCGAGCCAGAAGAAGGTTTTCGACAGGCCGTCGAAGGAGACAGAGGAGAGCGCCAGCAGCAGAAAGGTGATGCCGCTTGCCGGTAGAGGCGTGGCGGCGAGTAGTTTTGCACCGGGCCAGCAAAGATTGAGCCGGCCCGCCTCGTCGCGCTCAAGCAGGGCGAAGCGCGCCACCATGGCAAAAAAGATCGTCAGGAATTCGCCGCGCCGGCTCCAGTACGAGTAGCCGAAGGCGAGCATCGCGATGAAGATGACCAACCAATAGAAGCCGGCGGTATAAGCCAGCCGCGCGGGATCGTCGGGCGCCGGGTCGATCAGCTCGAACCAGGCAAAGGCGAAGAACAGGATGACGGCCGGCCAGCAGCCGAGCCATGCGGCAAGGCGCGTTTCCTGCGCTTGGGCATCATACCGGCCAATCAGGCGGGTGGCGATGCGCCATGGGCCGTACCATGGGTTCAGCCACGACCAGAGATCGCCGAACAGGCCTTGCGCGATGGCGAGGCCGACCCAGAGTAGCGTCCAGATGGTTGAGGGAAGCGGGTTGGAGAGCGGGTCGCGGCTGCCGAACAGGCCGGCTGCGATGAGGATTGCAAAGCCGGCAAAGGAGAACAGGCTGACGATTGTGCGAGGGGCTTCGCTGAAGGTGAAAAGTTGTAAGCGGCGACGCCAGAAGCGGTCGAGGGCATCCGGTGGCAGCAAAGCCAGGACGAGGAAGCTGACGGCGACGGCGAGTGCGCCGGCGGCGATGTAGTAGCCGGTGGGGAGCAGGAGGACGTGGCCGCGATCGGATGCATGGGCGAAGGCGGGGGTGGGGAGAATCGCTAGGGCGGCGGCGAGAAAAGCTAGGCTACAACGAAGGCGCTCTACGGCGCCCCCCTCTGCCCTGCCGGACATCTCCCCCACTTGGGGGGAGATTGGCGGTTTCGCTGACGGCTCTTTCCTTGCAGCGTTGGAGATTGGCGAAGGCGGAGATGCGAGCGCAATCTCCCCCCTCGTGGGGGAGATGTCCGGCAGGACAGAGGGGGGCACGAAGGAACTCAGCCTATCCAACCTTGCCTACTCGCATCGCGATGCCAGAGCACCGCGCGCCTCAAACCTTGACCAGCTGCTCCACGCGGTCCTTCGCGCCGAATATCCTGAGATAGCGGTCGATCTCCTTCTTGTCGCCCGTCGCCTTGGCCGGATTGTCCGACAGCTTCACCGCCGGGCGGCCATTGGCTTCCGTCACCTTGCAGACCAGCGAGATCGCATCGAGGCTGTTGGTTTCCGTTGGCGCGCAGCCTTCGAAGTCGTTGGTGAGGTTGGTGCCCCAGCCGAAAGACATGCGCACCTTGCCCTGGAAGTGCTTGTAGGTCTCCTCGATGGTCTCGACCTCGAGCCCGTCGGAGAAGATGAGCAGCTTCTGCCTGGGGTCCTTGCCCTTCTCGCGCCACCAGTCGATGATTTTTTCACCGCCTTCGATCGGCGGCGCGCTGTCGGGGCGAAAGCCGGTCCAGTCGGCGACCCAATCCGGCGCGTCGCGCAGGAAGGAGGCTGTACCGAAGGCGTCGGGCAGCACGATCAACAGGTTGCCGCCATAATAGCGCTGCCAGTCCTGCAGCACCTTGTAGGGCGACTGCTTGAGTTCCTTTTCCGTATCGGCAAGTGCGGCAAACACCATCGGCAGTTCATGCGCGTTGGTGCCGAGCGCTTCGAGGTCGTTGTCCATCGCGAGCAGCACGTTGGAGGTACCGGTGAAGGCTTCGCCAATGCCTTCCTTGAGCGCCTCGACGCACCAGCGCTGCCACAGGAACGAGTGGCGGCGGCGGGTGCCGAAGTCGGAAATGCGGATGCCGGGCAAAGCCTTCAGCCGCTCGGTCTTGGCCCACATCTTGGCCTTGGCGCGGGCATAGAGCACGTCGAGCGCGAAGGGGCCGAAAGCGCGCATCGCCGCACGGGAACGCATCTCGTTGATAATAGCCAGCGCGGGGATTTCCCACAGCGTGGTGTACATCCAGGGGCCGCTGAAGGAGAGCTCGTACTGGCCGTCGCGCTTGGAGAGCTCGTACTCGGGCAGTCGGAAACCTTCCAGCCAGGCCAAAAATTCCGGCTCGAAGATCTGCTTGCGGCCATAGAAATTGTTACCGCCCAGCCAGATCATCTCCTTCTTGGAGAAGCGCAGCGTGCGGGCATGGTCGAGCTGGTCGCGCAATTCGCCTTCGTCGATCTCGTCGGCGAGGCGCACCGATGTGGTGCGGTTGATCAACGAGAAGGTGGCGTCGACCTTGGGGTACATGCCCCAGATCATCTGCAACATCAGCAGCTTGTAGAAATCAGTGTCGAGCAGGCTGCGGACGATCGGGTCCAGCTTCCAGGTGTGGTTGTAGACGCGCCGCGCTATATCGGTTCTTGCCATGTTTTGCCGTCGCCTTCGCTGCTCACGTCTGTCTTACGCAATTCCGGATCGAAAACCGCCGCACACTTTTCCTGGAATTGCCTGGCAAGACCTTACTAGCATTGAATTTTTGAAAGCGCTGCCCGCTTTCCCGACTGGCCCGACAAAAAGCGGCCGCTCCGGTCCAGCCTCAACTCTTGGCGCCGATCACACGCAGCGCCGGGCGTTTGCGGCGGATGTTGACGCGGCCGGCCACCGGCGCGTCGGCGCGGCTGTCGGCCTGCTCCTTCTCGGCAAACAGCCAGTCGACAAACAATTGCACGATCGGCGCCGAGCGCATCTCGTTGCGGCACACGACATAGAAATCGTCGACCGCCGGCACCGACAGGCTGAACGGCGCCACCAGCAGGCCCCTGGCGAGCAGCATGCTGGCGGTAACGGAATCGCCGAGCGCCACGCCATGGCCGTGCACCGCGGCCTCGATCGCCGTGCGGGCGTCGCCGAGATGGTGACGGCGGCCACGCTCGAGGTCCAGCCCGTCCGCGGCGGCCAGCCAGGTGTGCCATTCGCGGCCGTCATCGCCATGCAGGATGACATGGTCGGCAAGATCCCTGCAGGTGCGGATCGGCCGGTTGTTGATCAGCGTCGGGCTGACCACCGGGAACAGTTCGAGGCCCGACCATTTGCGCATCCAGCAATCGGTCCAGCTGCCATCCCCGTAGAGTATGCAGAGATCGACCTGCGGCGCACGGATGTCTTTGGGATCGTTGGACGGAACCAGCGTCAGCCTGATATCGGGGTACTGCGCCATGAAGCTGCCCAGCCGCGGCGTCATCCACAAAAGCAGCAGCGCCGGCACGCAGGAGACCGACAACGTGCCGGCGCTGGCCGGCCTGGTCATGCGCTGGGTGGCGGCGGCGATGCCGTCGAACGCGGTCGACACCGCCGGCAGCAGTTCGGCACCATGCGGTGTGAGCTTTACCCGCTGTCCGGTGCGTTCGAACAGTTTTACGCCCAGCGACTGCTCAAGCGCCTTGATCTGGTGGCTGATGGCGCCATGAGTGACGTTCAGCTCACTCGCAGCCTTGGTCAGCGAGGCGTGGCGCGCCGTGGCTTCGAAGGCGCGCAGGGGATTTAGGGGCGGCAGACGCTTGGCCATGGGCAACCGGATACTCTGTGAGATTTTCTCACAACCAGCACCCTAACAATATCAATTGATTTTTCAATGCGGCTGCCGGACACTTTGTCCCAGACAGCATCAATGACGTGAAATCTGCAGGCAGCCAGCGGGACAGCGACCCGGCCGGATGACGGTCAGTTCGCAAGATGCCGCCACGACCGCATGCACCAGCCCGGCAGGAGGAGACCGACATGGGTTATGATCGTGGCAAGCTCGACGCGCTGCGCCGCAAATACGGCGAAAGCCATGGCGGCGAGATGTTCGACCCGAAATTCCGCAAGGTCGCCGACAAGATCTTCTCCAAGAGCGGCACGAGGCTGGCGCCCTATTCCGGCATCCCGACCTTCCTCGCCGCGCCCTATCGCGAAGTCGCGGCCGACAATCCGGATTTCGGCGATTTGCAGGTGGCGATCATCGGCGTGCCGATGGATCTCGGCGTCACCAACCGTCCCGGCTCGCGCTTTGGGCCCAGGGCGCTGCGCGCGATCGAGCGCATCGGCCCCTACAACCATGTGCTGGAATGCGCGCCGACGCATGAGCTGCGCGTCGCCGACATCGGCGATACGCCGTTCCGCAGCCGCTACCGGCTGGAGATCAGCCATGAGGACATCGAGCGCCGCACCAACCAGATCGTCGATGCCGGCGTGCTGCCTCTTTCCGTTGGCGGCGACCATTCGATCAGCCATTCGATCCTGAAGGCGGTCGGCAAGAAGGCGCCGGTCGGCATGATCCATATCGACGCCCATTGCGACACCAGCGGGCTGTTCGACATGACCAAGTTCCACCACGGCGGACCCTTCCGCAACGCGGTGCTGGACGGCGTGCTCGACCCGACCCGCACCATCCAGATCGGCATCCGCGGCTCGGCCGAATATTTGTGGGAGTTCACCTACGAATCCGGCATGACGGTCGTGCACGCCGAAGAGGTGACCGGGCTCGGCATCCCCGCCATCATCGAGAAGGCGCGCAAGATTGTCGGCGACGGTCCGACCTACATCTCCTTCGATGTCGACAGCGTCGATCCGGCCTTCGCGCCGGGCACCGGCACGCCTGAGATAGGCGGCCTGACGACGCGCGAGGTGCTCGAACTGCTGCGCGGCCTGAAAGGCCTCAACATTGTCGGCGGCGACGTCGTCGAGGTGGCGCCGCAATATGACGCCACCACCAACACCGCCCATGTCGGCGCGCAGGTCCTTTTCGAGATCCTGAGCCTGATGGTGTTCAGCCCGGCCATTACGAGCAAGGGGGCCTAACGGACTTCACATGCAAGGCGGTCGCCGCGCTGGAGCCGGCGACCGTTTCAAAACAAACAAGCTTCCAGAAGGGAACCACAATGACGTTTCACATGAAATCAACCATCGCCGCCGCGCTGATGCTCGCCGGCCTCGGCCTCGCCTCTCAGGCCAATGCCGACGCCGTCGACGACATCACCAAGGCCGGCGCCATCAATGTCGGAATCTTCTCCGACTTCCCGCCCTTCTCCTCCGCCAGCGCCGATATGAGCATCAAGGGCTATGACATCGATGTGGCGCAGGCGATCGCCGACTCCTTGAAGGTGAAGCTCAATCTGGTCAGCGTCACCGGCCAGAACCGCATCCCTTATCTCACCGACAAGCGCGTCGATATCCTGATGAGCGTCGGCTACTCCAAGGAGCGCGAGGAGGTGATCGATTTCGCCGCCGCCTACGCGCCCTATTACATCGCCGTCATCGGTCCGGCAGCGCTCTCGGTCAAAGGCAAGGAAGACCTTGCCGACAAGTCGATCGCCGTCAACCGCGGCACGCTGGAAGACACGTCGCTGACCGAAGCGGCGCCGGCTTCCGCCGACATCAAGCGCTTCGACAACTACAACTCCGTCATCCAGGCCTTCATCTCCGGCCAGACCCAGTTGATGGTGGTCGGCAATGATGTCGGCGCCCAGGTGCTGGCCAAGCAGGACGCGCTGAAGCCGGAGCAGAAGTTCCAGCTTTTGACCTCGCCTTCGCATATCGGCCTCAACAAAAAAGAGGACCGGCTGAAGGCGGCGGTGAATGACGCAGTTGCCAAGATGCTGGCCGACGGCAAGCTCGACGAGAGCTCGAAGGCCTGGCTGAAGACGCCGCTCAATCCCGACAACCTCAAGGATTGAGTTCCCGTGGCCTTTGCCTGGCTCCCAGGTGCTCTAGGCGACATCACGCGCGGTGCGCTCACGACGATCCTGCTGATCGTCGTGACCACGTTCGTGGGCACGCTGCTCAGCATCCTGGGCGCTGCCGGTCGGCGCAACGGCCCGGTATTCCTGAAGCGGGCGATCGCGGTCTATGTCGAGGTGATGCGCAACACGCCGTTTCTGGTGCAGCTGTTCTTCATCTTCTTCGGCCTGCCCAGCCTCGGCATAAGGCTCGATCCGATCCTGGCCGCCATGTTGGCGATGACGCTCAACATGGCGGCCTACACGATTGAAATCGTCGGCGCCGGCCTCGATGCCGTGCCCGGCGGACAGACGGAAGCCGCTCTTTCACTGGGGCTTCGGCCACGCCAGGTGTTCATCAAGATCGTGCTGCCGCAGGCGCTGAAGGTGATCTATCCGGCGCTGACCAGCCAGATCGTCATCATGATGCTGGAATCGGCCGTTGTGTCGCAGATTGCCGTGCGTGAGCTGACCTATGAGGCCGACATGCTGCAGGCGCGCACCTTCCGTTCCTTCGAGACCTATTTCGTCGTGACGCTGGTCTATCTCTTGATGTCGATGGCCTTGCGCCGGCTGCTGGTCACAGGCGGGCGTCGCGTTTTGGGAGCCGGCGTGTCATGATCGAATTCACCTTCTGGGACATCGTTCGCAACCTTTTGCTCGCCGGCCGCTGGACGGTGCTGTTGTCGCTGGCCGCCTTCGTCGGTGGGGCGCTGGTCGGGCTGGTGGTGCTGTTCTTCAGGATCGCAGAGAATAAATGGAGCCGCCGCATCGCTTCCGGCTACATCGCTTTGTTCCAGGGCACCCCGCTCTTGATGCAACTGTTCCTGATGTTTTTCGGCCTGCCGATGCTGGGCCTGCGCATTGAGCCGTGGACGGCCGCCGTGCTCGGGCTCACCTTCTTCGCCAGCGCCTATCTGGCCGAGATCTGGCGCAGCGGCGTCGACGCGCTGCCGCGCGGCCAGTGGGATGCCGGCGCCAGCCTCGGCCTGCACCGCCTGCAGGAACTGAGGCTGATCATCCTGCCGCAGGCGTTTTCGATCACGAGGGCGCCGATCGTCGGCTTCCTGGTGCAATTGATCAAATCGACGGCGCTGACCTCGATCATCGGTTTCGAGGAGCTGGTCAGGACGTCCAACGCCATCAACAACGCCACCTTCGAACCGTTCAAGGTTTATGGGCTGGTGGCGCTGATCTTCTTCGTCATGTGCTTTCCACTGACGCAATACGCCCGTACGCTCGAACAACGAGCGGCGGCCCACCGACGCCAGAATGGCGACAGTGCGTGAAGGGAACCTGCCGGGACAGACCGGCACCAACTGAGGAGAAATCGGATGGACAGACTGATCGGAAAATCCCTGACACGGCGCGGCGTGCTTGGCGCGGGCCTCGCCATATCAGGCGTGCTCGCCATGCCGTCGATCCTGCGGGCGCAGGACAAGTCGCTGAAGGTCGGCGTCTATGGCGGCTACTTCAAGAAATCCTTCGACGAGCATGTCTTCCCCGAGTTCACCAAGGCAACCGGCATTGCCGTGGAATCGGTCGCCGAGCCGACCGGTGAGGCCTGGCTGGTGCAGCTGGAGCAGGCGGCCAAGGCCGGCCAGGCCCCGGCCGACCTTTCGATGATGTCGCAGACCTCGACGCTGAAGGGCCAGTCGACGGAATTGTGGACACCGCTCGATACGTCGAAGTTCAAGCACTATGGCGACCTGCTGCCCCGCTTCATCAACAAGTATCCGGATGGTCGCGTCGCCGGCATCGGCGCCGTCGCCTGGTGGATCACGCTTGTTACCAACACCGACGTCTACAAGGACGCGCCGACATCATGGGCAGCCCTTTGGGACAAGGCCAACGAGGATAAGCTCGGCCTACTGGCGCTTGCCTCCAACTCGTTCCTGCTCGAAGTGACGGCCAAGACCTTCATGGGCGGCACCAATGCGCTCGACACCGAAGAGGGGCTGAACAAGGCGTTCGAAAAGCTCGCCGAGGTCAAGCCGAACGTTCGCCTCTGGTATCGCGACGAGGCGCAGTTCGAGCAGGCGCTGAAGTCGGGCGAAATCCCGATGGGCCAGTATTATCACGACGTCACCGGGCTCGCGGTCGCCGACGGCTTCCATGTCCGCTCGACCTTCCCGAAGGAAGGCGGCATCCAGGATTCCGGCAACTGGGTGCTGACGCGCGCCTCGACCAAGGTCGACGAGGCGCATGCCTTCATCGACTATATGAGCCAGCCGTCGATGCAGGGCGTCATGTCGCGCAAGGTCGGAACCACGCCAACCTTGAAGAAAGAGGTGCTTGACCTCAAGCCGGAAGAGTTCGCCGCGGTGTCGTCGGATATCGATCCGATCATCCCGCGCTACGACCTCTATACGTCGAAGGCCGACTGGATCAACCAGAAGTGGACCGAGCTGATCGTCGGCTGATCAGCCCAATCGCTTGAACCTGACTGGCTGCCGGGCATTGTCCGGCGGCCTCTTACTACCTACCGCCTGAGAGGGATGAGCATGTCCGGACTAGACATCAATAGCATCACCAAAAAGTTCGGCAATTTCGCCGCCGTCGACAATGTCCAGCTCAACGTGCCGCACGGCACCTTCGTGTGCCTGCTCGGCCCGTCGGGCTGCGGCAAGACCACGCTGCTGCGCATGATTGCAGGCCTGGAGGAACCGACCAGCGGCGCCATCGTGCTCGACGGCGAGGACATCACGCCGCTGCCGACGCACAGGCGCAATCTCGGCATGGTGTTCCAGTCGCTGGCGCTGTTTCCGCATCTCTCCGTCGGCGATAACATCGCCTATGCGCTGCGCATTCGCGGCGCCTCGAAGGAGGAGCAGAAGAAACGCGTCGACGAATTGCTGAGCTTGATCCATCTGACCGGCTTTGCCGACCGTCCGGTGGCCAAACTGTCGGGCGGCCAGCGCCAGCGCGTGGCAATCGCCCGCGCGCTCGCCTTGTCGCCAAAGCTGTTCCTGCTCGACGAGCCGCTGTCGGCGCTCGACGCCAAGTTGCGTGAGGCCATGCAGGTGGAACTGCGCCAGCTGCAACAGCGGCTCGGCATCACCACCATCGTCGTTACCCACGACCAGCGCGAAGCCATGACCATGGCCGACCTCGTCGTCGTCATGGGCCATGGCAAGATCCTGCAGGCGGCGCCGCCGATCGAGATCTACCGCAAGCCGGCCGACGCCTTCGTCGCCGACTTCATCGGCATCACCAATCTGTTGCCGGCCGAAGTCGACAGCACTGGGCGCACCACCATTTTGGGTACAGCCATTCCGGGCTTGACCATGCCGGCCGGGCAAACCAAGGCCTCTGTCTCGGTCCGTCCCGAGGACGTGCATCTCGGCAGCCCTGGCGGCTCGGCCATTACCGGCGAGGTGAGCTTCGTGCGCGACCTCGGCGGCACCATCGAGACCTTCGTCGATGTCGGCGGCACCAGCATCATTGCGGTCACGACACCGCGCGAGCGGCATGACGTGCCGGTCGGCGCCAAGGTCGGCGTCACGCTGCCGCCGGCGAGCTGCGTGGTGCTCGGCGCATGAGACGCGAAGCTCCGAAGTCTGTAGCCGACTACACGCCGCTGTTCTTTCCGGCGCTGATGCTGATCGTCTTCTTCGTCGTGCCGTTCTCGACGATGATCGCGGTGAGCTTCTTCAAGCGCAACCCTTCCGGCTTCTACACGCCGGATTTCGTGTTCGACAATTACGCCCGCTTCCTGTCGGTGTTCTTCGGCGGCGTGCTCGGCTTTTCGCTGATGCTAGCGGTGCTGGTCGCGGTCTGCTGCATCTGCATCGCCTTCCCCTTCACCTATCTTTTGACAAGGCGGCCGCGCCGCGTACAGACGCTGTGGCTGGTCGGCCTCTTGTCGGTGCTGTCGCTGTCGGAAGTCATTATCGGCTTTGCCTGGTCGACGCTGTTTTCGCGCACCGCAGGCATCACCAATTTGTTCGTGGCGATCGGGCTAATGGACAAGCCGGTGGCGCTGCTGCCGACCTTCGGCGCGGTGCTGACCGGCATGGTCTACCAGGCGCTGCCCTATACGATCCTTGTGCTTTACCCCGCTTTGGTCCGCCTCGACCCGACACTGTTGGAGGCCGCGCGCACGCTCGGCGCGTCGCCGATCCGCGCCTTCTTCAACGTCGTCGCCCCGGCGCTCCGCAACACGATCGTGGCGACGCTGATCATGGTGTTCGTCTTCGCGCTCGGCTCCTATCTCTTGCCGCAGATCCTCGGGCGGCCGCAACACTGGACACTGTCGGTGCTGATCACCGACCAGGCGATCTACCAGTCCAACATGCCGTTTGCCGCGGCAATGGCCGTGTTCCTTGTGTTGATCTCGCTGGCGCTGGTCGGACTGACCCTTCTCGTCGGACGCCGGGAGAACGCCCTATGACCGCGACCTTGCTGCGCCGTGTCTATTTCACCATCGTCGCGCTGTTCCTGGCCGCGCCGCTGATCGTGGTCGCGGGCGTGTCGATCAACTCACGTCAGGAACTCACCTTCCCACCGGTGGGTTTCTCGTTTGCCTGGTACGCCCAGATCTTCACCGATCCGGAATGGCGGCTGGCGCTGATCCATTCGGTGACGCTGGCCGTTTGTTCGGCCGCGATTGCCGTTGCGGTCGCGCTGCCACTGGCCTGGTTCCTGTGGCGGCGCATCGCGCCATGGGCGAACATTTTTCAGGTACTGGGGCTTGCCCCTTTCATCCTGCCACCGGTCATCACCGCGCTCGGCTTCCTCTCCTTCTGGGCGACGGTCGGGCTGTTCGGCCAGTTCTTCACCGCCATCATCAGCCACGCCATCTTCTTTGTGACGCTGCCGTTGGTGACGTTGTCGCTGGGCTTTGCCTCGATCGACCGCTCGCTGGTCGAAGCCGCCGCCACCATGGGCGCCGACGACCGCACCGTGCTGAAGACGGTGGTGCTGCCGCTGATCCTGCCCTACCTCGTCTCGGGCTACGCCTTCGCCTTCGTGCTGTCGCTCAACGAATACATCGTCGCCTATATGACGATCGGCTTCACCACCGAGACGCTGCCGATCAAGATCTTCAACGCGCTGCGCTACGGCTACACGCCGACCATGGCCGCAGTGTCGGTGTTCTTCGTGGCGGTGGCGGCACTGGTGTTCGGCTCGATCGCCAGGTTCGGCGATATACGCAGGCTGCTCGGCGCGATGTCGTCGGACGGCAACTGAATGCATGTAGTAGCATGAGCATCGGGGCTTTTACGGCCCCGATGCGCTAACCGCTCGTTCCCTTTGGCGAAGGCACAGCCAATTTAGCTTCGAGTTGAGCTAGCGCCGACTGGAGTTTGTCGCGCAGACGCGCACCCCTGGCGGGATCGAGCCCGGCAGTATCGAGCGTCAACGACATGCCCTCGTCCGTTTCCGTTATGACAGTGTCGTCACGCGCCTGTTCCAGGACACCCCGCACCATATAAGGCACGATCGGTCTGCTGATCCCCTTCATGCTGATCTGCTCACCTGGCGACGCATCGACCATGTCGCGTACGTTGGCGTATGTTTCGTAGCTGAGCACTATCCCGCCGGCAGGTGCAATGCTCTGCAGCCGGGCAGCGAGGTTGGCTTCGGCGCCGATGATGGTGTAATCCATACGATCTTCGCTGCCGAAGTTGCCGACATTGCAGTAGCCGGTGTTTATTCCCATCCGGACACGGAAGGGGTGCTCGATACCCTGCTGCCGCCATTTGACTTGCAGGTACTCCAACCGCTTTTGCATGGCCAAGGCCATACGCAGACATGCACGTGCGTCTTCGCGCGGGCCAAGCGTCTGCGGGTCGCCGAAAAACGCGAGAATGGCATCGCCGATGAACTTGTCGACGGTGGCGCCATGAGAAATGGCGATATGCGACATCTCGGTCAGATATTCGTTGAGATGGGCGGTCAGTTCCTCGGGTTGCATACGCTCGGTCGTGGCAGTGAAATCCACGATGTCGGAGAAGAAGATGGTCAGTTTCTTTCGCTCCGCAGTCACCTTCACGTCGCGCTCGCCGCTGAACACACTTTTGTAGATCTCAGGTGAGAGATATTTTGCGATTTTGAGCGACACTGTTGCCAGGAAATTGTTGGCCTCCTTCAGTTCGCCGTTGACCAAGGCCAGCTCGCGCGACTGCCGCCATTGCATCACGATGAATGCAACTCCAGTGGCCAGGGCGGCCGCAAAATATGCGAAGAGATAGTGGAAGCCGATCGACCCTTGAGACAGGGGTTGCGAGACAGACACAGATTGAATCCCTCTGACATCACCGACCTTCCAATCCTTCTTTGGACTGTCCGGATGCGAGTTGTGGCATGCCACGCAGGCGGCGGTCATACGGATCGGCGAAGCCAGCCTAACGGTCGGGCTCCAGCCCCCTTCCGTCGCCTCAAGCGATTGAATATTCGGGTCGGCGCGAAATGATGCCAATGCCTTCAATTGGAAGTTATCAAGATTGTGCGGAGGCCGCCCGGCGAACGGATAGTCGGAAACAAATTCGTACCGGACAGTGTTGTCACGCGAACTCGTGAGCCGCCCGATTTCCAGCGAAAACGTCGCTGGAATTGGTATCGCGCCGGCAACGTCGCGGTAGTTATCTGTTGCCGTGATCTTCGTATGCGGGTCTGCCTGGAGGATCCGCCCGACCACGTCGGTGGCGTAGAACGTGCGAATGTCGGTTATGATCTTGCTGATGTCGTTGGCTTGACGTTCGGATAGTTGATGCGTGAAGTCACGCAGGTCGAGGACGACCGCAGCCGGAAGCGCCGCCAGGAGAAGGATTACTGCGATCGCAGCCGGCCAGATGCGACGCTCCCGCACGCTGTTATTTCCCTCTGAAGCCGGTTGCGCGCTTGTCACGGCAATGACCCTTGGTTTGGCTGAGGTTACCACAAGAGGTTGCATGAAGTCAGTTCCCAGATTGTGTCGCTGGAGCGCGAGCTGGAATCGCGGATGTTACAACGGTGTCCGGGTTCATCTTATGCGTCCGCTGGTGCGACAGCTCTGCTATGGCATGAGCAGCCACTAACTCGGACGTGTTCAACGCGATCTCAGACTTGGGCGAGCGGCCCCAGCGCGGCCCGCAACGGGTCAAGAGCATCGCCATATAGTTTCCAACGCTCGACCGAGGTTGAATAGATCGGCTGGCGCACCTGCCAGCGGCTCGGCGTTCGGACTGTGCGTTCAGTCTCGTGAAATTGCAGACAGGCGGCGTCCCACTCCACACCGAGGAAAGCGATCAATCCGCGAGCCTGGGTTTCGAGATCAGCCACGGTTCGTTCGTATTGCATGTCATGGATAGCAATTGGCAGGACCTTTGCCCAATGTTTCATCAGGCGATCATATTGCCGATAATACTGGCCAAGTTTGGCGAGGTCGGCATTGTAGCCATGCGCATCCGAAAAATTGTGCATGAAGCAGGATGTGCAATTGTCCATCGGGTCGCGCATGCAATGGACGACACGCGCGTTCGGCAAAACAAGGCTGATGAAAGCCAATAGTTCGAAATTATGCGGCATCTTGTCGATGACGCGTATCGCTTTGTCGTTGCGCTTGTTGAGATAGCCGAGATATTTCGAACCGAGGTCTTTGGCCTTCTGCGGAGTGAGTGCCTCCATGGCCCTGGTGAAGATCGTAGGATCAAGCTGATCGAACCCAAGTTCTGCAGCCAACAGACGGATGATCGGCAGTTCGCCAGCGCCATAGATACTCCGATGGCTGGCGCATATCTGCTCGGTCAGCGTCGTTCCCGAACGTGGCATGCCAACGATGAAGACAGGTCGGTCGGACGGATTGCCAAATGCTTGACGAGCTTCAAAAAAACCAGCGTCGAAAGTGTGGATGAAGCTGTCGTAAAGCCTCGTGTGCAGGCCAATATCGAAGTCGTTGCCGGAAATGGCCTTTGCCTTGGTGAAATGGCGTATCGCAGGCAGATACTCGTCTTGGTCGTTAAGCATCTTTCCGGCGGCATGGTGGAGGATCACCCGATCACGATCGGTGGTCGTCGGCAGCTCGAGGCGGGCCTGCACCAGCGCCAGGGCGGGGTCGCCCTTGATCGCCCGTCGTGCGAGCGCCAGCCCGGCCAGTGCCTCGACATTCCGCTGGTCAAGGGCAATGGCACGCTCAAAATATCCAACCGCTTCGGCTTGTCTGCCCATATCCGTGAGGAGGTCGCCCATGCCGACAAGGGCAGTGAGCGACTGGCCGTCGACCTCCAGCGCCCTGCGGTAGAAACCCTCGGCAATCTCGCCCGCAAGTTCAGCCCTATAGGATCGGCCAAGGTTGCACATAGCCTCGATCAGCCTGCCGTCAAGATCGATCGCTTTTCTCAGATGCTTGCGCGCCAGATCGACATTGCCGACAAGACTATAGACGTTACCAAGATTATTTCGGAAAACAGCGTTGTTGGGATCGAGTTTGACTGCTCGCTTCATGTAGCCAATGGCCACATCGTTTCGATGCGCTTCGATTGCCAGCGTGCCCATCAGGTTAAGCGCCATGGCATTGTTGGGTTGCTGGCGCAGGACAGTCTGGTAGCAAAACTCTGCTTCGCGAAAGAGATTTCGCCGTTGAAAGTCGATACCGCGCTGTAAGGTCTCCAGAGCAGATGTCCCCGTGGTGGGGTGCGAGTTCTGGGCCATAGCTATGGTGCCACGGGTTGCTGGAGCAGCGACAACGGGATCGTTAACTCCTGGTTGCCGGACAGCCGACAACAGTCAGCCGGATCGAGTTGCAACCAATCAGAATTTGAACGTCACGCCAAGCTGAAGGTTTTGGGAATTCAGCTTGCCGTTTGAAAAAACGGCGTCGCCTTCGCGACTGGAATCGAAGTCGACACTGGAGACAGCCTTGAACCGGTAGCCAAAGTCGATGTCGATATTCTGCGCCAGCGCGTAGTTGACGCCAGCTCCCAATTGACCGGCGAAGCCCCACCCGCCCGACCCGTACCCGTACGAGTGTCCGTCCCAGTGGGTGTCGGCGGTTACATAGGCGGCGCCGAGGCCGCCGCCAGCGTAGACCGTGGCCTTCCCGAAATGAGCAATGTCGCCCCAGACGTTTGCAAGCAGATATGTAGCTGACAAATTACCCGAGGCCGGGTACCCCGAAAAAGGACCCTCGGAATACGTGCTCGCCTTGTAGCGAGCATAGGACAGTTCACCTTCGACGCGAAATACGTCGTTGAACCGTTTGCCGACGGCCGCGCCGACGATGAAGCCGGTCTTGAAGTCCATGGAGAAGTCATTGTTGTAGTAGTCCGCGTGGGTCTTTACCTCACTGGGAAAGCTCGCGCCGCCGAACAGCGTGACATACCAAAGGTCCTGGGCAGCGGGGATTTCTACGGCCTCGGCAGCATGGGCAGCAGAGGTCCAGCCGAGCGCCAGAGCTAACGTCGACACGCTGGCCATCAGGTTCAGTTTCATGGACACGCCATCCCACACCGAAATGCATCAGGAGACATCAGTCTCGGCCAATTGCCGAACTGTCAACCTTTGAACATGCAACCTGATTTTTCGGCCGAGATTAACAGCAGTTCCAGTTGCAATACTGCAACAACCGGACTGTGGCGTCGTGATCGGCGCAAAGTTTACGCCGAGCAGGTCAGCAAGCTTTGCTTCAACCATAGCGAGACTTCAAAATGCGGCCGATCTGGACCAGATTCAGGAGAACAAAGAAAACGTTCCAGCCGACGACGTTCATGAGCGGCGCCGGCTGGCTATAGAAATACACGGCAAGACAGATTGCAGCCGCCGTGGTGAGAATCCTCAGCCGCAAAATGTCCAGCGTGAAGTAGGCGATCACATACAGGATGTTCGCCATGTTTATCAGAAGGTCCATGTCCCTGGTTCCAATTGGGTGCGGGGCACTCAGACGAGACGGTCCTTGAAGTGTTCCCGAACGGCAAAGGCGATCGCGCCGCGGCGAATGCCTATGTCCTTCAGGATGTGGTCGGGCAGTTCCTGCAAGGCCCTCTCGGCCCTGCGTGCTCTCAGCCCGATCGAAACGCGCTTCAGGTAGTGAAACATTGGTTTCTCCATTCGTGGGAATCGCAACGCATGGAACGCGGCGTGCCGCCCCAGGCGCCGTGCTGTTAGTGTTTGCTGGTTGAATGACGCTGCCTCGCTTTGTTCACGCGAGGCAGCGACTGGACGTCGTCAGGCCGCCGCCGTCATTGGATCATTGCGAATGATGACCGTGTCGGCGACGGGATAGAATTCCTCACCGGGCATGCCGACGCGCTTGGCGTGATCCCGGATGGCCTCACCGTCCTTGGCCTCGTAGATGCAGAAGGTGCCGATGCGCCCGTCGGGCTCGTGCACGACGTAGCTGCGGATCCAGCTGACCGTGCCCGCCATCTGTTCCTTGGCGACCTTTGCCGATTTCGCGCCGGCGGCTTCGAGTTCCTGCAGGGATGCCCACGCGCTCGGGCGGCGGATAACAAACAGGTTCATGATCTTTCCCTTTCGATTTCGCGCCAACCTTTCGCCGGCGCTGCTGATTGCCAGGCGTTTCTGCCTGGCTGGGGAAAAATTACCTTCGAGGGGGACTGATCGTCCTTATCGGGACCTGATCTCTGGCTGATCTTTCGCCGCCACCGCCGACAAGCTCGATCAGGAGGCAGGCAGAATCAGAGGGTGAGTTCTTGCATGGAGCCTTCGCCGGGCGGCTGGCTCTCGCGCGAAAAGCTATGGCGAAGCATTGCAGCTTCCTCTTCCAGGCGCCGCGATCCCAGATGGCGGGCCGATCTCTCTGCCGCTGTGATCTCCACTTTCGCCCCACTGACGTCGCCCGAACTCAACAAAGCGCTGGCGAGCCGCAGCCGAACCCTTGCCGCGTGATAATCGACGCCTGCACTGGTCCAGAGCTGCCGGGCCAACAGCAGAAGCCGATTGCCGTTCGGGTCGTCTGGCTCGCAAAGCGCCGCCTTGGTTTCGGCTATCAAGGCCTGCGTTGCCGGTTGCCGCCAGCGCTCTGGCTGCGCATCGATTTCGTTGAGGTAGATTGACGCCTGGGCTGAGCGCCCGCCGCGCGCCGCAATGCAGGCTGCGTTCACCAGCAGGTTTCCGCGCCGCTGCAGGTGGAACCACGACATCCCTTGCAGAGCCCGATCGAGCGCGGCAAGCGCCCCGTCCAGATCGCCTGTTTCGAACAAAAGCACGGCATTGCCCGGCTCCGCGTCCCAGCCCAGTGCATAAGCCTGGTCGTAGTCGGCGCGCGCCGATGTCAGGTCGCCGATCATGGCAAAGATATCGCCGCGAACGCGGAAGCCTTCCCCGAGCGACCAGGATTCCTCCGCTGAGAGTTTGGGAAGCGCGTCGTTTATGCAGGTCAGGGCTTCAGGCAATATCTGCTGCGCCGCGACCACTTCGGCACGATGAAGGTCACACGCGCCTGAGGTCTGCGCGAAACTTGCGGTGCACCAGCTTTCAAAACCTTCGCTCCACTGGCGAGCACGGGGCCAATCGGCGTATGTCCTGCAGCTCCAGAGGATATTGCAGTAAACCAGGCTGCCGGTGATCGGGTCGACCTGGCTCGACAAAGCGATCGCCGCCGCATGGTTTTGCTGCTCGCTGCCCTCCTCGATCTTGCCGAGGGCGAGATTGAAAAACCCCTTGTATGTCAAAGTCAGAGCCCGCAGGCCGGGATCATCGCAATTTTCGGCTATCGCGTAAGCGGCTGATGCCAGTTGCAGCGCTTCCTCGGGACGGCCGCCCGAGGAAGCCAGGCGCGACCTCATCCACAGCAGATATGCTTGCGTAGCATCGTCCGGTGACTGAGACAGAAGCGAAGCAGCACGTTCCAGCCATCCCTCTGCAACGGCACCCGATCCGCGTTCGGCCTGGATCTTTGCGAGCGTGACAGCGGATCTGGCGGCGCGCGCGAAATCACCGGCCTCGATATGAGCCGCCACCGCGCGGGCCAGCACTGGGATCGCCTCGGTCGGTCGCCCACCACATTCGACGACCAGAGCCCAGAGATCGACATCAGCAGGAGAGAGACCCTCACTGTCCGCCAAATGCGCGAAAAGTTTTGCAGCCGCGCTCCAATCGCGCAGGGCAGCCAGCCTGCGGGCCTCGGCAAGCATGTCGTCCCCCTGGAGCGAGGCGGGACGGACATATCCCAGCCCCGGTTCATCGATGGCGAAGCGATAGCCGTGACGAACGTAGCTGTGTATCGCGTCCTGCAGGCCGCCGGCTGCAAGCGCCTTTCGGGTGAGGCTGACCACGCGCTGAAGCGATGCTTCCGTCACGATGACATCCGGCCAAAGAGCGTCCATCAATTCGTCTTTGGGGACCACCCTGCCGGCATTGCGCACCAGGTACAGCAGCAGGTCAAAGACGAGCGGCTGGATCTTCTGCCCAACGCCGCCTAGCGACAGTTTGCGCGCAGCTTCATCCAGTTCGAATTGTCCAAATGAGTGTCGCATCGCCTCATCCCGATGCGACAATCTACCTTATCAGCTTTGACTAGGGGAGAGGCCTGGGCCGAACGATAGCCAGGCTTAGGTTGGATCGGTAGCCAACGGCAGCTTTAGCGACAGCAACTGGCGGGCCGATTGGTGCGCCATCAATGGCTGAAGACGAGCGGCGGCGCGATGCGGTCTCGCCGCAGCCAGCGGGCCAGGAGGAGCACCGCCACCACCGCCAGACCGGACGCCAGGCCGATCCAGATGCCGACGCCGTGCAGGCCGAAATGGAAGGCGAGCAGCACGCCGAGCGGCAGGCCTATGCCCCAATAGCCGATCGCGGCATAGATCATCGGCACCTTGGTGTCGTGCAGGCCGCGCAGCATGCCGGCGGCAACGGCCTGCGCACCGTCGAAGATCTGGAACAGCGCGGCAAAGGCCAGGAACGACACGGCAAGCGCGATCACCCTGGCGTTGACCGGATCGGTTATGTCGATGAAGGCGCTGATCAAAAGATGCGGCCACAGCACCATCACCAGCCCCATCAGCGCCATGAATGAGACGCCGATGACAAAGGCGGTCCAGCCGGCGCGCGAAACGCCTGCCGGATTGCCGGCGCCGTGGGCGAGGCCGACGCGCACCGTCACCGCCTGGTTGAGGCCGAGCGGCACCATGAAGGAGATCGAGGCAATCTGGATGGCGATGGCGTGCGCGGCCAGCGAATCCGCATCGATCAGGCCCATCAGCAGAGCTGCCGCGTTGAAGATCGTCACCTCGAAGGCGAGGATGCCGGCGATCGGCAGGCCAAGCCGCAGCAGGCCCTTGAAGCGTGGCCAGTCGGCGCGCCAGAAGCGCCCGAACAGGCGATAGCGGCGGAACTTCTTCTCCAGCATCACCACCGCCGCCAGGCCGCAGAACATCAGCGTGCTCGACAGCGTCGTGGCGAGCCCCGAACCGGCAATGCCCATCGCGGGGACGCCGAGATTGCCGTACATGAACACCCAGTTGAAGAGGGCGTTGCAGGCAACGGCGACAAAGACGATGACCAGCGCCCAGCCCGGCCGCTCCAGCGCCGAGATGAAGGAGCGCAGCACGATGTAGCCGTAGAAGGGCAGAACGGCCCATTCGAGCCAGCGCAGATAGATGCCGGCTTGATGGGCTAGACGGGGCTCCTGTCCCATGGCCAGCAGAATGGCTTCACCATGCCAAAGCACGATCCAGATCGGGATCGCGATCAGGATTGCCAGCCACAGGCCCTGGCGCACGGTGCGGCGCAGGTCGCGCACCGAATAGCGGCGGCGGCCAAGCTCGGTCGCCATCATCGGCGAGGTCGCCAGCATCAGGCCGAGGCCGAAGATCAGCGGCATGAAATAGAGGTTGGCACCGAGCGCGCCGCTGGCCAGCGTGTCCGCTCCCAGACGCCCCATCATCATGACGTCGGTGGCGGTCATCGCGGTCTGGCCGAGATTGGTCAGCACCATCGGCCAGGCCAGCGCCAATGTCGCCCTGATTTCCTGACGCCAAAGATTTTCCGGCGCACGAGCGCCGGCTTCGATCGCAGACATTGTCCTGCTCTTTCCGATTGCGGCGCGTCGGCAATAGGCCGGAAGCCGCACTTCCAAACGGCAAAACCTTCGGTTTCGCGGCGTTTGCGTCGTCTAATGAACGAAACGCGACATGAAGGCAAGGGAGGACGGGCTGGCAGCGATTGAGCCAGAGACCCTCCCACCCGGCTGTCCTTGGATCAGCCGATGCTCTCGCCGCCGTCGATGACCAGTGCCTGGCCGGTCATGAAGGATGAGCGGTCGGAGACGAGGAACAGGATCGCTTCGGCGATCTCTTCGGCGCTGGCCCAGCGCCCCATCGGGATCTTGGTGCGGACATAGGTCTCGATCGCTTCGCGCCCACCCATCTGGGCGATGAACGGCTCGTTGAAGGGCGTGTCGACCCAGCCCGGGCAGAGCGCGTTGACGCGCACATTGTGCCGGGCATAGTCGAGCGACATCTGCCTGGTCATCGCCACCACCGCATGTTTGGAGGTGGCATAGGCGATCATCTCGCGGTCGTAGAACACACCCGAATTCGAGGCCGTGTTGAGGATGACGCCGCCGCCTTGCGCGACCATCGCCGGCATGATCAGACGGGCGGCCAGAAACTGCGCCCGTACATTGATGCGCCAGGACGCATCCATGCCATCGACTTCGACCTCGGTCAGCGCCCCGCCGACCTGGATGCCGGCATGGTTGTGCAGAATGTCGATCCGCCTGTGCTTGTCGAGCGTGCCGCCAATGAGTTGCTCGACAGCCGTGTCATCAGCGACATCGGTCGCGATCGCTTCTGCCTGCCCGCCCACTGCCCGGATGTCCGCCGCCGTCGCCTCGCCGCTGGCCTGATCCCGGTCGGCGATGACCACCAGCGCGCCTTCCCTGGCCATGATCATGGCGCCGGCACGGCCGATGCCGGAGCCGGCGCCCGTTACCACGGCGATGCGGTCTTTGAGGATCATGGTGCGGCTTTCAGTTTGACGGCTTGCGCTGGCGCAGCTGCCATTGGGCAAGCACCACGAGCAGGACCGAGGCGACGAGCACGATCGTCGCGATGGCGTTGATTTCCGGCGTGACGCCGCGCCGGATCGAGGCGAAGACATAGATCGGCAGTGTCGTCTGCGCACCAGCGACGAAGAAGGCGACGATGAAATCGTCGAAGGAGAAGGTGAAGGCGAGCAGGAAGCCGGCGACCACCGCCGGCATGATCTGCGGCAGGACAATCGAGCGGAAGGTGGTCAGCGGCGTCGCGTAGAGATCGCTCGAGGCCTCGACCAGATTGCGGTCGAGGCTGGCGAGACGCGTGCCGACGATCATCGTCACCAGCGCCATGGAAAACAGGCCATGCGCGGCGATGATCGACCCATAGCCCAGCGACAGCCGTGGCGGCTGGTCGTCAGGCCAGATCGAGGCGAGGAACGGGTTGAGCACGCCAAACAGCTGGACGAGCGCGACCAGTGTGGAGATGCCGATGACGACGCCGGGAACGACGATCGCCGCACCCATCAGCGCGTCGAAGACGGCGCGGGTTCTGACACCAACACGCGCCAGGCCGAGCGCCGCAGCCGTGCCGCACACGGCCGCCAGCAGCGCGCTGGTGGTGGCGATGAACAGGCTGTTCTTCAGCGCCTCGACCAGGAACGGGTTCGACAACGCCGTGCCGTACCATTGCACCGAAAAGCCGGTGAACTCGCTGGCGTGACGGCCGGCGTTGAAGGAGAACAGCACGACCAGCGCGATCGGCAGATAGAGGAAGGCAAAGACAGCGGTGATGAAGGCGCGCATCAGATCAGGTCCACCCGTCGGGCGCCCGACACCCGTGTAGAGATGCGGTTTGCCGCTATCAGCACCACCACCGAAACCGCCACCAACGTGATCGCGATGGCCGAGCCGAACGGCCAGTTGCGCGACTGCAGGAACAGGTCGACCAGCGCATTGCCGATGAAGAACACCTTGCCGCCGCCAAGCAGCGTCGGGATGAGGTATTCGCCGAGCAGCAGGATCATGACCAGCGAGAAGCCGGTCATCACGCCGGGCAGCGAAAGCTTCAGGGTCACGCCCAGAAAGGTCGAGAGCGGCGTCGCGCCGAGATCGGCGGAGGCTTCCAGCAGCCGCCGGTCGAGCCGTTCGAGGCTGACATAGATCGGCAGGATCATCAGCGGCAAATAGCCGTAGACGATGCCGAGCAGCACGGCGCCCAGCGTGTTGATCAGCCTGACATCCTCGATGCCGACGAACGCCAGCAGCGCCGGGATGCCGCGTCCGCCCAGAATGTACATCCAGGCATAGGTGCGCATCAGAAGGCTGGTCCAGAACGGAATGACGACTAGCGCCAGCAGGATCAGCCGCCAGCGTTGCGGCGCCTTGAGGGCAAGGTAGTAAGCGACCGGGTAGGCGACGAACAGACAGGCAAGCGCGCCCACCGGCGCCAGCATCATCGTGTTCCAGAAGGCGGTCGCCCGCGCCGGGAGGTTGGCGTATTGCGCCAGCGTGAAGGCGGTCTGATAGCCGCCTTCCGGCGCCCGCTCGCCGACGCTGAACACGGCAATGGCGATGAACGGCAGCACCAGAAACACCACCAGCCACACTGTGGCCGGAGCGAGCAGCAGCGCTGTCAGAAGATTGTGCCTAAATCTGTTGCCGTGCATGAAAACCGCCCCGAGGCCGGCGGGCATAGGCCCGCCGGTTTTCCGTTTGCTTCAGGCCAGCCTCAGGCCGACTTGAATCGGGCCATCAGTTCGGCGCGGCCGGGATCGGTCAGCGTTGCCGCCGCGCCGAATTCCAGCGGCGTCAAAAGGTCGGCCGCCGGATAGAGGATCGGATTGTCCAGCACTTCCTTGGGCAGCAGCTTGTTGACGCGTGCATCGGTCGACGGCGCGCCATTGGCGAGGTGCTCCTTCACCGCGACCTCAGGATTCATCAGATAGTTGAGCAAGGCATAGCCGGCCGGCTTGTTCGGCGCGTCCTTCGGGATGGCATAGAAGTCGGTCCAGATCTCGCCACCCTCCTTGCCCAGCACATAGGCGATCTCTGGGATATCGCGATGCAGCTGCGCGCCGTCATTCGTCCAGCACATGGTCATCCAGGCGTCGCCCGCCCGCATTCCGGGCTGATAGTCGGACGAAACCGCGAACAGATGCGGCTTGACCTTGAGCAGCAGTTCCTCGGCCTTGGCAAGTTCGTCCTGCTTCAGCGAGTTGAAGGAATAGCCGTAATATTTCAGCGCGTTGCCGATGGTGGTCAGCTGGTAGTCGTGCACCATGGTGCGGCCATCGCCCTCAGCCATGGCGGTGTCCCAGAACTCCTTCCAACTGGTCATCGGCTTGGCCAGCTTCTTAGTGTTGACGGCAAAGCCGGTCGTGCCCCAGTTCTTCGGCACCGCATAGGTCGTGCCGTCGATCGTGCCTTCCGAGGTGAAGCGCGAGTCTTCCTGGGAGCCGTCGAAATTCGGCAGCTTCGCCATATCGAGCGGATCGATGATGCCGAGTTTCTTGTAGGTCGAGATGGTGTAATTGGTCGGCACGAACAGGCTCCAGCCCGAAGCGCCGGCCTGCAGCTTGGCAAGCATCTCCTCATTGGAGCCGAAGACGTTGACCTCGACGGCAACGCCGGTGTCCTTCTTGAAGTTTTCGAAGGTCTGCGGGTCGTGATAGTTCGGCCAGGTGGCGATCGACATGCGGTCACCAAGGTTTTCGGCGGCGAAGGCCGGCGCCGGTATGATGCCGATCTCGCGCGCCATCACCGCGGTTGCGATGCCAAGGCCGGTGAGGCCGAGGAAATCGCGGCGGCCGATTGAGCCGCGCTTCAAACGCATCAGTTGGTCGACGAATTTCTCAGGGCTTATCGGCAGTCCGTCACGATATGATTTCGACATTTTTTGCTACCCTCTGGTTGGTCCCGTTGTTCTTGATCTCCGGAAACGCCAGCGGCGTCCCGGAGGCAAAGCCGATGGCGACGGGTTCACCCGGCTTGAAGAGATTGCCATGGCCGATCAGATGGTCGGCCTTGGCCAGCAGCGTTCCGATGCCCTGGACCTCGATGGCGTATTCCGCCGTCGAGCCCAAAAAAATCCGGTTGCGCACGATGCCCTTGAACGGGCTGCCTTCCGTAGCGCCGAGGCTTAGCGATTCAGGGCGCAGGCTGACCGAGACGGTCTCGCCCTTCTGCAAGGCGGTCCGCTTGCGCGCGGCAATGACGGTGCCGTCGGCGAGCGCCACGTTGACCAGGTCGCCTGTATGCCCGGCGACCTTGCCACTCAGCAGGTTGGTCTTGCCGACGAAATCGGCAACGAACAGGTCGGCCGGCTCATCATAGATTTCGCTCGGTTGCCCCAGTTGGACGATACGGCCGCCATTCATGACGCAGACGAAATCGCTCATCGACAGCGCTTCCTCCTGGTCGTGGGTGACCAGCACGAAGGTGATGCCGATCTCGCGCTGCAGGTTTTGCAGCTCGATCTGCATGTCGGTGCGCAGCTTCTTGTCGAGGGCCGCCAGCGGTTCGTCGAGCAGCAGCACCGCCGGCTTGTTGACCAGCGCGCGCGCCAGTGCGACGCGCTGCTGCTGGCCGCCGGAGAGTTCGTGGATCTTGCGGCCGCCATAGCCGGCGAGCCGCACCATTTCGAGGGCCTCGCCGGCGCGCCGGCCGATCTCCTGTGACGACAGGCGCGGCCGTGCCTGGCGCAGCCCGTAGGATACATTGGCTTCCACATCGAGATGCGGAAACAGCGCGTATTGCTGGAACACCATGTTGACCGGCCGGCGATAGGGCGGCGTACCGGCCATGTCCTGGCCGCGGATGAGCACCTGGCCTTCGCTCGGCTGCTCGAAGCCGCCGATCATGCGCAGGCATGTGGTCTTGCCGCAGCCGGACGGGCCGAGCAGGGCGACAAAGGCGGAGGGCGGAATGGCGAGATCGATGCCGCTGACAGCGGTCACCGCGCCATAGCGCTTGGTGACGCCGCGAAACTCGATGTCGGGCACTGCGGTCAAAGTGCTGGCTCCAGCAACAGGGCTATTTCAGGACGCTACCAGAGCCAATGGCGGCTAGTATATACCTCGCAGGTGGTATATCTGATCTATTTTCTCGTTTAAGGGGGTATAGGTTGAGTGCGTCCCGCGGCGACGAATACGCCCAGCTCGCTGCGCTTGTCGCGGCAACGCGAGAGACCAGCGGCGACCTGTTCGGCCAGGCAATGGTCGGCTGGCTGAGGCAGCATGTCAGCTTCGACCACTGCGTGATCTTCGGTTATCGCGGTGCCTCGCGGCCGCCGCTGCTGTTCGAAACCTTCTCGCCTGCCGAAAGCCATGTCTTCGTCACGCTCTATCAGGAAGGCCCCTATTTGCTCGACCCGTTCCATCACGCCGCCATCGAACGCAAGGAGGGGTTCTGGCGCATGCGCGAACTGGCGCCGGACCGCTTCTATGCCAGCGAGTATTTTCGCACCTACTACAGTCAGACAAGGCTCGCCGAGGAGGTCGGCTTCTTCGTCCCATTGCCCGGCAAGGATGCGCTGGTGCTGTCGCTGATGCGATTGCAGGCCTCGGGGCCCTTCGGCACCGCCGATGCCAGGCTGCTGCGCGACATGGCGCCGGCGGTGATCGGTTTCGCCCGGTTGCGCTGGCCGGCTCTTGCGGCCGACGAGCCGGACGAAGCGGAGCAGGACGAGACGATCGCCGCGACCAACGAGTTCGACCGTGCGCACATCTGGGAGAGCCTGTCGCTGACCTCGCGCGAAAAGCACGTCGTCGACCTGGTGCTGCAGGGGCATTCCACCGAGTCGATCGCGAGAGCGATGCGCATCGTGCCGGGAACCGTGAAGGTTCATCGCCGCAACATCCACCGCAAACTCGGTATCAAATCCCAGGCCGGGCTGTTCGCCCGTTTCATCGAGATCATCGAAAACCGGCGCTGAAATCGCGAAGCTAGACATCGTTCACTTGCCGGCCACAGACTGCTAGGAACGGCTTGAGACCGGACCGCATCCGGATTTCGCCCGGAGAGCAGAGGATGGCATTCAGGCGCAGAAAGAACACGGCCGCGATCCCGCGCACGGTGCCTGCCTTCGAGCACATCGTCACCGAGGCGAGCGACAGTTTTCTGTGGCGCGTGGACGACTATCCCTGGGAGCGCAATGTCTGGAATTTCCATCCGGAATACGAAATCCATCTTTTGCGGAAATCCTCTGGCGTCGTGCTGGTCGGCGACCACATAGGCGAATTCGGACCGGGCTACCTGACCATCGTCGGCGGCGGGCTGCCGCATGACTGGGTAACGGCGGTGCAGCCCGGCGAGCTGATCGAAGGCCGGGACATTGTGCTGCAATTCGACCCGCAGCGGCTGCGCGGATCGGCCGGGTTGTTGCCGGAGCTGCGCGAGCTGGAGCCGTTCCTGGAGCGGTCGCTGCGCGGCATCGTCTTCCACGGCCAAACCGCGCTTGAAGGCGCCGCGCTGATGGAGCGGATGGGCACGGTGCACGGGCTCGCCCGGCTCTGCCTGTTCCTCGAACTGGTGGATCTGCTGGCCAGGACCGACGAATACGAACTTCTGTCGTCGCCGGATTTCTCACCCGCCCTCGATGCAACCTCGCTGGACATCATCCAGCGCACGCTGACCTATCTGTTCCAGCATTTCGCCGAGGACCTGAAGCTGCCGGAGGTGGCGGAACTGGCCGGCATGAGCGAAAGCACGTTTTCGCGCTTCTTCCAGAAGAACACCGGCAACTCCTTCAGCGACCACATCGCCAAGCTCCGGCTCTGGCAGGCCTGCAAGCTGCTGGCCGACACCGATATTCCGATCACCGACATCTGCTTCCAGGTCGGCTATATGAACATCTCCAACTTCAACCGCGCCTTCCTGCGCAAGCACAAGATGACGCCGTCATCCTATCGCAAGCTGTCGCGGCAGCGGCTGACGATGCGTGCCTGAAAACCGCCTTTCCCGGCCCATCGGTACTCACCTGACGGACACCGTCTCCATGGAGCCGGTTTTGCAGCGCACAATGCATAAAAGTACAGGTCTGCTGCAACGGGGCTTCTAGCGCGGCCTTTAGCAACTCCTCATTTTGGCGATGGGTGGCTTGTCGCTCGGGCGATGGCGAGGATCGCGCAATCCGAGGACTTCCGCTTCCTGCGACTGTTCCTGGAGGAGAAAATCAATGAAACCAATTCGGCTCGCTGCGAGCATAAGCGCAGCTTTCATGCTTACCACGACCCTCTCGACCATGGCGCTGGCGGCGCCGGTCTGCTCGGCGCCGGTCAAGGTGCTGGCGCAGCCGCGCGACGGCCTGACGCTGCTGGAAGAGTCCAAGGACGAGTTCCAGAAACTCGCCGGCGCCAGCTTCCAGATCGATTATCTCAACGAGAACGACCGCCGGGCAAAGTCGCGCGCGGATGCGTCCACCGTCGGCAACTACAACGTCTACTATGTTGACGAGGCCAATGTCGCTTTGTTCGCCTCGTCGAAATGGATCGTGCCGCTGGCCGACTATTATCCGGCTGATTACGACTATGCCGATTTCGATCCGGGCCGGCAGAAGGTCGCCACCTATGACGGCAAGGTCTGGTTCGCGCCGCTGACCGGCGGCGGCGACCTGATGGTCTACCGCAAGGACATTCTGGAGGCCGCCGGCATCCAGCCGCCGAAGACGCTGGACGAATTGATCGCCGACGTGCCGAAGCTGACCGACCCGGACAAGGGCATGTACGGCATTGCGTTGCGCGGCGCGCGTGGCTCGGGCGCCAATGTCTGGCGCTGGATGCCGTTCTTCAAGGCCTATGGCGGCAAGTGGTTCGATGGCGACAAGCCGGCTTTCAATTCCGAGGCTGCCGTCAAGGCGACCGAGACATACCTGAAGCTGTTCAAGGATTCGGCGCCCGGCACGCAGACCGGCAGCTGGGATGAATCGACGGGCGCCTTCCTGGCGGGCCAGGTTGCCATCCTCGTCGAATCCACACCGCTGTCGGGCATGGCGGTCGACCCGAAGACGTCGCAAGTGGTTGGCAAGATCGGCTTCCTGCCGCCGCCTTCGCCGCTCACCGGCGGCGGTTATGGCCATGGTCTTGCCATTGCTGCCAAGGCCAATGCCGATGACACCTCGAAGAAATGCGCCGGCCTGTTCATCGCCTGGGCGACGTCGAAGGAGAACGAGAAGCGCCGGCTCGACGCGCATCAGTTCGGCGAGCTCAACCGCACCAGCGTGCTTTCCAGCAAGGAATTCGCCGACATCTATGGCGCCGATCTCGGCCAGGCGCTCGCCGAGACCGGCAAGGTGACGGCGGTCAACTTCTGGCAGGATCCGCGCTGGCCGGATCTCGGCGACCGCTGGGGCATCATCCTGGAGGAGCTGGTCACCGGCACGCGCACCGACGTCAAGGGCGGCCTCGACGAGCTCGAAGCCTACGCCAACGAGCTGGTGAAAAAGAAGTAATCCTCCCGCCCGCGGCGCGCGATCCACGGCATTCGGTAGGATGCCGGGACCTGTGCGCCGCGGGTCTCCCCCGAAAGGCACATCCCGAGGATAGGCAATGCGCCGACGTTCTTCCCTGCCCGTGACGTTTCTGGTTCCGACGCTCGCCATTCTGCTGGTGCTGTCGATGGTGCCGACGCTCTACGCCATCGTCATCGCCTTGCAGAACCGCGAACTGAGCTCGTCGGACTATTCCTGGGTCTGGCTGTCGAACTTCATCGATCTGTTCCTCGACCGGCGTTTCCTCAACGCCGTCTGGGTGTCGGTGAAATGGGAAATCGTCACCGTCGTGGCGACGATGGTGGTGGCGATCGGGCTCGGCGTGCTGATGTTCGAAGCGGCGTCGCCACGGCTGCGCAATTTCTACTGCCTGCTGTTCATCATCCCGGTGCTGTTGCCGCGCGTCTCGGCGGCCTTCGTGTGGAAGTTCGCCTATCATCCGCTCTACGGCATCGCCACCTACCCCTACCGGCTGATCACCGGCGGGCTGATCTTCGATCCGCTGTCCAAGCCATCGACGGCTTTGTTTGCCGTCGCCTCGGTCGATGTCTGGCAGTGGGGACTGTTCTTCGCCGTCATCGTGCTGAAGCTTTTGGAGACCTTGCCGCCGCAGCCGATCGAGGCGGCGCGGCTCGACCATGCCAAACGCTGGCAGATCCATGCCTATGTGACCTTGCCGATGCTGAAGGCGCCGCTGATCAGCCTGATGTTCGTCAAGATGATCGAGTCGTTGCGTTCCTTCGACCTGATCTATGTGATGACGCGCGGCGGGCCGGGCGTGGCGACCGAGACGCTCGACATGTACGCCTTCTCGCAGGGCTTCATCGAATCCGGCAAGGTGTCCTACGCCTCGGCCATGGCGGTGCTGATGATGATCGCAACCGTCATCACCTTCACCATGCTGTGGAAGCGGGTGCAGGCATGAGGCCACATCGCACAAGATTAGGCCTGATCATCGGCAAGACCATCCTGGCGTTTGCCGGCTTCATGGCGGTGTTTCCGCTCGCCTGGACCGCACTCAATTCGCTGAAGAACAATGTCGACATCATCACTCGCGTGCCGCGCCTGGTGTTTTCGCCGACATTCGACAACATCCGCTACATCATCGGCCGCGACAGCGTCATGACCGGGCTCTACAATTCGGTCATCGCCTGCGGTTGCGCGGTGCTGATCGGTGTCGTGCTTGGCCTGCCGGCGGCCTATGCGGTGGCGCGCTATCCCAATCGCTTCGCCGGCGACATCCAGTTCTTCGTGCTGTCGCTGCGCTTCCTGCCGCCAGTCGCGGTCGCCATTCCATTGATGGTGATCTGGCTGCAGATCGGGCTCTACGACACTTTGCCGGCGCTGATCGTCACCTACTCGCTGCTCACCATCTCGGTAATCATGTGGCTCGCCATCCCTGCCTTCCAGGCAGTGCCGAAGGAAATCGAGGAAGCGGCCTTTGTCGATGGCTACGGCGCCTATTCAGTGTTCTGGCGGATCGCGCTGCCGGTTGCGGCGCGCTCGCTGATCGGGGCCGTCGCCTTCAGCTTCGTTCTGGTGTGGAACGAGTTCTTGATCGCGCTGATGCTGTCCAGTTCCAACGCCAAGACCTTGCCGATCGTCGCTTCCGAACTGTCCCAGCAAGGCATGAACGTGCCGTGGGGCATCCTCAACGCTTCGGTCGTGCTGTTGTCGCTGCCGCCGCTGCTTTTTCTCGGCGTGCTCAGCGGCTTCCTGAATTCTGTTTTCCGGCAAAAAAAGACTTGATGCGAGGACTGACCGATGCGGGCACTGGTGCTTGAGAAAAAAGGCGAACTGTCGCTGCGCGAAATCGCGCTGCCGCTCGATGTCGGACCGGACGATGTCAAAATCGCCATCCACACGGTCGGCGTCTGCGGCAGCGACGTGCACTATTATACGCATGGCGCCATTGGCAGCTATGTCGTGCGGGCACCTATGGTGCTCGGCCATGAAGCCTCCGGAACGATCGTCGAGGTGGGTGCCAATGTGGAGACGTTCAAGGTCGGCGACCGCGTCTGCATGGAGCCCGGCGTGCCGAACCTGTCGTCGCGCGCGACAAGGCTCGGCATCTACAATGTCGATCCCGACGTCAGCTTCTGGGCGACACCGCCGGTGCATGGCGTGCTTGCTCCTCAAGCGGTGCACCCGGCCGCCTTCACCTACAGACTGCCCGACAATGTCTCTTTCGCCGAAGGCGCGATGGTCGAACCCTTTGCCATCGGCATGCAGGCGGCCACCCGCGCCCGCATTGTTCCGGGCGATGTCGCCGTTGTCGTCGGCTGCGGGCCGATCGGCATCATGATCGCGCTTGCCGCCCTTGCCGGCGGCTGCTCGAAGGTGCTGATCTCCGATTTCTCCGCGCCCAAGCTTGAGATTGCCGCCCAATACGCCGGCATCGTGCCGGTCAATATCGGCGAGCAATCGCTGGCCGATACGGTCGCCGCCGCTACCGACAATTGGGGCGCGGACATCGTCTTCGAGGCGAGCGGCAGCCCGAAGGCCTTTGCCAACCTGTTCGATGTCGTGCGGCCTGGCGGCGCGGTGGTGCTGGTCGGGTTGCCGGTCGAGCCGGTCAGCCTGAACGTTCCGGCGGCGATCTCCAAGGAAGTGCGCATCGAGACGGTGTTCCGCTACGCCAACATCTTCGACCGCGCGCTGCAGCTGATCGCTTCGGGCAAGGTCGACCTCAAGCCGCTGATCACCGGCACCTATGCCTTTGCCGACAGCATCGAGGCCTTCGAGCGAGCGGCGCAAGGCAACCCGCAAGACGTCAAGCTGCAAATCCTGCTTACCGGCGAGAAGGGCTGATCATGTCCGCAATCGTTTGCTCCCATGTCGACAAGGCGTACGGCGCCACCACCGTCATCCGCGATCTGAACCTCAGCATCGAGGAACATGAGTTCGTCGTCTTCCTCGGGCCTTCCGGCTGCGGCAAGTCGACCTTGCTGAGGATGCTGGCCGGGCTGGAGGATATCAGCGGCGGCGAGGTGTCGATCGGCGGCAGAGTGGTCAACGATCTCGAACCCGGCGATCGCGGCATCGCCATGGTGTTCCAGAACTATGCGCTCTACCCGCATATGACGATCTTCGACAACATCGCCTTCGGCCTCAAGCGGCAGAAGGTGCCCGCGGCCGAGATCCAAAAGCGGGTCGAGGCTGTGGCAAGGACGCTGGGCCTCGAACCTTACCTCGCCCGCAAGCCGACAGAGCTTTCCGGCGGCCAGCAGCAGCGCGTGGCGATTGCGCGCGCCATGATCAAGACGCCGAAGGTGTTCCTGTTCGACGAGCCGCTGTCAAATCTCGACGCCAAGCTGCGCAACCATATGCGGGTCGAGATCGCCCGGCTGCATCAGTCGCTGAAGACCACCACCGTCTACGTCACCCACGACCAGCTCGAAGCGATGACGCTGGCAGACCGCATCGTGTTGCTCAAGGACGGCGTCATCGCGCAGATCGGCTCGCCGGCGGAGATTTACAGGCAGCCGGGCAATCTGTTCGTCGCCGGCTTCATCGGCACGCCGAACATGAATTTCATCGACGTGGCGGTCGGTCGGAAGGACGACCGCTGGGCGCTGACCGGCGCCGGCACGACCTTTTCCATCGAAGGCTCCGGCTTCGACCTGCAAGGCGTCCATCGCGCGGTGCTTGGGGTCCGGCCTCCGGACCTGAAGACCGCCGACGCCGGGGACAGCACCAACCTCCTGCAAGGCACTGCCGATCTCATCGAGTTCCATGGCAATGACGCGCTGGTGACGTTCGCCTGCGGCGGCAAGGAGGTCAGCGCGCTGGTGCCGGCCCGCGAATGCCCGGTGTTGCGCGCGCCTGTGCGTTATACATTCGAGGAGGAGAGCGTCCACCTGTTCGACGCGACGTCCGGTGTATCCTTGCGCAGAGCGCAGAAGCCTAGCTGATCGCGTCGAGCGCCTGCCGCTGGCGGTGCATTTCGAGAAAGATCCTGTAGTCGCGGTCGAAGCGGTCGGATGCAGCCGGATTCGAGGCCCGCGTCCTGCCGCCTTGCTGCATGGCGACACAGGCGGCGTTCAGATCCGGAAACAGTCCGGCCGCGGTCGCGGCGACCATGCCGGTACCGAGCAGCACCGCTTCATCGGCCAGCGGCTCGATGACAGCGCAGCCGGTGGCGTCGGCATAGAGCTCCATCAACAGCGGGTTCTTGGTGTGGCCGCCGGTGACATGCAGCGTGTCGATGAGGTAGCCGTTCTCGTTCAGCGCCTCCAGCACATGGCGCACGCCGAGCGCGATGCCGACGGCGGTGCGCCAATAAAGCTTGCACAGGCTATCGAAGGAGGAATCCAACGTCAGCCCGCTGACCACGCCGACGGCGTGCGGATCGGCAAGCGGCGAGCGGTTGCCATGGAAATCCGGCAGCACATGCAGCCTGGCGGCGAGCTTGTCACCCTCGGTGGCGCGCAATTCGGCGACACGCCTGGCGATCTTGGCATGCATGGCGGCGTCCGGCTCGCCGCCGGCGCCGTGCCAGCGGATGATGTGATCGAGCAGCGCCCCGGTGGCCGACTGGCCACCTTCCGACAGCCAGAGTTTTGGAAGTGCTGCGCCATAGTACGGGCCCCAGACGCCGGCAAAGGGCTGCGGGTCGGGCGACATCGCCATGACGCAGCTTGAGGTGCCGGCGATCAGCGCCAGATGCCGGCCGATATTCTGTTGATCGCCGGCGAAGCCGCCAAGCACGCCGAGCGCGCCGGCATAGGCGTCGATGACACCGGCGCCGACCCGGCAGTTTTCGGTCAGACCAAGCTCAGCGGCTGCTTCCGCCGAGAGCGTGCCGATATCGGCGCCGACCGCACTCGCCTTCTCCGGCAGGTTGCCGTGTTCGAACAGATCGCCGAGCCCGACGGTCTCGAAGAAGTCGCGCCGCCAGCCGGTTTCTTCGTGCGCGAGATAGGTCCATTTGGCGGTCAGCGTGCATTGTGAACGCGCCAGCGAACCGGTCGCCTTCCAGGTCAGGAAATCGGTGAGGTCGAATAGATAGCCGGCTTCATGCCATGTGCCGGGCAGATTGCGCTTCAGCCACATCAGCTTCGGCGTCGCCATCTCCGGTGACATGACGCCGCCGATATAGTCGAGCACAGCATGGCCGCTTGCCGTGCATTCATCGGCTTCGGCGATGGCGCGATGGTCGAGCCAGACGATGGTGTCCCAGCGCCGCTCGCCCGTTACCGAGACACTGAGCTGGCCGCCATCCCTGTTCAGCACCACCAGCGAGCAGGTGGCGTCGAACGAGATGCCGACAATGTCTTGTGCCGCCACGCCTGCCTTTTCGCGCGCGGCGCGGACCGCGATGCACACGGCCGACCAGATATCCTGCGAATTGTGCTCGGCGTGATCGGCCTTCGGCTGGTTCATGACGATCGGATGCTCGGCGCGGCCGAGCAATGTGCCTGACGTGTCGAGAATACCCGCGCGGGCGCTCCCGGTGCCGACATCGACCGCGCAAACGAAGCTTTTCGTCAAGATGCTTTTACTCTCGCTCCCAGGCCTGCAATCAGATCGGGCAATTGCAGCATGTCCGCGAATATAAAGTCCGGTTCACTCGACGCAAGCAGCGCTTTCAAGGCGGGGTTGCCGGCGTGCGAACCGCCGGTGAAGGCAAAGACGCGCATGCCGGCTGCCCGAGCCGCTGATATGCCGGCCGGGCTGTCCTCGACGACGAGGCAATTGCTCGGATGGGCCCGCATCGAGGCGGCGGCGTGGAGAAAAAGGTCCGGCGCCGGCTTGCCGCGCGCGACCATGGCGGCGCTGAACAGATGCGGCTCGAGCAGGCCGAGCAGACCGGTGACGTCGAGCGCATAGCGGATGCGGTCGAGCGTGCCGGAAGAGGCGACGCAGCAAGGTACGCCGAGCCTCGGCAGGATGTCGCTGACGCCCGGTATCGGCTTCAATTCCTCGCGGAATTTGCGCATCAGTTCGACGCGCATGTCGGTCAGATGGCGGTCGGTGATGTCTATCGCGAATTCGCGGCCGAGAATTTCGCGCACGCTTTTCATGCTCTTGCCGAGGAAATGCTCGTAGGCGGCATCCTCGCTGACCGAGCCGCCGGCAGCCGCGATCATGCCGAGCAAAGCCGAGACCGACAGCGCCTCGCTGTCGACCAGCACGCCGTCACAGTCGAAGATGACCAGTTCGGGCGTCATTGCGGCTCGCGTCAGAGCTTGCCGGCGATGTAGCGCGTCAGCGTCGCGCGCGCTCCATTCGCCCACAGAACGTTGAGCGCATGGGCAAAGGCTTCGGCGAAGGGGGCTGCGCGGCCGACATCGCCATAGATGTCCTCCATCGCAAGCCAGGCGCCGGGCTTGTCCTTCGCCGCCCTGGCGGTTGCCTGCAGCCGGTCCCAGCTCGGATCGTTGGCCTCGATGACGCCGCCGCTGTCGGTGGTGCCGAAACAGTAGCGGCACCACAACGCCGATTCCAGCGCCAGACCCGCGACGCCCTTTCCGGCCTTCAGCCGGTCGGCGATGGTCGGGATGATGAATTTCGGCTGCCGGTTGGAACCGTCGAGGCAAAGCCGGCGGATGGTGTCGCCGATCTTGGGGTTCGAGAAGCGGTGCTCGATGAGCTGGTAATAATCCTCCAGCACGGTGTTAGGCACCGGCGGCACGGTCGGGATGATCTCGTCATGTTCGAGCTTGGCGAGGAAGCCGCGCACCAGCGGCTCCTGCATCGCCTCGTGGACGAAATGGATGTCCATCAGTCCCGCTGGATAGGCGATGGTGGCATGGCCGCCATTGAGGATGCGTATCTTCATCAGCTCATAGGGCGCAACGTCCTTGACGAACTGGACGCCGACCTTTTCCAGCGGCGGGCGGCCGTCGGTGAAATGATCCTCCAGCACCCATTGCTTGAACGGCTCGCAGAACACCGGCCAGTTGTCCTCGAGGCCGAACTCCGTGGCCAGGATGCCGCGCTCGCGATCGGAGGTGGCCGGCGTGATGCGGTCGACCATGCCATTCGGGAAGGCGACGTTGTCGCTGACCCAATTCGCCAGATCTTCGTCGATCAGCCGGGCCAGCCCAATGACGCCGTCCGAGGTGACATGGCCGTTGTGGGGGATGTTGTCACAGGACATGACCGTGAACGGCACGATGCCGTCGGCGCGGCGGCGCATCAGGCCGGCAAGGATGAGGCCGAACACCGTCTTCGGCGTCGTGCCGGCCTGCGCGTCGGCGACGATGTCGGGATGGGTCGGGTTGAACTTGCCGGAGGCCGGATCGATGAAGTAGCCGCCCTCGGTGATGGTCAGCGAAACGATCTTGATTGCCGGATCGGCAAGCTGGTCGATGATGGCATCGGCATCGCCGGGCGTCAGGAAGTCGATCATGACGCCAGTGACGCGGGCGCTCATATGGTCGGAATCCTGCTCGACCACGGTGGTCAGCCAGTCCTGCTCCTGCAGCTTGGAACGGCCGATTTTCTCGCCCTCGAAGACACCGGCGCCGATCAGCGCCCATTCATGGCCAATGCCCGCATTGAAGAGGTCGTCGAGATAGACGGCCTGGTGCGAGCGATGGAAATTGCCGACGCCGAAATGGACGATACCGGGTTTGAGCCCGGCGCGGTCGTATTTCGGACCGGCGACCTTGGCGGGGAGCTTGGCGAGGACGGAAGACGAGAGTTTCATGGTCATCTGCTTTTACCCTTTGGCCGGGCTGCGGCCTGCGTAATCTCGGCCTCTTCTCCCCGCGGAGGGACGGGGAGAAGAGTGCCTTCGCCCCTCAACTCATCCACTGGCCACCATCGACGTTGTAGGTCTGGGCGACGATGTATTCGGCGTCATCGCTGGCCAGGAACACGGCCATGCCGGTCAGGTCCTCCGGCTTGCCCATGCGGCCGTAAGGCACGCCCTCGCCGACCAGCCGCTTCTTCTCGCCCTTCGGCCGGTTCTCATACTTGGCGAACAGCGCGTCGACCTCATCCCACATATCGCTGTCGACGACGCCCGGCGCGATGCCATTGACGTTGATGCGGTGCTTGATCAGGTCGAGCCCCGCCGACTGGGTGAGCGAAATGACCGCAGCCTTGGTGGCGCAGTAGACGGCGACCAGCGGCTCGCCGCGCCGTCCGGCCTGGCTGGCGATGTTTATGATCTTGCCGCCCTTGCCGCGTGCGATCATTGAGCGGGCTGCGGCCTGCAGCATGAACAGCGTACCGGCGACGTTGACCGAAAACAATTTGTCGTAGCTCGCCTTGGTGATCTCGATGATCGGCGCCAGGTCGAACAAAGCGGCGTTGTTGATCAGTATGTCGAGGCCGCCGGTTCTTGTCTCGACCGCCTTGACCGCCGCCTCGATCGAAGCGAGGTCGGAGACGTCGAGCCTGACCGCATAGGCCTTGGCGCCAATCTCGGAGGTTGTCTTTTCGGCAGCCGCCAGATTGATATCGGCAATGGCGACGGTCGCGCCCTCGCGCACATAGGCTTCGGCGAAGGCCCTGCCAATGCCGCGCGCGGATCCGGTGATCAGCGCCGATTTGCCTTTCAGCCTCACTGCGTCAGCGCCTTTCCGTCGGGGCCGAAGCGATGCATCCGAACCTTGTCGGGCGTGAGGTAAATGGTGTCGCCGTGACGGACAGGCATTTCGCCGTCGGCGCGCACGGTCAGCGTGCCGACGCCATCGGCCTGGACGTGCAGGAAGGTGTCGGATCCCAGATGTTCGGCAACGCCAACAGTGGCTTTCCAGTCGCCCGCCGTGGTCGAGATGTTCATGTGCTCGGGACGGATGCCTATGGTCTTGGCGTTGTATTTGGCGGCCGGCGCGCCTTCGATCAGGTTCATCTTCGGCGAACCGATGAAGCCGGCGACGAACAGGTTCTTCGGCGACTTGTAGAGTTCCATCGGCGAGCCGACCTGCTCAATGTTACCGGCGTTGAGCACGACGATCTTGTCGGCCATGGTCATGGCCTCGATCTGGTCGTGGGTGACGTAGATCATCGTCGTCTTGAGCTGATGGTGCAGTTCGCTGATCTCGAGACGCATGGTACCGCGCAGTGCTGCGTCAAGGTTGGACAGCGGCTCGTCGAACAGGAAGGCCGAGGGCTGGCGCACGATGGCGCGGCCGATGGCGACGCGCTGGCGCTGGCCGCCGGAGAGCTGGCCGGGCCGGCGCTCGAGGTAGTTGGTGAGGTTGAGCACGCGGGCGGCGTCCTTCACCTTCTTGTCGATGGTCGCCACATCCTCGCCGGCCATCTTCAGCGGGAAGCCGATGTTCTTGGCCACCGTCATATGCGGGTAGAGCGCATAGGACTGGAACACCATGGCCAGCTTGCGCTTGGCCGGCGCCTCGCCGGTGACGTCACGGCCATCGATGTTGATGCTGCCGCCGCTGGTGTCCTCAAGGCCGGCGATGAGGCGCAGCAGCGTGGACTTGCCGCAACCCGACGGACCGACGAAGACGACGAACTCGCCATTCTCGATGACCAGGTCGAGACCCGGAATGATGACCGTCGATCCGAAATGCTTGGAGACGTTCTTGAGCGTGATGTTTCCCATGGTTTCCTCCCCGAGGGGTTATTTTTAGCCGGTTGCTTCAGGCAGTTTCGGTTTACTTCACGGCTCCGAACGTCAGGCCGCGCACCAGCTGCTTCTGGCTGAACCAGCCCATGATCAGGATCGGGGCGATCGCCAGCGTCGAGGCCGCCGAAAGCTTGGCCCAGAACAGGCCTTGCGGGCTTGAGAACGAACTGATGAAGGCCGTCAGCGGCGCGGCCTCGGTGGTGGTCAAACGGATGGTCCAGAACGCTTCGTTCCATGCCAGGATGATGTTGAGGAGCATGGTCGACGCTATGCCCGGCACCGCCATAGGGGTCAGCACATAGGCGATCTCGCCCCACAGGGTAGCGCCGTCCATGCGCGCCGCTTCGAGGATTTCGCCAGGGATTTCACGGAAGTAGGTGTAGAGCATCCAGATCACGATCGGCAGGTTGATCAGCATCAGCATGACCATCAAGCCGATGCGGCTGTCGAGCAGGCCGGTGTCGCGGAAGATCAGGTAGATCGGGAACAGCACCGCGACCGCCGGCATCATCTTGGTCGAGAGCATCCACATCAGGATGTCCTTGGTCCGTTTGCCCGGCGAGAAGGCCATCGACCACGCGGCCGGAACCGCGACGATCAGGGCCAGGATGGTCGAGCCCACCGAGAGCAGCACCGAGTTGAAGAAGAACTTGAAGTAGCCGCTCTGCGCCTGGACCTCGGTATAGCTCTCGAACGTCCCCGACGGGATCAGGGCGAAGCCCTGGATGGCCTCCTGCTCCGACTTGAACGAGGTGATGATCGTATAGAGGATCGGGAAGAAGATCAGCAGCGCGACGATCCAGGCGGCGCCGGTCGCAATGACCTTGTGTTGGGTGGTGACTGCACGTGCCATCGTATCCTCCCTTACTTGTCCAGGTTCTTGCCGACCGCGCGCATGGCGAAGAAGGCGACGATGTTGGCGAGAATGACGGCGATGACACCGCCGGCGGATGCCTGGCCGATTTTGAACTCCAGCAATGCCTTCTGGTAGACGAGGAAGGGCAGGTTGGTGGAGGCGTAGCCGGGGCCGCCATTGGTGGTGACCAGGATCTCGGCATAGACCGACAGCAGGAAGATGGTCTGGATCAGGATGACGACGGTGATGGCGCGCGACATGTGCGGCAGCGTCAGATAGATGAAGCGGCTGACGAAGCCGGCGCCGTCCATCTCGGCGGCTTCCTTCTGCTCACCGTCAAGCGACTGCAGGGCAGTCAGCAGGATCAGCGTGGCGAAGGGTAGCCATTGCCAGGCGACGATGATGATGATCGCCATCATCGGATGCTGCCCGAACCAGTCGATCGGTTGAGCCCCGAAGAAGCGCGCAATGTCGGCAAAGACGCCGTATTGCGGGTGCATGATCATGTTCTTCCAGACAAGCGCCGCGACCGGCGGCATGACGAAGAACGGTGAGATGACGAGGATGCGCACGATCCCCTGTCCCCACATCGGCTGATCGATCAAAAGCGCCAGCAGGATGCCGCCGATGACGGTGATCAGCAGCACGCTGCCCACCAGAACAAGCGTGTTGAGGATCGACTGCAGGAAGGCCGGGTTGGAATAGAACAGCGCGTAGTTGGAGAAGCCGACGAAGCCGTCGCGGATCGGATTGAGCGGATTGTACTGCTGGAAGGAGAACCACAGGGTGATGACCAGCGGCACGATCATCCAGACGAACAGCAGCACCACGGATGGCGCCATCATGAAACGGGCAAGCGAACGGGTCTGCTGAGTAGCCATGACGGTCACCCTTCAAGGTCAGCCAAATTTTCAAGTGTGTGAAAGAGGCCGCCCGAACTGGGATTCGGGCGGCCGTTGCCGGCCGGGAAGGCGGCCGGCAGTCGGCGCCGGGAGGAGCCTTACTTGATATAACCGCCTTCGGTCATCGTTGCCGTGGCGGCGTCCTGGGCCTGCTTGAGCGCATCGTCGACGCTCGACTGGCCGGCAAGCGCCGCCGAGAACAGCTGACCGACGGTGGTGCCGAGACCCTGGAACTCTGGGATGGCGACGAACTGGACGCCGACATAGGGCACCGGCTTGACGGTCGGATGCGTCGGGTCGGCGGCGTTGATGGAGTCCAGCGTCATCTTGGCGAACGGAGCCGCCTTCTGGTATTCGGCATTGGCGTAGAGCGAGGAGCGCGTGCCCGGAGGAACGTTGGCCCAGCCTTCCTTCGCCGCGACGAGCTCGGCATAGTGCTTCGAGGTCGCCCAGGAGACGAACTTCTGAGCCGCATCAGCCTTCTGCGTACCGGCGGGAATGGCCAGAGACCATGCCCACAGCCAGTTGCCGCGTTTGCCCAGACCGTTGTCGGGAGCAAGAGCATAACCGACCTTGTCGGCGACAGTGGAAGCTTTCGGGTCAGAGACGAATGAGGCAGCGACGGTGGCGTCGATCCACATGCCGCACTTGCCCTGCTGGAACAGCGCCAGGTTTTCGTTGAAGCCGTTGGACGAGGCGCCCTCAGGCCCGTCGGCCTTCATCAGGTCGACATAGAACTGCAGCGTGTTCTTCCATTCCGGCTGATCGAACTGCGGCTTCCAGTTTTCGTCGAACCAGCGTGCGCCGAAGGAGTTCGACATGGCGGTCAGGAAGGCCATGTTCTCGCCCCAGCCGGCCTTGCCGCGCAGGCAGACGCCGTTCACGCCATTGGCGCGGTCAGTCATCTTGTCGGCGGCCTGCTTGATGAAGTCCCAGGTCGGGGCATCGGGCATGGTCAGCCCTGCCTTCTCCATCAGGTCCTTGCGGTACATGACGAAGGAGCTTTCGCCATAGAAGGGCGCGGCATAGAGCTTGCCGTCGACCGACAGGCCGCCGGCGATGGCCGGGATGATGTCCTTGACGTCATAGTCGTCGCCGAGCTTGTCGAGCGGCAGCAGCCAGCTCTGCTTGGCCCAGATCGGAACCTCGTAGGTGCCGATGGTCATCACGTCATACTGGCCACCCTTCGTGGCGATGTCGGTGGTGACGCGCTCGCGCAGCACATTCTCTTCGAGCGTGACCCAGTTGAGCGTGATGTCGGGGTTAGCCTTGGTGAAGTCGTCCGTCAGCTTCTGCATGCGGACCATATCGCCATTGTTGACGGTGGCGATGGTGATGGATTCGGCATGCGCGGCGAAAGCGAAAGCGCTGGCCGACAACAGGCCCAGAGTGAGCGTGCGAAGTTTCATCAAATTCCTCCCATGAACCAAGATGAGCATTTGCCTTGGTGCTGAGCAATTACTCACTTGGCTTTAATTATGTCAAGCCGGATTCGATGCTGCAGCGCAGCACGCGAGGGCGCCGCGCGGCGTCGGGTAGGGAGAGAATATTGAATGGATTGCGAGGGTAGCTGTCGGGCGCGATTACCAGACCGGCTTGATGCCAGCCATCGCAACCCCATCAATCATGGAGCTAGGGCAAACCCTCAGCCGTGGGCCGGATAGCTTCCGACGGAATATTCGAAAACTCCGCCATCGCGGGTTTGCTTGGCTCTGGTCAGCGTTTCCGTCACCCGGATCCAGTTGGGTTCGTCCTTGCGCAGCCTGACTTCCCGGCCGATTGCCTTTGCGGCAGCTTGAAACGGCGCGAATGCTTCGATGACGTGCGTCACGCGCACGGTGTTGTTTTCGACTTCTTCGACGCGATAGACTTTCATCAGCCCGCTGATCGATCCTGTTTTCAACTTGCACAGGATTGATCCCGTTCAATTGGGCCGCCACAAGCACGAGCCCAAGCCGGACAGGCGATATCGACAGTGTTTTTCTCAGGCTTGGTTAACCGGGCTGCCCGATAGCCTGCTTGTCCCCAAAAAGCGAAGCTTTCGTGGATCTGCGACTCGACCTTGCAGAGTTCGCTCCCGGAATCATTCCGCGAATCGCTCGGGCCTTATGCGCAGGCGATCTCGGCCAGGATCCAGTCACGGAAGGTCTTTATCTTCGGCACGTTGCGGCGGGCTGTCGGGTAGACCAGCCAATAGGCGTGACCGTCGTCGCCAACCAGGTCGAAGGGCTGGATCAGGCGGCCGGCGGCGAGCTCGGTCTTGAACAGTGCCGTGGTCAGGATCGCCACGCCATGGCCGGCGATCGCCGCATTCGCCTCATAAGCCTGCGCGCCCATGCTGGTTCCGGTGCGATTGGCAAGTTCGTCCGCCGGCACGCCGGCAAGGGCGAACCATTCCCGCCACCATATGTCGCCGGGATCGAGAATGGGCAGTTTGAACAGGTCGGCCGGTTCGTGAACGCCACCAATGCTGGCGGCGAGCGCCGGGCTCAGCACCGGGGTGAAATCGGCCTTGAACAGAAGGTGCGTTTCCACCCCCGGCCATTTGCCGCTGCCGGAGCGGATGGCGATGTCCACGTCCTCGCGGGTGAAATCGATGACCCTGTTAGACGTGTCGACGCGCACCGCCAGCGACGGGTGCGACAGCTGGAAGGAGCCGAGGTGCTGCGCCAGCCAGTTCGAGGCGAAGGTCAGCAGCGTCGACACGCAAAGCACGCCATCGGCGCCGCCGCGCGCGGCCGAATAGGCGCTGCTGATCAGACTGAACGCCTCGCTGACGGCGGGCGCCAGGCGCTGGCCGGGTTCGGTCAGCACGATCTGGCGCGGCTGGCGCAGGAACAGCGGCGAGCCGATGCGCTCTTCCAGCAGCTTGATCTGATAGCTGGCGGCGGCCTGGGTCATGCCCAGTTCCTCGGCGGCCTTGGTGAAGGAGAGATGCCGCGCGACGGCTTCGAACACCCTGATGGCCTGCAGCGGCGGCAGTTGGGCAAGCTGTGGTGCCTTGAGTTCGGGCATAAGCCCTCCTTATGGGTCATGATCGACGTTTGATTGGAAGCAGGAGCCGATCAGACCGATATCTGGTGTGGACGATCAATCCAGCTCAAGCATAGCGGAGACTGAAGATCATGACCACGGTACAGGAAAGACTGCATTCTACCCCGGCACAGAGCTGGTTTTCCGTGCTGGCGCACGAATTTTCCCAGCTTGTGAACCGCAAGCGCGGCTATGTCGACGTCAGGGACCTGTCGCCGCATCTGCAGCGCGACATGGGTTTCCTCGATGGCAACGACGTTGGCGGGCGGCATAAATAGCCGTGCCGATTTTTATCGCCAGCTCAGGCGCCGTCGAGCAGGGCCGTGGCGGTCCGCTCGTCGGTGATGAGGCCGTTGACCAGCCGCCGGTTCACCGCCGCCAGAATGCCCGGCAGCTTGCGCTCGCCCATGGCGAGCGCAATGACGAGCGATTTTTCGCGTGACGGCAAAGCGGCCGACGATACCCGGTCGTTGGTGATGCCCTCGATCATGCGGCCTTCCCGGTCGAACACCCAGCCGACGATCTCGGCGACGCCGCCGGCCTTTTGCAGCGCCTTCAATTCACTTTCCGAGATGAAGCCGTCCTCGTAGAGCGGCGCCTTCGGGCCGAGATCGCCAATGCCGACAAAGGTGACGTCGGCTTCCGCTGCGAGCGCCAGCGTCGGCTGGATCATCGGCTGGGCGAGCAGCATCTCACGCTCTTCCGGCGACGAGGCGATGACCGGCAGCGGCATCGGGAACGAGCGCGCCTTGACCCTGTCGGCCATGGTGAAGATGACGTTGTAGAAGGCGGCAGAACCGTCGGGCGAGATGTTGCCGGTCAACGACACCACCTTGTGCTGCGAGCATTCCATCGGCGGCAATTGCTCGATCGCCGCCTTCAGCGTGCGGCCTGTGCCGATGGCCATGACAATCGGCGTCGGCGACCTGAGCCGCCGCTCGATCTCGGCGGCCGCCGCCTCGGCAATGCCGATCGTGGTCGAGGACGAGGTCGGATCGCTCGGCACCACTTCGACCAGGTCAAGCGCGAAGCGCGACCTCAACCGCGCGGCGAGGTCGAGGCAATTGGCGATCGGGTGGTCGACACGCACCTTGATCAGCCCCTCCGATACTGCGAGCGATACCAGCCGCTGCGCAGTCTGCCGGGAAATGCCGAGCGTGGTGGCGATCTGGTCCTGCGTGTTGCCGGCGACATAGTAAAGCCAGCCGGCGCGCGCCGCGTCGTCCAACCTGTTGCTGCCGCCGTCCTGCCGCGAATTCAAAGTCTGCCTCCCGAGACCCCGCCCTCTTGGGCGAAGCGTCATAGTCTTGCAGGGAATGGTCCGGCGCGCAATTGTCTATCGAGAGGGCAATTGCTTGCCGCGTTGACCCGATTGCGACGAGGCAATCGCCCCAGCCAAAAATCGCAGGCAAAGGGCTTCGGCGGTTTATCTCCCGGTACAAACGCTTTAAGGGGATCGGCAAAAGGAGCCTCGCGCATGACGCCGAAAGCGGTTTTCTGGGATATGGACGGCACGCTGGTCGACAGTGAGCCGCTGCATGAAGCCGCCCTGGTGGCGGCGCTGCGCAGCGTCGGCATCGCGCCGCCGATCAACCTGCATGAGCGGGTGCTGGGCATCGCCGCCGGACCGGTCTACGAGATGCTGCGCAGCGAGTTCGGCCTCGACCTGCCCTTCGACGACTGGATCGTGCGCAAGTATGACCACTATCTGCCGATGGCCGAGACGCTGAAGCCGCGCCCCGGCGCGATCGAAGTGTTCAACGCACTGCGCGCCCTTGGCGTGCAGCAGGCGGTGGTGTCCAATTCGGACCGGGTGATCGTCGACGCCAATCTGAGCGCGGTCGGCCTGATCTATCCGGGCATGCGCACGATCAGCCGCAACGATGTGCGCGAAGGCAAGCCGCATCCCGAGCCCTTCCTGCGCGCCGCGTGGCTGGCCGGGGTCGATCCTGCGGATTCGGTGGCGATCGACGACAGCGTGACCGGCGCCACATCCGGCCTGGCGGCGGGGATGCGGACGATCTTCTGGCCGGAAGCGCCGATGGAGGGACCGCCGGGCGCTGTTGTGATCAACAGCGCGGCAGAGTTGCGGGCTCAGTTGGGACTCTGAGCGGCCCCCTTCTCCCCGTCACTATACGGGGAGAAAGTGGCTGTGTTGATGGTTTCGCCAACTACCGGCGTTGCGAAATGATCGCTCAGCTCCGGTAAACCGGCTCCTCCTCGTCGAGGATCGCCTTGAGCTCGGCAAGGTGGCGCTCGGCCTGGCCAGGATAGTCGTCCATCTCGCTGGCGGCCTTCTCGGCAATCGCGTCGGACAGCGTGCGGAGCGGACGGCCGGTCCACAGCGCCTTGATGTAGGTTTCGGCGGCGCGCTCGAAATAGAACATGCGGTTGAAGGCATCGGCGACGGTATCGCCGATGACCATCACGCCGTGATTGCCCATCACCATCACCTTGACCTTGGGGTCGGTGAGCAGCTGTGAGCAGCGCTCGCCCTCTTCCTCAAAGGCCAGCCCGCCATAATGGGCGTCGACGACGTGGCGGTTGAAGAACATCGCCGAGTTCTGGTCGATCGGCGGCAGGGTCGAGTCGGCCAGCGACGCCAGCACGGTGGCGTGGATCGAATGCACATGCATGGCGCAGCGCGCATGCGGGACGTTGCGGTGGATGGCGCCGTGCAGGCCCCAGGCGGTAGGGTCGGGCGCATTCGGGCCGGACAGTGTCTCGGGATCGTTGGCGTCGATCAGCAGAAGGTCGCTCGCCTTGATGCGCGAGAAATGCACCTGGTTGGGGTTCATGAGGAATTTCGTGCCGTCCTCGTTGACCGACAGCGAAAAATGATTGGCCACCGCCTCATGCATGTTGAGCCGCGCGGTCCAACGGAAGGCAGCGGCGAGATCGACGCGCTCTTCGTAGTAAGGCAGGTTGGTCAGCGTTTCCTTCTGCAGGCGGGCGATGCTCATCTGAAACCTCCGTTTTCGAGAGAATGCCGCGCCCGACCCCGGCCAGCAACGGCAAACTGCTGGGTCAGGCTGTCTTGCGTCAAGCCGCCGTGCGAGCCGACTGCAGCCCGCCATGCTCGACGATGAAGTTGATGACCTCCTGCAGGCCCTTGCCGCGCGACAGGTCGGTGAAGCCGAACGGGCGCTTGCCGCGCATGCGGGCGGCGTCGCTCTCCATGACATCAAGGTTGACGTTCACATAGGGCGCCAGATCGCTCTTGTTGATGATGAGGAAATCGGAACGGGTGATCGCCGGCCCGCCCTTGCGCGGGATTTCCTCGCCCTGGCAGACCGAGATGACATAGAGGGTCAGGTCGGCAAGGTCGGGCGAGAAGGTGGCGGCAAGATTGTCGCCGCCGGATTCGATGAAGACGATGTCGAGATCCGGAAATTTCTTGTTCAACCCGGCGATCGCCTGCAGATTGATCGAGGCGTCCTCGCGGATGGCGGTGTGCGGGCAGCCGCCGGTCTCGACGCCGACGATGCGATCTTCCGGCAGCGCCTGCAGGCGGGCCAGCATCATGGCGTCTTCCTTGGTGTAGATGTCGTTGGTTACCACGGCGATGGAAAAGTCGTCGCGCAGCGCCTTGCAGAGCTTTTCCGTCAGCGTCGTCTTGCCGGAGCCGACGGGGCCGCCGATGCCGATGCGAAGGGGACCGTTGGCCTGGGTCATGCCGAAAACTCCGTTATGGCGAGAATTGCAAAGCTGAGCCCGATCAAAAGGCACAGCGGCGAATAGAAACTGGTATCGAGCCGCGCAAAAGGTTGCTCCGGCGCCAGCCGGCGCCACCAAGGGGTGAAGCCGGCGATGCCACGACCGAGGAAGACCAGCCCGATGAGCAGCGCTGTGGCGGCGAGGCCTTCCCTTGGAAAAGGCGAAGCAAAGACACCGGCGAGCGCCAGTGGCCACAGCGTCGCCAGGCACAGGCACGCGGCAACGGCAAAACAGGCAAACGGCGTCGGCATCTCGTCGACGCCGCGAAAGCCGACAACGGCGTGGGCGCAAGAGGCGCCGTCCCTGCCCGGCCAGATGCCGCCAAGGCCCCAATAGGCATGCAGCGCCGTGATCAGCAGCAGGACGGCCGAGAGGGCGAAGGCGAGGACGGTCATGAGCGGAACAGCCTGGAGTATTGGGTCTCGTGCTTCATCGCCATGACATCGGAGACGAAGGCGCAGCCGCCGAGATCGTCCAATGTCGAGCCGGCGGCACGCGCCGCGGTCGCCAGTGCCAGCAGTTCGAAGCCGGCGAGTAGCACCGTCGCTCCACTCTGACCAACGACGCCAAGCCGGATCGCTGCCTGGACGAGGTTCGAGAAGAAGGCCTGCAGGAAGGCGGACATCGCGTCCTGAAGCGCGATGCCGTTGCCGCCGGCAATTGCGCCGACGGCGACACAGTAGGCGCATTCGGCCGGCAAGCGGCCCAGCACGGGATTGGGCCAGGCCGACGTCGCTTTCAGGAAGGCGGCGCCTTGCAGCATGGTTTCGGTGTGGCGCTCCTGCGAGCCGGCCAGCGCTTCGGCGAGATCGGCAATTTCATGGAGGTCGCCACCGTCGCGGGCGCGCCGCCAGGCCTCTGTGAACAGCACGGCGTCGTTCCAGCCCGAGCCCATCTCGACCAGCGTTTCGAGCCAGGCGGCGAGGCTTTCGCCGTCGGCCACCAGCCTGTCATGCACGGCGCGCTCGAGACCATGGCTGTAGGAGAAGCCGCCGACGGGAAAGGCCGGCGAGAGCCACGCCATGAGTCGTAGCAGAGCGATGCCGGACGGCTGGTCAGTCATGGTCGTGATGATGCCCGTCATGGGAATGGCTGTGGGAATGGGAATGCGACTCGCTGTGTGCGTGAGAATGCGCCTCGGCGTGGCCGTGTGCATGCGCTTCGGCATGCGCATGGCCGTGATCATGGCCACCGGAATAGGCGCCGCGCACCGGCTTGAACGGCTCGGTGACGTCGCGCACGGTCGCGCCGAGCCCTTCCAGCATCGCCTTGATGACATGGTCGCGCAGGATCAGGATACGGCCGGGCTCGATCGCCGCCGCCAGATGCCGGTTGCCGATATGCCAGGCAAGCTCGGTCAGGTGCAGCCCATCGCGGGCGCGGATATCGTAGACCTCTTCGGGTGCTGCTGTGATTTCGACATGGCGGCCGTCCTCCAGCACCAGCCGATCGCCATCGTTCAGGGTGACAGGCTCGGGCAGGTCGACCAGCACCTTGCTGCCGTCGGCAAGCTCGATGGCGCGGCGGCGCAGATGGCGCTCGTCATGGGGCAGAACGGCGCGGCCGGATGGCGCCGCGGCACCGGCTTTGCCGGCAGGCAGCACCGATACGGCACGCGGGAATTTGGTGAAGTCGGCGTTGAAGTTGAGTTTCATCGTATAGCTCCACCATTAGCCTGCGCCCGCGCCCGGGCCGGCCGCGACAGCAGGCGGTCGAAATAGGCGTTGACGCGCTCGGACTCGATCGGGAATTTTCCTGCACGGGCCCAGTTGCCCATGTCGCCCAACAACACGTCGACGGCGGAGAACCGGTCGCCGAGCGCAAACGGCCGGTCGCCCAGCCGGCGATCCAACGCCTTGGTCTCGGAGGCGAAATCGTAGACGGCAGCAGGGCCGACATCGACCCGCACCTCTTTCGGCAGCAGGAAGCGGTGGCGCACCTTGTTCCACAGCGGCGCCTCGAACTCCGACTGGGCAAAATGCATCCAGGAATCCATCTCGGCGCGTCCGGCGAGGCCGGGATTGGCGCCCAACCCCTTGTCGGCATGTTTGTCGGCGAGATAGACGCAGATCGCCGCCGAATCCGTCACCGTCAACTCGCCGTCGATGAGGATCGGCACCTTGCCCGACGGATTGAGCGCATAGGCTTCCGGCGAGCGCAATTTGACCTCGACGAATTCATAGGGCTGACCGAGTTCCTCGAGCATCCAGAGAACGCGGCTGACCCGGGATCCACGCGATCCGATGGCCTTGTACATGGTTGAACCCTCTTTCTCCTGGACCGTAGACCATCGCGCTCGCTCAGACGATGGTGTCGAAGAGCCGCAGGATGAACGAGACCTGGTAGATCAGCGTACCAACGACGAAGGCGATGTGGAAACGGCGGTCGCGCACCAGGATGGCGGCAATGCACAGCAGGACGAAAACCGGCGTTCGGAACAGATATTCATTGCCGTAGCGGGCGAAATGCTCGGGTCCTTTCAGCAGCGTGTCGACGACATCGAGCAGGTAGGTCGTCGCCAGCAGGCCGAAAAACCAGCCGCGGCGTGAATAGAAGAAATCTTCGTAGCTGGTGTAGTCGAGCATCGAATCCGGAAACAGCAGCGCGCACAGCAGGAACAGCGTGATGGCGTAGAAGATCAGGAACAGGTACTTGCCGAAGGTCCAGACCTCTATGGTGTAAAGGCCGAACTCCCACCACCAGAAATGCACCAGCAGCAACAGCATGGAGGCGACCCAGGCGAGGTGCACGGGATAGAGCCTGTATTGGCCGGGATGCTGGACGATGCGCGCGAGCCCCGACAAAAGGCGAGTGACTCCAAGCCCGATCACCATGCCCATGACGATGCGGATATGCGGGAAGATGTCGTGGGCAGAGACGATTTCGGCGGCCATGACCTGTTACGTGGTTTCTTTGAGCCGCATATTGCGGCGGCACCGACCGGGTCGCAACGGATTTTGCCGGGTCGATCAAATCGCCCCTCGCATCAAAACAGAAAATACCGCTGCGCCATCGGCAGCACGGTTGCCGGCTCGCAGGTCAACAGTTCGCCATCGGCGCGCACTTCGTAAGTCTCGGGGTCGACCTCGACATGCGGCGTAGCGTCGTTGAGCACCATCGAGTGCTTGCCTATACCGCCGCGGGTGTTTTCCACCGCAACGAACTGCTTGTCGACGCCGAGGCGGCCATGCAGGCCCGACTCCAGTGCTGCCTTGGAGACGAAAGTCACCGACGAATTGGTCCTGGCCTTGCCATAGGCGCCGAACATCGGGCGATAGTGCATGGGCTGCGGGGTCGGGATCGAGGCGTTGGGATCGCCCATCGGGGCTGCGGCGATCATGCCGCCGATCAACACCATGTCAGGCTTCACACCGAAGAAGGCCGGGTTCCACAGCACCAGATCGGCGCGTTTACCGACCGCGATCGAGCCGATGTCCTTGGACAAGCCATGCGCGATGGCCGGGTTGATGGTGTATTTGGCGATGTAGCGGCGGACGCGGAAATTGTCGTTGTTGCCGGTCTCCTGCGGCAGCGAACCGCGCTGGCGCTTCATCTTGTCGGCGGTCTGCCAGGTGCGGATCGCCACTTCGCCGACACGGCCCATGGCCTGGCTGTCGGACGAGATGATCGAGAAAGCGCCGATGTCGTGCAGGATGTCTTCGGCGGCGATGGTTTCCTTGCGGATGCGGCTTTCGGCGAAGGCGATGTCCTCGGGGATCGATGGCGACAGATGGTGGCAGACCATCAGCATGTCGAGATGCTCGGCCAGCGTATTGACGGTGTAGGGCCGGGTCGGGTTGGTCGAGGACGGGATGACGTTGGGCAGGCCGCAGACCTTGATGATATCAGGCGCATGGCCGCCGCCGGCGCCTTCGGTGTGGAAGGCGTGGATGGTGCGACCCTTGATCGCCGCGACGGTGTTTTCGACAAAGCCGGATTCGTTCAGCGTGTCGGTGTGGATCATCACCTGCACGTCGTAGTCGTCGGCGACCGACAGGCAGCAATCGATGGCCGCCGGCGTCGTGCCCCAGTCCTCATGCAGCTTCAGCGAACAGGCGCCGCCCAGCACCATTTCCTCAAGCGCCGCCGGCAACGAGGCATTGCCCTTGCCCGACAGGCCGATGTTCATCGGAAAAGCATCGAAGGACTGGATCATACGCGCCATGTGCCACGGCCCGGGCGTGCAGGTCGTGGCCAGCGTACCATGCGCCGGGCCGGTGCCGCCGCCAAGCATGGTGGTGATGCCCGACATCAGCGCCTCGTCGATCTGCTGCGGGCAGATGAAGTGGATATGCGCGTCGAATCCGCCGGCGGTGAGGATCTTGCCCTCGCCGGCGATGATCTCGGTGCCGGGGCCGATGATGATGGTGACGCCGTCCTGCGTGTCCGGATTGCCGGCCTTGCCGATGGCCGCGATGCGCCCGTCGCGAAGGCCTATGTCGGCCTTGAAGATGCCGGCTGTGGCATCGATCACCAGCGCGTTGGTGATGACGGTGTCGACCGCGCCGCCGGCGCGCGACACCTGGCTCTGGCCCATGCCGTCGCGGATGACCTTGCCGCCGCCGAATTTCACCTCTTCGCCATGGATGGTGAGGTCCTTTTCGACCTCGATGAACAATTCGGTGTCGGCAAGCCTGACCTTGTCGCCGACGGTGGGACCGTACATCTGCGCATAGGCGGCCCGGGTGATTCTAGCCATCAGTCAATGCTCCTCAAAACGGTCTGGCTTCAGCCGAATTCCACATCGTCGCCATCCAATGGTCATGCAATGACCCGCTCGGCGACACCTTCTGATCCCATTTGGCCGTTGAGGTGGGCGTGCCACCCCAAACCAACCGTTTGCCAAATCCCTGGCCCATTCGATGGAAGGAAAATCCATGCGCAAAATCATCGTTCTTGCAGCCGCCGCCACGCTCGCCTCCGCGACCATTGCCGGCGCCCAGCAGCAACCGACGCCGCAACCGAAACCAACCGCACCTAGCGCTCAGCCGGCGGCGCCGGCGATCCAGAGCGTCAACATCGTCGATATCACCGAGCTGCCTGAGGCCACCCAGACGCAGGTCAACCAGGTGATCGCCAAGCGCGGCGACGCCGGGCTGCAAAAACTGCGCAGCTCGATCGATGCGACACCGCAGCTCAAGTCGGCGCTCGAAGCCAAGGGGCTCACCTCGGCACAGGTGGTCGCCGCCAGCATGACCACCAATGGCGCGCTGACCCTGGTCACCAAGAAGGCGAGCTGACGACAGCGCCCGGCGGGCCGATATCCGGCCCGCCGGCCCTATCGCGGAGGGAACCTTCGCCGGACGGGAGTCGTTTGGCTTCTTTGGCGCCGAACGGCGTTGCGCAGAAAAGTTCGCCAGGAGCGATCTATGCCGACCATTCCCTTTGCCGACGCCAGATGGCTCCAGACCATAGCCACTTGCGTGTTCCTCGCGGCCTACGGACCGCCCGCCGCGCAGGCCGTTGAAAGCGCGGACACCGTCAACCGGATCGTCGGCTCCGATGTCCGCCAGGAAGAGGCGCGGACGACGACGGAGACCGGAAAGCTCATCGCCGCGATCGAGCGGACGCGTGAAAACATCGGCACGGTACGCAAGACATCCAAGCTCGACACGGTGGATATCGTCTTCCTCACCGACGCGGCGCGCAGCGAAGGGGGTCCGCCGCCGGCCGTCGAGAGCAAGGTCAGGCAGCATCAGGACGATATTGCGGAATTGCGCAAGGAGATCGACGCCAACGCGCTGCTGTTCAATGCTATCGATTCCAGGCGCGTGCTTGCCGAGGACGTCCTCGCCGTCGAATTCGACGGCCCCGCAGGAATCGTCATCTATGCAGCGGCCAGGCCATCGAACTGATCTCAGGGCGTTCGACCCTGTCGATCTCACAGCTTGCCCATGATTTTCTGCTGGAAACCGTAGACCTCGCGTTTTCCGCCGAGCGGCACCAGCGTGACGTCGCGCTGCTGGCCCGGCTCGAAGCGCATCGCCGTGCCGGCGGCGATATCGAGACGCATGCCGCGGGCTTTGTCGCGGTCGAATTTCAACCCCTCATTGGTTTCGAAGAAATGGTAGTGGCTGCCGACCTGGATCGGCCGGTCGCCGCTGTTGGCGACTTTGAGCGTCACCGTCGGCAGGCCCTTGTTGAGCTCGACGTCGCCGCTTGCGGTGATGATTTCGCCGGGGATCATCTCAGGCCTCACAGAACGCCGAAGACCAGGCCAACGCCGACCGCAGCACACGCCGCGCCGGCGGCACGGGCAAGGCCGCGAAAGCGCATGCCGAGACCGAGGCCGGCGGCGATGCCTATGGCATGGAGAAGCACGGTGGCAGCGGCAAAGCCTGCCATATAGTCAAGCCCGCCGGCATTTTCCGGCACTTCGGTGCCATGGGCATGGCCGTGGAACAGCGCGAACAGGCCGATGATGACGACGCCGGTGGAGACCGGCAATTCAACTGCCAGCGCGACCAACAGGCCAAGCGCGACGACGGAGGCCAAAATGCCCGGTTCGACGAAAGGCAACGGCATGTGCAGCATGCCGAGCGCGCCGCCGGCCAGCATGACGCCGACAAAGACCAGCGGCCAGGTCCAGATCGCCTTGCCACCCTTGAGCGCGGCCCACAGGCCGACGGCGACCATGACGGTCATATGGTCGAGGCCGGACAGCGGATGCGTGAAGCCGGCCGTGAAGGACGACGTGGTGCCGATGCCGACATGGGCATAGGCGGGCATGGCCGCCGCCAGCAGCAGGATCGCGGCGAGCGCGGTGCGTTTGGTTGAAGCAGAGATCATCGTTCCTACCTTCCAAGTCACGGTAACAATCACGCGGCCTTGCGCGGGCCGCAGCCCTCGGCCTTGAGCACACGTTTGGTCGAGGCCGGATATTTCTTCAGCTTCTCTGCAGGCCGGATAGGACGCGCGGAAAAATTGCCGCCGCAGTTCGGGCAGACGCCGCCCAGCACATTTTCAGCGCAGTCGGCGCAAAAAGTGCATTCGAAGGTGCAGATTAGCGCATCCGTCGCTTCCGGTGGCAGGTCCTTGTCGCAGCATTCGCAGTTGGGCCTGAGTTCGAGCATCGTTTCCTCCTCACCTGATCGGTTCGTGCACGGTGACCAGCTTGGTGCCGTCGGGAAAGGTCGCTTCGACCTGGACGTCGTGGATCATCTCGGCGATGCCTTCCATCACCTGCGCGCGAGTGACGACATGGGCGCCGGCCTCCATCAGTTCGGCGACCGGGCGGCCGTCGCGGGCGCCCTCGACGACGAAATCGGTGATCAGCGCGATCGCTTCGGGGTGATTGAGCTTGACGCCGCGCTCCAGCCGCTTGCGCGCCACGATCGCCGCCATGGCGATGAGCAGCTTGTCTTTTTCACGCGGCGTAAGGTTCATGCGCTTTCCTGGATTTGGCCTGGATTTGGTTCAGAGTGACCATAATTTGGGCAGACCGGCCCGCCCGTTGAGCAGTTCGACAAGCGGAATCAGCCGCTTGCGCAGCTGGTAACCGTCCTCGGCAAACAGCCTCGCAAGAAGCTTGCCAGATTGTTTCACGCTCCAGGCGCTGGCGTCGCCCTCGGCGCCGATGATGTCGCGGGCCGGCTCGAGCAAGGCTTCGGCTTGCGGCGAAACCATCAGCAGCGTCGCCACGGCAATGGCGCCGCCGGCAACCGCCGGGCGACCAAGCGCTGCGGCAATGGCCGGCCCGATGCGGAAATCCTCGGCATGAACGAGCGCGCCGTCCCGGCGGACCCGCCAGCGGTCGTGGAAATGGCCGTGCGCGGCCTGTTCCCCCATGGCCAGGCGGCCAAAGACAGTGGCCTCGAGCAGCAATGCCTCGGCGCCTGCGGCAAGATCGACGTCGAGCGTACGGGCAAAGGCCGAGCGGTCGAAGACGATGGTTTCCTGCGGCAGCCAGGCAATACGGCCACCCGCGCCGACTTCAAGTTTTACCCGCACTTCAGCACGGTCGCTTTCGGCGCGATAGATCTTTTCGCAGGCCTGGGTGGTGATCGAAGCGGAGGCAGCTGGCCCGACATCGATCTCCCAGCCAAGCCGATCGCCGCCAGTCAGCCCGCCCGCGGTGTTGATGAGCACGGCTTCAAGCGGATCGGCAGCGACGGCGGGCATGCGGATCTTGGCCGATCCGTCCTGATAGAGGCGCGAAAGCCTGGTGCGGCCGGCACTGACGCCGCATGCAAGCCGAGCCGCACCAGCGACGCGCTGGGCCGGCAGCACCGCGGTCAAGCCATGTTGCAACGTATCCATCGCTCCAACGTTAAGCACTCCGGCTGCTTTGTCGATATGTAGCTTGTCGATATAGCTTGTTGCTTGACAGCGTTTCCGTTTCTATAGAGGGAGCCTCTTTGGAACGGTCATGCCGCGCCTGGCGGGGTTTTGAAGGCGACGGCGATTTTCAGTCCAGGCAACACGGGCGCCAACCAATCGGCACCCGAAATGATAAAATTGGGGAAGGAATCGAATGGCTGACGAGCTGGCAACGGAAATCATCGCCAAGATCAGGGCACATGCGGAGCCCGGCGGCGAAGAGATCACCACCAATACGGAATTGACCGCGCTTGGCATCCATTCCCTGGAACTGACCGAGATCATCTTCGATCTTGAGGAGCAGTACGGCATCGAGATCGAGATGAACACGGTCGATGCCTGGAGCAATCTGAAGAATGTCGGCGACATGGTCGAGGCTGTTCGCGCGCTGATCGCGAAGAAAGCCTGAATGCACAAGCGAGTCGTCATTACCGGCATAGGCGGCATATGCGGGCTTGGCACCAATGCGCCTGCGATCTGGAACGAAATGCGCGCGGGACGATCGGCGATCGGCCAGATCGACAACCCGCTGCTGCATGATTTGAAGGTCAAGGTCGGCTGCGAGATCAAGGCGATGCCGGACCATGGCATCGGCCACAAGCAGACCGTGTCGATGGACCGCTTCAGCCTGCTGGCGGCGATTGCCGCGCGCGAAGCCATGCAGCAGGCCGGACTGACGTCGGATGAAGCCACCACGTATCGCATGGGCACCGTCGTCGGCGTCGGCGTTTGCGGATGGGAAGCGATCGAGGAGAACTATCGCGCCATCCTGATCGACGGCAAGAACCGTGCCGGCATCTTCACCGTACCGAAAGTGATGCCAAGCGCTGCGGCCGGCCAGGTCAGCATGGTGCTTGGCCTGCGCGGGCCGGTGTTCGGCGTCACCTCGGCCTGTTCGTCGTCGAATCACGCCTTCGCCTCGGCGGTCGATCAGATCCGGCTTGGCCGCGCCGACGTCATGGTCGCCGGCGGCACCGATGCGCCGCTGGTCTGGGGCATCCTGAAGGGCTGGGAGGCACTTAGAGTGCTGGCGCCCGACACCTGCCGGCCGTTCTCGGCCGACCGCCAGGGCCTGTCGCTGGGCGAAGGCGCCGGCATGGCGGTGCTAGAAACCTACGAACACGCCATGGCGCGCGGTGCCGACATTCTCGCCGAAATTGCCGGCGCCGGGCTTTCCGCCGACGCATCCGACATCGTCGCGCCGACTGTCGAAGGACCTACGGCGGCGATGCGTGCCTGCCTGGCCGACGCCGGGCTCAACCCCGAGGACGTCGACTATCTCAACGCCCACGGCACCGGCACCAAGGCCAACGACCAGATCGAGACGGCGGCGATCAAGCGCGTGTTTGGCGACCACGCCTACAAGCTCTCGGTGTCGTCGACCAAGTCGATGCATGCGCATTGCCTCGGCGCCTCGGGCGGCCTGGAGATGATCGCCTGCGTGATGGCGATCCGCGAAGGCATCGTGCCGCCGACGGCCAATTTCCGGCAGGCCGACCCCGATTGCGATCTCGACGTCACGCCCAATGTGGCGCGCGAGCGCAAGGTGCGGGCGGCGATCAGCAATGGTTTTGCCTTTGGCGGCACCAATGCCGTGGTGGCGTTCAAGTCGGTCTGACGGCGGGCGGCTGGCCGTGAACCGTTGGTAAACACGGTGTGTGCACCGCCGGCCGGTTGATCGGCAAACACGTGGCGGATAATCCTTCGCAACCCGCCAAACGGCGCGACGCCAGCGCCAAATTCCCGACCGGAGCTTTCGATGACCGACCTGTCCGCCTTTCCGATCACCAATCGCTGGCCGGCCAAGCACCCCGACCGCTTGCAGCTCTATTCAGCGACGACGCCGAACGGCGTGAAAATATCCATTGCGCTGGAAGAACTCGGCCTGCCCTACGAGGCGCATCTGGTGGACATCGGCAAGGACCAGAGCTGGACGCCGGAATTCCTGTCGCTGAACCCGAACGGCAAGATTCCGGCCATCATCGATCCCAATGGCCCGGGCGGCAAGCCGTTTGGCCTGTTCGAATCCGGCGCCATCCTACTCTACCTCACCGACAAGACCGGCAAGCTGATCCCGGCCGATCCGGTGCGGCGCTACGAAACCATCCAGTGGGTGTTCTTCCAGATGGCGGCGATCGGGCCGATCTTCGGACAGGTCGGCTTTTTCAACAAATTCGCCGGACGCGAGATCGCCGACAAGCGGCCGCTGGATCGCTACCGTAACGAGTCGCGGCGGCTGATCGGCGTGCTAGAGACAAGGCTGAAAGGCCGCAGCTGGATCATGGATGACGATTTTACCATCGCCGACATTTCGATGCTGGGCTGGGTACGCAATCTGATCGGCTTCTACGAGGCGCGGGAACTCGTCGGCTTCGACGATTTCCCCACCGTTGCGGCATGGCTGGAGCGCGGCCTGGCGCGGCCTGCGGTGCAACGAGGCCTCACCATTCCAGCTAAAGGCTGACGAGCCGAGCTACTTTGCCTTGGCTTTGGCCTTGGAGCCGCCTCTGCCCATGACAGACGAGGCGAGCGATGCAGCGCCTCTGGCCGTGGCGACAACGGCGCCGGCGGCAACGTTGGCTACATTGCGCATGGTGCCCACCGAGCTGCCGCTGGCTGCCGGCTTCTTGGCCTTGGCAGGCTTTGCCGCCACCTTGGCCGCTACGCCTGGCACTACCTTCTTCGGCGCAGCCTTGCCGAAAGCCGGCTTTGCATCCTTGGAGCGCTCGGCAATTGCCGGGCCGGCGCCTGCTTTTGCCTGGGTGGCCTTGGCTGGCGTTGCCCTGGATTTGGCGGCTGCGGGTTTTCTAGCTTTGGTTGCCATCGGACGAAATCCCTCTGTGGCTAAGTTGCCTCGTCAGCGATAACGACCTGAAAGTCTTAAGGTTCCCGTTCGGAAATCCTGAGAATTAAACGGGATCGCCCACAACAAGGTCGGCGGACCTTCGCCGGCCAAGCACGCGGTCGATGTTGGGCATGTCGTTGGAGGCGATCCAGGCGCGTGCGTCTTCGTCCGAACGGCCATGTTCGTGCCAGCGCTCCAGCAGGCGACGCTCGAGTTCGGCGCGCGGCACATCGACAAAGATGGTGAAGTCGAACAAAGGCGCCAGCCGCGACCACGGCTCCTCGTCGAGCAGCAGGTAATTGCCCTCGACCAGGATGAACTTGGCCTCGGCGGCGACGATAGAGGCTGCGGCGCGCGACAATTCCATGCTGCGGTCGAACACCGGAATGGCGATGTCGGGCTCGCCCGAACGGATGCGCTTCAACAGCGCCTCAAAACCGGCGAAATCGAAGGTTTCGGGAGCGCCTTTTCTTGGCCGCAGGCCGCGCTGGTTGAGCACGATGTCGTCATAGTGAAACCCGTCCATCGGCACGACTTCCGAGGCGCCTTCCGGCAACAAATCATGCAGGCCGGCCGACAGCATCGACTTGCCGGCGCCGGGCGGGCCGGCAATGGCGACGATGAAGCGCTTCGCCTTGCCGGCACGCTTGAAGATGGTGGCGGCGAGGTGGGCGATTTCGGACATGAGAGCCTCTTTTGCAGCCAGATGGTTTCAGCCGCATCTTGGCGGCTGTTGGTGGAAATTTCAAACCGGGATTTGGGTCGTCTGGCCAACAGCCAACGGTCCAGGTCAGCGCCGCCCCTCATCCCCCTGCCGGGAGTTCGTCATTCGAAAAGCCAAGTAATTGGCTTTTCGTCCGCTTCGCGGACCACTCCTCGACTCCCCGTATAGTGACGGGGAGAAGGGGCTGGCCGCGACCTCGCGCATTTCTTGCAATGTCGAAGATTAGCGAAACCGTCGGCGACATCACCCCTCTCCCCGTCACTATACGGGGAGAGGATGCCGGCAGGCGGGTGAGGGGCAGCGCTAGCGTTCGAAAATCAGCCGTGCTTGCCGATGCGCAGGAAATCGCTGTCGAAGGCGACGTCGCGGGGCGAACCATCGGCTCCGGTGAGACGCATGTGACCTGATGTTGTCGCGATATCGCGCGGCGGCTCGCCGCTAGCCTGCGGCAGCGCGCCGATGACATGGCGAAAGGAGACTTCGCCGCCGAGCGCAAAGGCGGTCACCACGCCTTCGCGCTTCAGCCAGTTGTCGCCGATCGAGGCGGCATGGCCGACGGCGGCACGACCGTCCTCGATGCCGAGCACGCCGCGATGGCGGCCGCTCCACGGCGCGTAGTCGCGGCCGCCATTGCTGAACCACAGCATGGTGACCGGCAATTCGGCCGGGTTCTTCAGCACCAGCACCAGATCCTGTTCGGCCCGGCGCGCCAGCGCCGTCCAGCCCGGACCGCCGTGGTCGGCCTCGAGCATGGTGATGAAATCCTCGCGCTGATCTGCCATGCGGTAGTCGGTGAGATCGAGCGTGCCGCCGCCGGTGGCCGGAAAGTGCGTCAGATCGGTCGAGCGCGCGGGATAGGCAAGCTTGAAGCGGCCGCGGGCCGGATCGGGTTCCAGCGGTGAGTCCAGCGTTGCGGCGAAGCGTTTCGGCGAAAAGGCCAGCCGGCCGCCGTCGCGCATCGCCGTCATCGGATGATGGGCGGCGGAAACCGCACCCGAGCCGCCGGAAAAGATATGTTCCTGGTAGAGGAAGGGATGGCCGTCGCGGAGCGTGAAGATCTTGTCGATCGTGGCGCCCATGACCGTGCGGCGCAGCCGGAAGGCGGCGCGCCAGCCATCGGATGTCGCCTGACTGGAGACGACATCCCAGCCGCTGTTGGCCGGCCAGCCATGCAAGGGTGCGGCCTCGATGTCGCTGACCGAAAAAGGCGCGCAGAGGAAATCGCCCGACAGCCGCACGGTGCCCTCGGGCAGGTCCGGCGGCAGCGCCTCGCCGGCATCGACCCAGGGCGCGCGGTGCAGCGGTTTCAGCTGGCGGCCATCGCCGTCGACCGTCATGTCGGCGATATGGCCGACGCTGAGGTCGAGCGTGACCGAGATGCCTTTTGCCTTGATCGTGACCGTATCCATCCATGCACCCGCTGATTCTGATGGCAGCGAACAAACCCGCTCCGCGCGGCTTGCGCAAGCGCAGCTTCCGGCATTTTGCATCAGACCAGTTCGCTGCCATCATCGAAGGTGGCCAACTTATCGAAGGTCAGCGCCGCCCCTCACCTGCCTACCGGCATCCTCTCCCCGTATAGTGACGGGGAGAGGGGCGCTTTCGTCGCGACTTTCGCCAATCACCAGCGCTGCAAGAAGGGCGCCGGCGTTGCGGCCAGCCCCTTTCTCCCCGTCACTATACGGGGAGAAATGCCCGGCAGGGCAATGAGGGGCGGCGCAAACGGTCGGAACGGCAAGACATACTGGACCAAGACCTGCCCTGCCCCTATTGCCGCTTGTATTCCCTGACCGGCGACTTGGTGCCGTCGGTGTAGGTGACCTGCACCGCCATCGACGTCACGCTGTCGGCGACCTTGAAGTAGGGCTGATAGTCATAAGGGATGGCGTAGGGGTCCTTCTTGTCGCAAGGCGGCAGCTTGATCTCCTTGTCGAGCGCGGTGCCGTTCAGGCTGTAGCGCACCTCCTTGATGCCGCAACGGTATGACAGCATCTGCGAGAAATAGACCAGGCCGTGATTGCCGCTGGCGTCGAAGGCGATCCACGAGGTCCAGAACTGGTCGAGGATCTGCTTGTTGCCCTGCTGGAGTGCGGCTTCCGGATCGAAACTTATGTTGAACGGCCCGGTCTCGCGGCCCCTGAGATCGAGATATTTTACCCCGATGATGGTGGCCGCGGTGCTGTCGGGCAATTCGAAGCTCGGATTGGGCATCGGCTTGCCGGTGCGCTGGTCGTTCATCGCCATCAGCCCGGTGTCGGTGAACGGACCTGTTTCACCCAGGCGCCAGGAAATGCCGGTCGCCGCCTCGGGCAGCGAGATGGAAATTGTCCAGCCGGCATTGGAGCGCATCGGCGTCAGCGACGGGGCAAAACGGGCGGGGTCGAGCACGTCGCCAAGGGCCGTCAGCCGGCTGCGGCTGTGGTCGAGCCAATCGGCGAGCTCCCTCTGGTCGACGAAATATTTGAGCAACCCGCCATCCTTTTCGTAGGAGACGAACTTGGTCAGCGCCTCGGCCTCGCTGCGCTTGTCGGACAGTGACTGGACGCCGAGACGATCCTCGGAAAACTCCTGCGCCAAGAGGTAGTAGGCCGGTGCGAAATCCGGATTGGCCGCGATGAAGGCGTTGAGCTTGTCGAGACGCTGGGCATCGTCGAACTGCAAGATGTGGACCAGCTTTATCGACAGCGCCTTGGCCTTGTCGGCTAGCTGGCCGAACACTTCGCGGGCGCCCGCCTTGCCGTCCTGCACGCGCAGCAGCGTGGCAAAGCGGGTGTAGGGATCGACGGCGTCGACGTCGAAGCCGGCGAAGGCGAGATAGGAGCGGCGCGCATTGAGCATATCGCCGGACAGCTCGTAGACGCGGGCATTGTGGTAGAATTCGTCCGGCCGCTTCGGTTCGGCAATCGCTCCGCCTTGCGCCGCGAGTGCGGCAAAGCCCTTGGCGATGGTGTCGATGGAGGCAGCGATCTGTTCGGTGGTCGCCTGCAGCTTGTCGGCCTGCTCGGCCTGCTTCTGCTGGCCGGCGGCGAGCGTTTCGGTGGTCTGCTTGACCTGATCGACGGTCTTTTGCGTCTGCGCGCCCTGCTCGGTCTGCTGCTGCTGATTGGAGGCGATCTCTTCGGTCTTTTTCGCCACCGCGTCGGTCGACTGCTTGACCTGGTCGACCGTCTGCTTCGTCTGCGTGACCGTCTGCTCGATCCTGGCCACCCGGGCCGAGACGATGCCCATCTGCTGCTGCAGCTGGGCTATGGCCGGCACCAGGCCGGCGATGATCCCGTTCTGCGAATTGGTCTGCTGCTGCAGGCCATAGACGCCGCCGGCGACGGCGGCAGCGCTGGTGGCGAAGATCAGCGCCGGCAGCGCCTTGGCGGCCAGCACCAGCCTGAGCACGATGGCGATGGCGATGATGGCGGCGGCGACCGAGGCGACCAGCGCGATATAGGCAGCGAACGGCGCCAGCGGATTGAGAATGTCGGAGGCCGCTCCGCCGATGAAGGCGACGCTGCCGGCCCATTTGCCGGTGCGGCTGAGCGAAGCCCTGATAAGAGATGGCGCAGCCGCGCCGATGTCACCGGTCGTCATGTCAAACCCCCAAAGCAATTGCCGCGCGCAGTGTAGCAGCGCAACCCCGCCGGCAAAACAGGACAGGAAACAGGCGATTTCGGGGCGGGATGAACGCGAGGAAAACCAGGCTTCGCCGTTAACCAAATGGACGCGGCATTCGGGTTAGGCTAGGTTCCGGCCCTCTCAGCAACGCCGGACTTGCCTTGCCCGATTTCCACTTCCCCTCCCTCGCCCAAAGATTTGTCGCAGCCATCCTGCTGCTCGTCTTCGTTGCCGGCTGCAGCACCACAGCACCGCCCGACAGCGTGCTGGCGGTACCAGCGCCGCAGGAGAAATATGCGGCCATCGTCGTCGATGCCGGCACAGGCAAGACCCTGTTCGAGGTCAGTTCGACGGCGCAGCGCTATCCAGCATCGCTGACCAAGATGATGACGCTCTATCTGCTGTTCGAGGCGTTGGAGTCCGGCCGCATCAGCAAGGAAACGCAGATCCCGGTTTCCGACAATGCGGCCCGGCAGCCGCCGACCAAGCTGCGCTTCAGGCGCGGCGAGAGCATCGATGTCGATTCGGCGATCCGGGCGATCGTGGTCAAATCGGCCAATGACGTGGCGGTGGCGGTGGGCGAATATCTTGGCGGCTCGGAAGACCAGTTCGCCGCCATGATGACATCGAAGGCGCGCCAGATCGGCATGAGCAGCACCGTCTTCCGCAACGCATCCGGCCTGCCCGACGCCGGCCAGCACACGACGGCGCGCGACATGGCGACGCTCGGCATGGCGCTGCGCGCCCGCTTCCCGCAACAGTTCCACTATTTCTCCGAAAGCGATTTCATGTTCCGTGGGCGGCTTGTGCGCGGCCATAACGACATGCTGGGACGGGTGCGCGGCGTCGACGGCATCAAGACCGGCTATATCAGGGCCTCCGGCTACAATATCGTTACCTCTTACAATGCCGACGGCCGCAAGCTGGTCGTGGTGGTGATGGGCGCCGACAGCGCCAGGCAGCGCAACGACCATGTCGAAGCGCTGATCCAGCGCAGCCTGTCGCCAGCGATGGCCGATACCAAGACGCGGCTGATGTTTGCAGGAGGCCAGCCGGCCGCGTCGCCGCTTCCCGGCCTGCCGCCACCTGGCTCGTCGCTTCCTGGTCTGCCTGGTTTGCAGCCGCAGTAGCGTGTCGTCGCGGTGGAGAAACCCTGAGACGCCGGCGGGACAGCACCCCCCTCTGGCCTGCCGGCCATCTCCCCCTCAAGTGGGGAGATTAGCAGCTTCGGCGTCTCGCCTTCTTTTCGTGGTTGGCGAAAGCCATTGTGACATCTGATCTCCCCCCTTGAGGGGGAGATGTCCGGCAGGACAGAGGGGGGTCGTGAAGGATCGCTGCCTGTCTCTGCTCGCCCCTACCGCACCACCAGAACCGGGATCTCCGTCAGCGACACGACTTCCGCGGTCTGGCTGCCCAGCACCAGCCTGCCCAGTCCGCGGCGGCCATGCGAGGCCATGACGATGAGGTCGCAGGCCTCGGAGCGGGAGACGTCGAGGATGGCCTCTGCCGGCGTCCTGTTCTCGATGTGCAGGGTCTTTGCAGGCACGCCGAGCGCGTCGGCCCGGGCCTTGCACTTGTCCAGCACCTCACGGCCGAATTTGCGGGCGTTTTCCTCGTAATTGACCAGCTCTTCGCCGGCGACATAGCCAGCCATGGCGCCGCCCCATGCCAGCGCCGGGAACGGCTCGGAGACGTTGACGAAGGTGACAGCGGCGCCGAGGCCCTTGGCCAGTTCGAGGCCGTGGGCGACGCCCTTGGCAGCGAGTTCCGAACCGTCGGTGGCGATCAGGACATGTTTGTACATGACGACAACCCCTGTTGCGGGGCGATCCAATGCCCCTGATGGCAGCAGCCCGACCCCGGCGCTCCATGCGACATCGTCAGGACTGATCTGGATATAAGCGCCCGGCCCGGCGCACCACAGGGCCATGATGAGGCCAGCCGGCGATGACCATGGCGCCAGCCGGCGCGCGCGCTGGCGACCCAGTCATCACAAGCGCTTGCACAGACCGCCAATCTTCACCGCAACAGTGGCTATGCCGCGCCGGCTTGACGTAACGTGACCGACAGCGCGACAGCAGGAGCCGGCATCATGAGCACCGTCCCAAAACCATCCGAGCAGGCCGACAGCGAAAACGACAGCGGCGGCGAGTATTTCGAGGCGCCGCCCGCCCACGAAGCCGAGCTGGTTGCCGACGAGGCGCTCGAAGCGCCCGAGGTGCCGGACTCCGAACCCACCGGTCATGGCCGCCTGAAGCCGAAGCGAAAACCGTCGGCGATATCAGGTAAAAAGTTCCGCAAGCGCGACCTGGTGCGCATCGACGATCTCAGGCCGAGCCTTGCCGACCGCATCCGCTCCGACCATCCCGACCTGCCGCGCGGCGCCCGCATCAGCCGCGAGGAGCTCGGCCGCTACCGCATGCGCTACATGGAGGAGTTGCTGCAGCAGGAGCATGGCGAATTCTCTGAGCTCGACCGCCAGGTGGTCGAATCGATCGCCAGGCAGGACACGATTTCGGAAAACTCGGAAGAGGAGTTCGAGGAGCACAGGTCGTTCGCCGACCGCGTCTCCGACAATATGGCGGCCTTCGGCGGCAGCTGGTGGTTCCTGATCTCGTTCGCCAGCGTGCTGCTGGTCTGGATCGGCATCAACCTGCTCGAGGGCTTGCAGAGCGCCTTCGACCCCTACCCGTTCATCCTGCTCAACCTGCTGCTCTCCTGCATCGCCGCCATCCAGGCGCCGATCATCATGATGAGCCAGAGACGGACGGAGGCCAAGGACCGCCTGCGCTCCTTCAACGACTACCGGGTGAACCTGAAAGCCGAGCTGGAAGTGCGCCACCTGCACGAAAAGCTCGACTACCTGATCTCGCGCCAATGGACGCGGCTGGCCGAAATGCAGCAGATGCAGCTGGATGCCATGCACGAGCTGACGGGGGCGAAGAAGGCGAAGCGGACGCCAGGCAGGGTGCGCAGGCGGGTGGCGAAGGTGGAGGCGGCGGGGTGAGGTCCGCGCAGCGAACGAAAAGCCAATTGCCTGGGTTTTCGAATGACGAGCGGTGAAAGCGCCGCCTTCGGGCGGAGGTCTCGCGGACCTTTTGAAGGGCGCCGGAAGGGCTGGGAACTTGCGATGGGCGCTCGCGGTCGATTGCCCGGTGAGGGCAATTGTGCTATTGTTTCGGAGATAGTGCTGATTTGCGCCCAGGACCCGCCGCCGAGGCGGGTTTTTCGTTTTCCGGCTTGCGGACCTTCCGGCCTCTCGAAACCATCGGTTGGATCCTGAGAGGACTGGAACCTGTGACCTTTGGCTGAAGAGGCAGTCCAATTGCCCGTTGAAGCCCGGCGCGGCTTCCGCTAAGAAGCCGTGGCTGGCCGGCCTATCGGCTGGTTCGTTTTCAGGTTCCCTGAAGGCACCCGTAGCTCAGCTGGATAGAGCGCTGCCCTCCGAAGGCAGAGGTCACAGGTTCGAATCCTGTCGGGTGCGCCAACCCTCCACCTCGCAGGTGACGCGCCTCGTGCGCGAGCCTACCGGGACTAAAGCCAGCCTGCCGCTTCGAAAAAGCCTGATACCTCATCCAGCCCGTGGGCGATCGCGTCCGGCTGGTAGTCGGGCGGCGGGCGGCGGCCGGTGCCGCGGTCGACCCATACGGCGCGGAATTTGAGATCGCGCGCGGCGGCCAGGTCGAGATGCGGGCTGGCGCAGATGTGCACCAGCTCGTCCCTGGTCACGCCAAGGGTTCGCCAGGCATGTTCGAAAATCTGCCGCGACGGCTTGTAGGCCTGCGCCTGCTCGGCGGTGATGACCCGGTCGATCGAGCCGCCGAGCTGCGCGACGTTGCCGGCGATGATGGCGTCATCGGTGTTGGAAATGATCGCCAACCTGAAGCCGGCATCCTTTAGCCGGCGCAGCGTTGCGACCACTTCAAGAAAAGGCGGCATCTTGCCGATCGAGGAGGTCAGCAGTTCCGCGTCATCGGCCGCGGCTTCCAGCGAGAAATCGTGCAGCGCCAGCCGCAAGGCCTTTGCGGTGACGTCGGCGAAGGAGAGATGCGGTCTGGCTTGCTCGAGCTCGTGCTCGTGCCGGTCATAGACGGGGATGAAGCTTTCCGCTTCGATCTTGCGGCCCTTGCGTGCGAGGATCGTTTCCATCGCCGCCATCAGGCCTTCGTCCCACTGGATCAGCGTTCCGTAGCAATCGAATGTCAGCCAGGTCGGGCGCGGCCCGGTCAATGCCATTTGGAGAAACCTCGGGGAAAGTTGGCTGGACACTGGCAGCGATTTCAGTCATTTGAAAATTAAATGTTGCGATAGGATCAAGTGGGAATTCGAATGGAGCTGGATCTCGATCTGTTGCGCAGCTTCGTCGCCGTGGTCGAAACCGGCGGTTTTACGCGTGCGGCGGAGCGCGTTCACCTGACGCAATCGACCATCAGCCAGCAGATCAAGCGACTGGAGGACAGCGTCGGCCACAGCCTGCTGGTGCGCGAGCGCGCGCCGGGCGGCGTGCAGGTTACCGAAGAGGGCGAAGTGCTGCTCGGCTACGCGCGCCGGCTGCTGTCGATCTCGGCCGAGGCGGAAGCGGCCTTGCGGCAGCCCGCGGCGCCGAAGACGGTGCGGCTCGGCGTGCCGGAAGATTTTGCCGGCCGGCGGCTGATCGACCTGCTGTCGGGATTTTCCAGGGCGTCGCCGCACCTGCGGCTCGACACCGTCAGCGGCTGGAGTTTCGAGCTGCGGCGCCTGCTCGACAATGGCGAGATCGATCTGGCGCTGATCAAGCGCGAACCTGGCGACGCGCCTTGCCTGGGGCGCTGGGAGGAGAAGCTCGCCTGGGTAGCCGGCCCGTCCGGTGCGCTCGACGCCGACCCCGTGCCGCTCGCCATGTTTCCGCAAGGCTGCATCTACCGGCAAAGGGCGACGCGCGCGATCGAGGCGACGGGGCGGATGTGGCGCATCGCCTATACAAGCCAGGGGCTGATCGGCGTGCAGGCGGCGGTGGCATCAGGGCTGGGCATCAGCCTGCTGCCGGTGGATGCGGTGCTTCCCGAGCACCGCCTGCTGAGCGCCGACGACGGTTTTGCGGAACAGCCGCCATCCGAGCTTGCGCTGATCGCGCTATCACATCGCCTGGAGGCGCCGGCACGCGAGCTGGCCGAGTTTCTGGTGGCAAACATCGGTTGCATTCTGCACGGCTCTATCGTCCGGCCGAAGGAAGCGCGGCGCCCGGTTGCGGCCGTGCGCTGACGGTTGCGCAGTCACCCGGAATTAAAACCCGAACAGCTCCTTGCGCAGGGCGTCTTCGTATTTCGCCTTCAGGTCGAGGACCTTGTCGCGCACCTCGTCTTCCTTGAAATGCGCTGCTTCCCATGTGTCGACCTCGGCGACCGAATGGTTGACGGAGGCCAGCTCCGCTTCCTGCCTGATCGCTTCTATCCATTCTTCCACCGCGGCCTTGTAGGCGTTCTGGAGCTGATCGAGATCTTCGGCTGGCATGGCACACTCCCTGTTCAGGCCTTCCATTTCTAGGTCAGCCGGATGAACAGACTAAGACAGCCAGCAGGCCACGGGGCGAGGCGTTAACCACCCTTTGTGTCGGCCAAATTGCCCCTATGGCCTTTTGTATCAGCCGCTCTATCTGGCTGATGTTAGCCTTATCCTCTGATGGAGGTTTTGATGGATCGGCGATCATTCTTGACAGCATTGTTCGGCGTTGCGGGGGCCGCGGCGCTTGCTACTACGGTTCGGCCGCTCGAGGCTATGGCCGGGGTTCCCAATGTCGGTAACGGCATTCTCGATGAGCTCGACAAGCAGGATGCCAGTGCTTTCGATGACGACGACGGCCCGGGCGATGTCGAGCAGATCTACCATCGGCGATGGCACCGTCGCCACCACAGGCGGCGCGTCTGGAGACGGCATTGCCGCAGGTTCTGGCGCTATGGCCGGTGGCACAGGCGCTGCTATCGCAGGCGCTCCTATGTCATCTTGCGGTTCTAGCCGCAGTTTGATCCCGGGGTTTGGATAATCCTTCTCTGGGGCACAGATACGGCACGTGCCCATCCCGATTTGCATCGGGATGAGCACGTCAGGCTTGACCAGCCACCGCCGCCACGGAGTCTCGCTCGACCAGCGGGCATTCGAGCTTGGTGATGGGATAGCGGCCGCGGCCGGGAGGCGGCGGCACTTCGAGTTGCTCGATCGCCCACTGGCCCATCGCCATGTGCGGCAGGATCGACGTCGTCAGCGGCGGGAACAGATGGCGGGCGATTTCCTCGTCGTCATAGCCGACCACCGAAATGTCCTGCGGAATGTGCAGGCCCGCCTCCTTCAGCGCTTCGTAACAGCCGATGGCCGTGCGGTCGTTCTGGCAGAAGATGGCGGTCGGGCGGTCTTTGAGCGCCAAGAGCTTGACGGTCGCGGCATAGCCCGCACTTGCCGACCAGTCGCCTTCGACCACCAGCTCCGGATCGAACGGGATATCGGCGGTGGCGAGCGCCCTTCTATAGCCCTTCAGCCGGTCCTGCGCAGCCTGCATCCACGGCTCGCCGGTGATGGTGGCGATGCGGCGGTGGCCGTGGCCGATCAGATGCCGGGTCGAGCTCTGGCCGCCGGCGATCTCGGAAGGCACCACGGCCGGGAAGGCATAGTCGGACGTGTAGCAGTTGAGCAGGATGACCGGGATATCGAGGCCGTAAAGGAAGTCGGGCGCCGTGATCTCGCGGGTGAAGATGGTCATGTAGATCAGCGCCGAGATGCCGCGCTTGGTGAGGGCCGCAATGGCGCGCGGCTCCATGACAGCGTCGCCCATGGTCTGCGCCACAAGCAAGACATTGCCGGCATTCCACGACGCCTGGCGCGCGCCCTCGATGGCGACGACGGCTTCCGGACTGGTCGCCAGCTGGTCGACGGCGAAACCGATGACGCCATCAAGCCCCTCGAAAGCGGGAACCGGTTTGCGCAGCGCCGAGAAGGCGGGTGCGGTGTAGCCGAGCGCGCGCGCGGCATCGATTACCCGCTCGCGCGTCTGCTGCGACAGCCTGATGCCGGGCGAATTGTTGAGCACGAAGGAGACGGTCGCCTGCGAGCAGCCGGCAGCCCTTGCAATATCCGTCATGGTGACACGACCGCCTTTGGTGGCTCTCGCCGGCGCCTTGCGCCGCTTCGCCGTGTCGCTGGCCGGATCCCTCGTCTCGCTCATGGCATTCGTGTCCCCAATCCCCAGCCTGTCTAGCGGCGGCCTGTCGGGCCGACAAGATGGTGCGGCGCCGTCAACTAATGGAAATGGTCGAAGGCGTTTATGATTATTAGCAGCTTTGAAGTTCCTCCGCCATGCCGCTCCGTACTCGTGAAACTCATGGGTTGCAAGGCATCCACTTGGGTGCAGCTGATGCGACACGCGCTCGGCAAACTAGCCCCAGGGCCACCGCCAAGCCTTGGCACGAGACCCTCAACTAATACTGTTTACTAATACAAAAATGCGCTGTAACGTCAATCGGTCGCGCCCAGCTCGTTTATGGCTAGCGTGGCAGAAAGTGCAGTGAACAACCTGATGGTGAGCGGAGATTGCCTCGGCAAGCTCTGTCTCGGACATGTGATATGTCCGACAAATCAGACTATTTACGAGCATGGGATGAGTCTCTAAAGTCCGTGATCGCGACTGGAACGACGCCATTCTTTCAGTGCCGGGAACCCTGAGGAGGAGGGCGTCCAAATCGCAAGCGGCAATTCAGTGAATGCAAGATCGGTTCAGTCCGACGACTGAGCCAAAACGGGAGGTTGAACATGAAATCCTTGATACGACATGCATCCGTAGCCACGGCGGCCCTGCTGCTTGGCCTGACGGCGACAGCCATTGCGCGCGCCGACGACAAGCCGACGCTGGCCTTCGTCGTCAACGGCGCGTCCGACTTCTGGAAGGCGGCAGAAGCCGGCGTCAAGAAGGCGCAGGGCGAGCTGCCCGACTACAATCTCGAACTCAAATATCCCGAGCAGTCGTCGGTCGCCATCCAGCAACGGCTGATGGACGATCTGGTGACCGCCGGCGTCAAGGCCATCATGGTCTCGGCCGTCGACCCCAAGACCTCGACCGACGGGCTGAACAAGATCGCCTCTCAAACGGCGCTTTTCACCACAGACTCTGACGCCCCGCAGACCAAGCGCGTCGCCTATATCGGCTCGTCCAATGTCGATGCCGGCAAGCAGGCCGCCGAGATCGCCAAGAAGGCGATGCCGGACGGCGGCAAGTGCCTAGGCTTCGTCGGCCTGCTCGGCGCCGACAATGCCAAGGAACGCATCCAGGGCATGAAGGACGGCTTGGCCGGCACTAAGATCGAACTCGTCGACGTGCGCGGCGACGATATCGACCAGGCGCGCGCCAAGAAGAATGTCGAGGACGCGCTGGTCGCCAGCCCCGACATCACCTGCATGGTCGGCTTCTACTCCTACAACACGCCGCGCATCTATGAAGCGCTGCGCGATGCCGGCAAGCTCGGCTCGATCACCGTCGTCGGTTTCGATGACGATCCGATCACGCTGGGCGGCGTCAAGGAAGGCACGGTGGCGGCGACCGTCGTGCAGCAGCCCTTCGAATGGGCCTATCAGGGCATGAAGCTGATGGCCGCCTATCTCAAGGGCGACAAATCCGGCATTCCGGAGGGCGGCCTGATCATCATCCCGACCAAGATCATCGGCAAAGACGATGTCGACGCCTATGCGGCCAATCTGAAGGCGATGTCCGGAAACTGAGGCCACGAGCAGTTACGCCGGCTCAAGGCTTGCCTTGGGCCGGCGATCGTGTTGACGGGCGGGCGAAGGCCCGTCAGTCTGCTGAAGGGGCTATTTTGGCCCAGCGGCTGCTGTCAGGCTTGATGAACTATTCCGACACATCCATTGCAGCGACTACTCCGTTCCTCGGCCTCGAGAACGTGCGCAAGACCTATCCAGGCGTTGTCGCGCTGGATGGCTTTTCCATGGAGGTCCGGCCGGGCGAGGTGATCGGCCTTGTCGGCGAAAACGGCGCCGGCAAATCGACCTTGATGAAGATCCTCGGCGGCGTCACCAGGCCGGACAGCGGCACCATCACCGTCGACGGCGTCGCGCATGACGGGCTTAGCGTCGAAGCCAGCCTGGGGTCGGGCATCGCCTTCGTCCACCAGGAACTCAACCTGTTCGAAAACCTCGACGTCGCCGCCAACATCTTCTTTGGCCGCGAGCCGCTACGCGGCGGGCCGCTGAGACTGGTCGACCGGGCGAAGTTGCGCGAAATGGTGGCGCCGCTGTTGAAGCGCGTCGGCGCCAATTTCTCCGCCGATACGCCGGTTGCCGACCTGTCGCTGGCGCAGCAGCAGATGGTCGAGATAGCCAAGGCGCTTTCGATCAAGGCGCGGCTGGTCATCCTCGACGAGCCGACATCGAGCCTGCCGATCGCCGAAACCGACAAGCTGCTGGACGTCATCAAGGCACTGAAGGCCGATGGTATCAGCGTCATCTTCATTTCGCACCGCCTGCATGAGATCGAGCGTGTCGCCGACCGCGTCGTGGTGTTGCGCGACGGCATGCTGGCCGGCACCTTGCCGAAGAGCGCCATCAACCACGACCAGATGGTCAAGCTGATGATCGGCCGCATGCTGAAGGAGCGCGAGAAAGCCTCCGAAGCGGCGCGGGCACCGGGCGCAACGGCGCTGTCGGCCAAAGCTGTACGCACCCCCGCCTACCCTGCCCGGTCGGTCGATCTCGATGTCAGGCGTGGCGAAATCCTCGGCCTTGCCGGCCTTGTCGGCTCCGGCCGGACCGAACTGGCGCGGGTGTTCTTCGGCATCGACAGCACGCTTGGCGGCGCGCTCGAACTCGACGGCAAGCCGCTTGTGCTGGGCTCGGCGGCCGATGCCGTCGCGCACGGCATTTTTCTCGTCCCGGAAGACCGCAAGCTGACCGGGATACTGCTCGATTTGTCGATCGCGCAAAACATTTCGCTGCCCAATCTGCCGGCCCATGCGAAGCGCCAGCTGGTGTCGGCAAGTGCGGAGACCGTCACCGCCGAGAAGCAGAAGAAGGATCTCGACATCAAGGCGCCCTCGGTGCAGACGCGCACCGGCACGCTGTCGGGCGGCAACCAGCAGAAGGTGGTGCTGGGCAAATGGCTGGCGATGAACCCGAAGGTGATGATCCTCGACGAGCCGACGCGCGGCATCGACATTGGCGCCAAGGCCGAGATTTACGGGCTGATGCGGGCGCTGGCCGATGCCGGCGTCGCCGTGCTGATGATTTCCAGCGACATGGAAGAGGTGATCGGCGTGTCTGACCGCATCGCCGTCATGCATGAGGGCCAGATCTCGGGCATTCTCGACAAGGAACACTTCAGCCAGGAGAACGTGCTTCTGCTGGCTGTCGGCAAGAAGCCAAAATAGCATTTTGCTTTGTCGCAGGTTCTGGTCGCAAAACCGCGGAACACTTTTGCGGAACCTGTTTTGGGGGAGAAAAACGATGAGCAAGAAAGATCTCGGCCTGCTGATCCTGATCCTGGTGGTCGGAGCGGTGGTGGCGATCATCAACCCTCGCTTCCTGCTGCCGATCAACCTTGCCAATACCTCGAACCTGATCGGCCTGTTCGGCATCCTGTCGATCGGCCAGGCCTTCGTCATCATCACCGGCGGCATCGAATTGTCGGTCGGCTCGGTGGTTGCGCTGCTCGGTACGCTGTTCATCGACTTCATCGCCGTACGTGGTCTGGGATGGCCGATAGCGCTGCCGTTGATCCTGGTGCTCGGCGCCATCATCGGGCTGGTGCATGGCTGGCTGATCACCCGGCTCAAACTGCAGCCCTTCGTGGTGACGCTCTGCGGCCTGCTGATCTATCGCGGCGTGGCGCGCTTCTACACCGCCGATGGCACCGCGGGCTTCGGCTTCGGGCAGAATTTTCCGGAGCTCGAATTCCTGACGGCGGGCCGATCCTGGGGCGTACCGAACAGCTTCATTGCGCTCATCGTCATTGCCATCGTGATGTGGGTGGTGCTGCACCGCTCGGTGTTCGGCCGCTATCTCTATGCCATCGGCAAGAACGAGGAAGCGGCCAAATATTCGGGCATCCGCACCGGCCGTGTCGTCATGGCCGCCTATGTCATCTGCGGCGTGTTGACGGCGCTGTCGGCGATCTATTTCGCCATGTACACGCGCTCTATCTCGCCGGCCAGCCATGGCCAGTTCTATGAACTCTACGCCATCGCCGCGGCAGTGCTCGGCGGCTTCTCGCTGCGCGGCGGCGAAGGCTCGCTGGTCGGCGTCATCCTCGGCACCGTGCTGCTGCAGGAGTTGCAGAACCTGGTCAACCTGCTCGGCATCCCGTCTTCGCTCAACTTCGCGGTGATGGGCGGCGTGATCCTCATCGGCGTGCTGGTCGACCAGCAATGGGGCGTGTTCCGGGCAAGACGGCTGATGCTCGACGCCAGCCGCAAGGGCGCCGTGGCGGCGGAGTAGCGTTAAATTACCCCCGACATGTCGGAGAACGCCATCGCCTTGCGCAGCACTTCGGCGAAACGCTCGCCGGCGGCTTCGCGTGGACCGCCATTGTCGATCGAGGTGACGCCGGGTCCGGACAAAGCGACATTGGCACTGCGGGCGAGGCGTGCCAGCACTTCGCCGCGCGACTCACGGCCGCGCTGAGCGAGCCGTTCGGCGAGGATTTCCGGCGCAGCGGTGATCTCGACCACGGCCAGATTGGCGTAGCGCTCACGCAGCACCGGAATGACCGCGCGCGACACGTTGGCGACCGCGACATGGCCATTGGCTATCGACCAGTCGACATCGGCCGGGATGCCGTAGCGCAGGCCGTGCGCCTCCCAGGAAATGGCGAAAGCGCCGTCGGCCTCGGCCTCGACAAAGGCGGCGTCGGCCAGCGTGTCGTGATCCTCGCTTGCCGCATCGCTCGGCCTGGTGATGACCCGACGGACGAACTCCAGCCTTGTCTCATCGGCAAACAACGACTTGGCATAGCCGATCACCGTATCCTTGCCGGCGCCGCTCGGGCCGACGACGGCGACAAAGACGCCGTTGCGGACCGGAAAGGCCTCGGCGGTGAGTTCGCGCTCGATCGACGCCGAGACCATCAGGCGACCCGGCGTCCCTGGCGACAGACGGTGCGCACGACCGGCACATGGTCGTCGACGCGCACGCGCACCAGGTCGGCACGGCGGCCCGGTTCGATGACGCCGCGGTCGCTGAGGCCGATGGCCTCGGCCGGGTTCTTCGACACCATGGCGACCGCCTGCGGCAGGGAAATGCCTTCGACGACGTCGCCGAGGAAGAAGGCCGACTGGATCAGGCTGAAGGGGATGTAATCGGACGACAAGATGTCGAGCAGGCCGTCGCCGGCCAGCGCGCGGGCCGAAACATTGCCGGAGTGCGAGGCGCCGCGCATGACATTGGGCGCGCCCATCAGCACGCCGAGCCCGGCCTCCTTTGACGCTTTAGCGGCTTCCAGCGTGGTCGGAAACTCGGCAACGCGCACGCCTTGTTCAATCGCCTCGTCGACATGGCCTGATGTGGCGTCGTCATGGCTTGCCAGCACAATGCCGCGCTCGTTGCAGGCGGCTGATATCGCCACCCGGTTCGGTCCCGAATTCTTCGCCGATTCCGACATCCGCTTTTCGCAGAACAGCTTGAAGTCGCGATCGGTCAGCTTCAGCTTGCGCTGGTAGTAATAGGCGTAGGTCTCGAGGTTGACGAACTGGCGCTGCCCCGGCGCATGGTCCATCAGCGACGCCAGCCGCACGCGCTCGTCGCCGTCGAAATTGGCGAAGGCCTGCAGGCAGTCCGGCGCCGAAACCTCGCAGCGCAGATGCAGGAAGTGGTCGGCCCGAAGGCGATCCTGCGCCACGCTGTCCTCGATGGCGTCCGCGAGCTTGCGGATGTCGTCGGAGGTGAGATCCGCATCCTCATCCATGCCGACGCGCAAGGCGTCGAGCACGGTGGTGATCCCTGCGGTCGCCACCTGCGCATCATGGGCGAGCACGGCGGCGATCGGGTTCCAGCGCACCTTCGGCCGCGGCGCATAATGGCCTTCGAGATGGTCGGTGTGCAGTTCGACCAGGCCGGGGATGATGTAGTCGCCGCTCATATCCTCGCCGGTCCGCCCGGTGCCTGCGTCGATGCCGGCGATAAGGCCGTCGCGCAGCAGCAGCGATCCTTCGACGATCTCGTCGGCAAGCACGATGCGGGCATTGGTCAAAACGGTCTCGGCGGTCATCTCAGGCAGTCCTTAGGTTTTAAGGCGACGTGGTCAGGCAGTTTTCCGGGCCGCACGGCGGCCGAGCGCATGATGGGAGAGCACCATGAACGGGGCGCCCGGTTCGGTTTCGACAAACAGCGCCAGCGCATCCACCAGCACCGGCTGCTGCAGCACCTCGGCGAACAGGCTGTCAATTGCTGCGCGCAGACGTAGGCTTTCCTGTGGCCCGGCCCGGCCGGACAGGGTCATGTGGAAGCGAAACGTCTCGAAAACATAGGGGTAGCCCCACTGGCAGAGATTGCGGAACTCGGCGGGTTTAAGCGAATCCGGGCTGCGCCGCTCGATTTCCGCCTCGGTGAGCGGCGCGCGAAAACGGTCGAAACCAAGCACGACATCATCGGCAAAACGGTTGAGCGGCGGCAGCGGGCCTTCGGGCACCAAGGCAAAGAAGCCGTCGATCTGGCTGACGATGAGACGCGGGATGGTGACCGTCGGCGTCGCTTCGGCAAAGACGTCCAGGGCAGCACGCAGCGAGGCTTCCGTCTCGTTCGGGGCCAGCCGGAAGGGGGCCTTCAGCGTCGCATGAAAGCCGTAGCGCCGCGCCGAGGCGGTGTGGAAGGCGACTTCGGCCGCCGACAGGTCGCCCACCGCTTCGCTCGGCCTTGTGGCGGCGCCGAAAGGGTCACGTCCCAGCCAGTTGGCGGCGATCCGCGCCAGTGGCTCGTCCTGCCTCGGGGTGAAATAGATGGCGTAGCGCATCGAAAATCCTCGTCAGCCCGCTGCCATAGGTGATTTCCATGACGGATTGACGAAGCTTTGAAGGGTTTTCGATGGCAAATCGACCCCATGGGTCGTTAGCCGACGATTTTTCCGAACTGGGCCAACAGCTTCCCCTGAAAGACAGGGTGGTCAGGCCTTCATCAGCCATTCGTGCTCGGGCGCGTTGTGGAATTTCCACGTCCGCTTCGGGCCGGCCATGACGTTGAGATAGTAGAGGTCGTAGCCATGGCAGGCGGCGCAGGGGTGGTAGCCCTTGGGCACCAGCACGACATCGCCGTCCTCGATCGCCATGGCCTCGTCGAGCTCGCGGGCGCCATTCTGGTCGGCGTCGGTATAGACGCGCTGGAAGGCAAAACCCTGCGGCGGGTTGAGGCGGTGATAGTAGGTTTCCTCGAGATAGGATTCGGCCGGCAGATTGTCCTGGTCGTGCTTGTGCGGGGGATAGCTCGATGTATGGCCGCCAGGCGTGATGACCTCGACCACCAGCAGCGAGTCGGCCGGCTTGCCTTCCGGCAGGATGTTGGTGACGTAGCGCGTGTTGGTGCCCTTGCCGCGCACTTCCTGGCCGAGATCGTCGGGCGCGATGACGCGAACCGACAGGCCGCCGCCCAGGCCCGGTGCCGAACAGACAGCAAGCTCGAGATCGGTGTCGGCGGTGACCGACCAGTCCGACCCCTCAGGGATGTAGACCGACCATGGCTTGCCCTCGAAGGGCGACATGCGCTCGCCGAGCAGGCCGAGTTCCTGACCACCGGCCTTTGCCGTACCCTTGCCGGTGACGAACACCAGGCAGACTTCGCGATCACCGGTCTTTCCCGAGGCGTTTTCGCCCGGCTTCAGCCGGTGCAGGTCGAAGCCGACATAGGTCCAGCCGGCGCTTTTGGGCGTGACATGGGCGACGCGGCCATGGCCCTTGTCGGCTTTGACGAGCAGTTTCGACATTGCGGTCATTCCTTCGGTTCGGCGCCAGTCTTCGGCTCGACCGGAGGCTTCGCCCCGTCGACCGGCTTGTAGAGATAGAAGAACTGCCAGACGGCGTAGGCGGCAAAGCCGAGCGCGATGACGCCCCAGAACGGTGTGCCGGAGGCGAATTCAATGATCGCCCAGATTACGCAGACGGCGACGACGGCAACGCGCCGCCACAGCGGCCGGAAGAATGGGTGCTCGTAATCTTTCATCGGGCCAATCTACAGCAAGCTGGCTCGGCGGTAACCCGTCGCATCAGACATTGGGAAAGCCTTGCGTCTCGACGGTGTAGCCGGCAGCGGTCATCACCCGCATCAGCTCCTTGTGACCTACCTGCGCCATCTTCAGCGGCGGATTCTTCTTCGGGTCCTGCTCGGCCTCGACGACGAACCAGCCTTCATAGCCATGGTCGGCGAAACGCTGCACGATGGCGCCGAAATCCAGCGAGCCATCGCCCGGCACAGTGAAGGCGCCAAGCGCCACGGCATCGAGGAAGGACTGTTTCGTGCGGTCGAGCCCGTCGATGACAGCCATACGCACATCCTTCACATGGACATGGTTGATGCGCTTGTGGTGGTTGTCGATGGCGCGCAGCACGTCGCCGCCGGCAAAGGCCAGGTGACCCGCATCGAGCAGCAGCGGAATGCCGTCGCCGGAATGGCGCATGAAGGCATCGAGTTCCGGCTCGGTCTCGACCACCGCCGCCATGTGGTGGTGATAGGACAGTGGCATGCCTTGCTCGGCGCACCATTCGCCGAACTCGGTCAGGCGTCTGGCATAGGCCTTCATCTCGTCGCCCGACAATTTCGGCTTGGTGGCGAGCGGTTTGGAGCGGTCGCCCTGGATCGAACGGCCGACCTCGCCATAGACGATGCAAGGCGCGTTGACCGCCTTGAACAGGTCGATCATCGGCTGGATGCGGTCCTTGTTCTTGCCCATGTCCTCGTCGACCAGCGTGCCGGAGAACCAGCCGCCGCACAGCGTGACATCGGCCTTTTTCAGGATCGGCAGCATGACAGCGGGATCGTTGGGAAAACGCCGGCCCATTTCCATGCCGGTGAAGCCCGCCGAACGCGACTGGCGCAGACATTCTTCCAGCGAGACGTCGTCGCTGAGTTCGGCAAGATCGTCGTTCCACCACGCAATGGGGGACATGCCCAGTTTGGCTTTCAAGTCGTCACTCCGGTTTCTTGTTCACCCTCCCACTGTGGGGAGGGTCGCTGCGAAGCAGCGGGGTGGGGGTGCGGCACAGACCCCACCCGGACCTTCGGTCCGACCTCCCCACAAGGGGGAGGTAGGGGCCGGGTGCATGTCCATCAATCGCCGATGGTCTGCATCTGCCGCTTTTCGTCATAGGCCTTGCGTGCCGCGTTGACCTGGCTGCGCGCCGAGACTTCCGGCACCGCCACATCCCACCAATGGCCGCCGGCGTCGGTTGAGACAAGCGGATCGGTGTCGATGACCAGAACGGTGGTGCGGTCGTTCTTTTTCGACTTCTGCAGCGCGTTTTCCAGGCCGGCGATTGATGGCACTTTTTCGGCGATTGCGCCCATGCTCGCCGCATGCGCGGCAAAGTCGATGTCGGGCAGGATTTCGTGGCGCGAGTCCTTCAGGAGATTGTTGAAGTTGGCGCCGCCGGTGGCCATTTGCAGCCGGTTGATACAGCCATAGCCCCTGTTGTCGAGCAGCACGATGGTGAGCTTGAGACCGAGCATCACCGATGTGGCGATCTCGGAATTCAGCATCAGGTAGGAGCCGTCGCCGATCATGACGACGACCTCTTCATCGGGCTTGGCCATCTTCGCCCCGAGGCCGCCGGCAATCTCGTAGCCCATGGTCGAGAAGCCATATTCGGCGTGGTAGGAGCCGGGCGCGCCGGCCTGCCAAAGCTTGTGCAATTCGCCGGGCAGACCGCCGGCGGCATGCAGCAAGGTCACGCCGGAGCCCAGGGCGCGCTGCACGGCGCCGATCACCTGCGCATCCGAAGGATAGGCGGCATTGGTCGAGGCCGTTACCTTGCCGGCATCGGCCTGCCAGGCTTTCTTGCCGGTGGCCGAATTGTCCGTCCAGGCGGAAGGCGCCTTCCAGCCCTTGAGCCCAGCACCGAGTTCGGCGAGCCCTTCGGCCGCATCGGCGACGAGCGGCAAAGCCCGGTGCTTGCCGGCATCGAAAGGCTGCACATTCAGCCCGATGATGGTCTTGCCGGAATTCTTGAACAGCGCCCACGAGCCGGTGGTGAAATCCTGCAGGCGGGTGCCGATGGCCAGCACGACATCGGCCTCTTCCGCCAGCCGGTTGGCGGCGGATGTGCCGGTGACGCCGACCGCCGCCATGTTGAGCCGATGATTGTCGGGCAGCGAGGATTTGCCGCCTTGCGTCTCGCAGACCGGAATGCCTGTGGTTTCGGCGAATTTTGCCAGTTCGTCCGATGCCTGCGAATAGAGCACGCCGCCGCCGGCGATGATCAGCGGCTTCTTGGCGCCCTTGAGCGCCGTGACTGCGGCCGCCAATTCATGGCGGTCCGGACGCGGCCGACGCTGGTGCCAGACCCGCTCGGCAAAGAAGCTTTCGGGATAGTCATAGGCTTCGGCCTGCACGTCCTGACACAGCGACAGTGTTACCGGGCCGCAATCGGCCGGATCGGTCAGCACCTGCATGGCCCGGCTCAGCGCCGGAATGATCTGCTCCGGCCGGGTGATGCGATCGAAATAGCGCGACACCGGACGGAAGCAGTCATTGACCGTCGCCGTACCGTCGGAAAAATCCTCTGCCTGCTGCAGCACCGGATCGGGGATGCGGTTGGCGAAGACATCGCCCGGCAAAAACAGGACGGGCAACCTGTTTACATGCGCAAGCGCCGCCGCCGTCACCATGTTGAGCGCGCCGGGGCCGATCGACGAGGTCGCGGCCATGAAGCGGCGGCGGAAATTAGCCTTGCCATAGGCGATCGCCGCATGCGCCATCGCCTGTTCATTGTGGGCGCGGAAGGTCGGCAGTTCATCGCGCACCTGATAGAGCGCCTCGCCGATCCCTGCGACATTGCCGTGGCCGAAAATCGCCCAGACGCCGCCGAAGATCGGCACTTTTTTGCCGTCGATCTCGGTCATCTGCTTGCTGAGAAAGCGGGTCAGCGCCTGCGCCATCGTCAGGCGGATTGTCTTGCTCATGGTATTTTCCTCCGCAGTCCTGCGTCGCGTCTTCTTATGCTGCTTTACGGCCACGCGCGGCAAGCCACGCTTCGGTCAACTGTTCGAAGCGCGCGGCCATGTCGGCGATCGCCTCGTCATCCGACATCTTGCCGGCCAACCATTGTTCGGCGGCGTGGACAAAGATGGTGCGGCCGACGGCGAAGCCCTTGACGATCGGCGCCTTGGCGGTCGCGGCGAAGGCAGCTTCCAGCTCGTCCTGCGGCGCTTCCCGCCCAAGCAGCACGACGCCACGGCACCACGGATCGTGCTTGAGGATGACGGCCTCTATCTTGGCCCAGGCGCCGGCCGAGGCCTGCGGCTCGAGCTTCCACCAATCCGGCTTGATGCCGAGCGCATAGAGTTCTTCTAGCGCGCGCGGGATCGTGGTGTCGTCGAGCTTGCCATGCTTGCCGGCAATGATCTCGACCAGCAGTTCTCGGCCGACCTTTCGCGCCGCCTCGAACAGCGCGCGCAGTTTCTGCTGCTGTTCTTCCTTGAGTTCTGCCGGATCGTCGGGATGGTAGAAGCACAGGCATTTGATGCAGTGGTCGACCGGCCATTCCACCAGCTGCGAGCCGATGTCCTGCGAGAATTCGAAGCGCAGCGGCCGCGAGCCTGGCAGTTCGACCGGGCGGCCGAGCCAGGCAAAAGGATGGCGCGCGAATTCGAACATCGCCTCGCGGCCATGCTTCTCGTCGATCAGCATGCCGTAGCCATCACGGCCGGCGGCAACCTTCGCCGCTGCCTTGACCGCCAGCACCTTGAAATCGCGGATGCGGGCCGGATCGGCGCCGGTCTTGGCCGCCACATCCTCGAGCTGCACACGGTGGTCGCAAGCGAGCGCCATCATCGAGGGGATGTCGCGACGACGTGTCGTCGCCCAATGGATGTGGTTGATCGCTTCGTCCTTGCGCAAGGCCAAGTGCTTGCTGCCGTTCTTGAGGAAGAACTGCAGCTCCTCGAAAGTCGGGTATTCCGGCGCGCAGAGCAGCCGGGACACGGCAAAGGCGCCGCAGGCATTGGCCCAGGTCGCCGACGTCGCATGGTTTTCACCACCCAGCCAGCCGCGCAGGAAGCCGGACATGAAGGCATCGCCGGCGCCGAGCACATTGTAGATCTCGATCGGGAAGCCCTTGCCGACGATACCGTCTTCGAGATCGTCGCTGATCGGCCCGTCATAGACGATGCAGCCCATGGCGCCGCGCTTCAAAACGATGGTGGCCGAGGACAATGAGCGGATCGTCTTCAGCGCGCTCAGGCAGTCGTCGGCGCCCGAGGCGATCATGATCTCTTCCTCGGTACCGACGATGAGGTCGCAATCGGGCAGCACCGTCTTCAGCTGCGACGAGACGCGGTCGGATTTCACATAGCGCTCAAAGCCTTCGGCATGGCCGGCGAGCCCCCAGAGGTTGGGGCGGTAGTCGATGTCGAACACCACCTTGCCGCCCTTGGCCTTGATGATGTGGATCGCCTTGCGCTGGGCGGCGTCGCTGTTGGGTCGGGAAAAGTGCGTGCCGGTGACGACGATGGAACGCGCCGAGGCGATGAAGGCCTCGTCAATGTCTTCCGGCGCCAGCGCCATGTCGGCGCAGTCCGAGCGGTAAAAGATCATCGGCGAAACGCCTTCGCTCTCGACCGAGAGCAGCACCAGCGCCGTCAGCCGCTCCTTGTCGGTCTTGAGACCATCGACATTGACGCCTTCGCGCCGCAGCTGTTCGCGGATGAAGCGGCCCATCTGCTCGTCGCCGACGCGGGTGAGCAGCGCCGAGCGCAAGCCGAGCCTCGCCGTTCCCACAGAGATGTTGGCCGGGCAGCCGCCGACCGACTTGGCGAAGGAGGTGATGTCCTCCAGCCGCGAGCCGATCTGCTGGCCATAAAGGTCGACGGAAGCGCGACCGATGGTGATGACATCGAGCGGAGCGTATCTCGCGTCCACGGCTTCGCTCATTGGAACCTCCCGTCAGTCGTGTTGTCGTTAGAGCGGCTAGCCGTTTCACGGCGAACCACTCTAACTCTTGTTTCACGCAATTCCGGACGCGAAACCGCTCACACTTTCGCTGGAATTGCTTTTGCAACCTAGTTGGGGGACACGCGCGAGCGGCAGCGTGACGCCGCCAATATGAAATAATAATTCCAATCCATAGTCAATATGGAATGAGCATTCCTTCTCGGAAAAGTGCTGCAGATGATGGCGTCGGAGGACTTTCGCGTCCAGCTCCTTTCACCAGGGGAGCGGGCCATCGTCGTTGAAATAGCCGGCGTTCGGGCCATCTGCATCCAGGGTCGCCAAGTGTATCACGATCTCGGCCGCCTGCTGCACGGTGCGGTGGCCTTTAAAGCCGTTCAGATCGGTGGCGGTATAACCGGGCGCCGCGGCGTTCATTTTGATACCACTAGGCCCGAGCTCCCGGGCAAAGGCCACGGTGATGGCGTTCAGCGCCGTCTTGGAGCTGCCATAGCCCAACAGGTTGACCGCATGGTTCGGCGTGCCCGAATCGAGCGCGCGACCGATGGATCCGGTCGAACTGCTGACCATGACAATGCGCGCGGCCGGCGCTGCCAGCAGCAGCGGCAGGAAGGCCTGGGTGACGCGGATCGGGCCGAACACGTTGACCTCGTAGGTGGCCCTGATATCGGCCAGATGCTGCTCGCTTGGCGGCAGCTCATAATTGATGGCGATGCCGGCATTGTTCACCAACACGTCGAGACGGGGGTTTTCAGCGCCTACGGTTTTGGCGGCGGCCGCCACGCTGTCGTCCTGCGTGACGTCAAGCGCAAGCCATTGAACGTCCAGGCCTTCGGCGCGCAATTCTTGTTCTGCCGCCATGCCGCGCCCGGCATCCCTGGCGCCGAGCCACACCTTGAAGCCCATCGTCGCCAGCCGTCGGGCGATTTCGCGGCCGATACCCTTGTTGGCGCCGGTCACCACAGCGGTTTTTGTCGTCGTCATTTTGATATCTCCATTTCTCCATATCGGAGACACAGAGATGGCGCTTCGCCGCCAATGCCGCGCGCCGAAACCTCTCTTCCTCTTGCCTGATCCTCTCATCCGGCTTGCCCGGTCGGTTCGGATGCGCCATGCTGGCGCCATGAGCGAGGCCTTGCGGGAACTGATCGATATTGCCGGCCGTCACGCAGACGGACGGCGGGTGAGAACGGCGATCCCGCATGTTTCGATCGGCCGCAGCGAAACCACCACAGCACCGGTGGCGGGTGTGTGGGGGTCCGGGATTCTGTTCGTGCTGCAGGGCGCGAAGACGGTTCTGATCGGCGACAGGGCTCTGCGCTACGATCCCGCCAGCTATTTCATCTACACGGTGGAAACGCCCACCATCAGCCAGATCGTCGAAGCGAGTGCCGAGCGTCCCTACCTCGCCATCGGCTTCACCCTTGATCTGCAGGCCGTCGCCGCCCTGCTTGTCGAGCACGAGCCGGCGCTTGGCGGCGACAGTTTCGCCACCTCGCCCGTCAATGACGATTTGCTCGATGCATTGCGTCGCATCATGCGGCTGCTCGGCCGGCCGGCCGAGATTCCCGTGCTGGCCAGCATGCTCGAACGCGAGATGCTGTTTCGGCTGCTGCAAGGACCCCAGGGTGGGAAGCTTCGCCAGCTGGCGCGCGCCGATGGCCATCTGTCTCGCATCGGCCAGGCGATCGCCTGGATCCGGACGCATTGCCATCAGCCGATCCGGGTCAGCGATCTCGCCCAGATCGCCCATATGAGCGAGGCTGCCTTTTACCGTCACTTCAAGGCGGCGACCGCGATGAGTCCGATCCAGTATCAAAAACAGATAAGGCTGCTGGAGGCCCGCCATATGCTGCTTGCCCAGCCAGGCAATGTTGCCAGCGTCGCCTTTGCCGTCGGGTACGAGAGCGCTTCCCAGTTCAGCCGGGAATATGCCCGCCAGTTCGGGTCGCCGCCGGCGCGTGACGCGGCCCGGCTTTCGGCGGCAGGCGAGGCTGCCGTAGAGGTGATCTAGGCCTTGCGCTTGCGGCTCGAGCCGCGCCGCTTCTCGCCGACGCCGACGGTCAACGCCATGGCCAGCGCCATGGTTGCCGACAGCGAGCGGAAGCCTGCGAAATCGGCCTCGGCGACTTCGAACCAGACGCTGGCGAACTGCGCCAGCGGCGAAAACGAGCTGTCGGTGATGGCGACGATCGGAACGCCCTGTTCGGAAATGGTGCGGGCTTCCTCGATGGTGGCTGGCGCGTAGGGCGAGAAGCTGATGGCGATGACGGCGTCCGCCGGCGTAGCGAAGGCGACCATTTCGGCGTTGAGGCCGGCGGCGGATTCGATCAGCTGGTTGCGGATCTTCAATTTGCCCAAAGCATAGGCGATGTAGCTCGCCACCGGATAGGAGCGGCGCTTGGCGAGCACGTAGATGGTCTCCGCCTTGGCCAGCAGCGAGATCGCGTCTTCGAGATGCGCTTCGTCCAGGGTGCGTGAAATGTCGTTGAGCGAGGTGCTGGCGGCGGCGACGAAGCCGTCGAAAATGGCGCGGTGGCCCGCACCCGCATCGGCCTTGGCGCGCAGCGCCTGCAAGCGCTCGTCATAGGAGGAGTTGCGTTCGCGCAGCCGCTCGCGAAACACCTGCTGCAGGCTGGTAAAGCCGTCGAAGCCAAGCTGCTGGGCAAAGCGGATCAGGGTCGAGGGTTGTACGCCGGCCGAAGCGGCGATGCTGGCGGCGGTGCCGAAGGCGATGTCATCAGGATTGTCGAGCGCGTAGGCGGCAATCTGGGCAATGCGCTTGGGCAAGGTTTCGCGGCGATCGAGGATCGTGGCGCGCAGCGTCTCGAAGTCGCGAGGTACCCGTTCGTCCATCGTCGGCCCGTCCAAGCTCATCCGTGAAACGTCCTCTGTGCCCCATCATAGCCAGCCAGCGCAAGAACGCCATAAAAAATGAGGCAGACATTCCATTTCTGGAGAAAATGGACTAATTCATCCACCGAGGAATTTAGGCGAGTGGAGAAGAAGATGGTCGGCGTCGGTCTTATCGGCACGGGGTTCATGGGCAAATGCCACGCCATAGCGTGGAGCGCCGTCGGCGCCGTCTTTCCGGATGTCGCCAAGCCCAAACTTGTTCATCTCGGCGAGGTCAATGAGGACCTGGCCAAACGCAAGGCCGGCGAGTTCGGCTTCGCCAAGGCTTCGGGCGACTGGCGCGCCGTCGTCAACGATCCGGAGGTCGATATCGTCTCCTTGACCACACCCAACCAGTTCCATCCGGAAATGGCCATCGCCATCCTCGAAGCCGGCAAGCATTTGTGGTGCGAAAAGCCGATGGCGCCGAGCTTTGCCGAGGCCGAGGCGATGGCAGCCGCGGCGAAGAAGTCCGGCAAGGTCGCCGCACTCGGCTACAACTACATACAGAGCCCGGCGATCCGCCACATCGGCGCGCTGCTGGAGGAAAAAATCATCGGCGAGGTCAACCATCTGCGCATCGAGATGGACGAGGATTTCATGGCCGATCCCGAAGCGCTGTTCTTCTGGAAGAACGAAGCCTCCTCCGGCTATGGCGCGCTCGACGATTTCGCCGTGCACCCGCTGTCGCTGGTCTCGGCGCTGTTCGGCCGCGTGGCAAAAGTCATCTGCGACATGGCCAAACCCTATGCCGACCGCAAGCTGGCCAGCGGCGGGCGCCGCACGGTCGAGACCTACGACATCGCCAGTGTGCTGATGCATCTGGACAACGGCATTGCCGGCACGCTGCTGGTCAACCGCTCGGCCTGGGGCCGCAAGGGCCGCATCGCCATCCAGATCTTTGGCTCGAAAGGGTCGATCCTGTTCGACCAGGAGCGGATGAACGAAATTCAGCTCTACGTCACCGCGGACCGCCCGACCGAACAGGGCTATCGCACCATATTGGTGGCGCCGCACCACAAGCCCTACGACGCCTTCCTGCCGGCGCCCGGCCACGGCCTCGGCTTCAACGACCTCAAAATCATCGAATGCCACGAATTGCTGACCCGGCTCGCCGGCAAGCCGGCGCGGGTGATCGAATTCGCCGAAGGGCTGGAGATCGAGCGCACCGTGCACGCAATGGCGCGCTCGTTCGAGGAAAAGCGCTGGGTGGATGTGCGGTAGGACCCGCCGCTTCAGCCGGTCACGGACACAGCGTTCGTCTCCCAACCGTCGACCCAGACCTGCCGCAAACGATCGCCTTCGCCCTTGAAGCGCAGGCCGGTCGCCCGGCAATCCTCGATGCGGTCGCTGCGGAAATTGCGAATGGCCTGGCGCAGTTCGCACCAGGCGACGATGTTGGCGGTCTCGGCATAGTAGATCAGTGCGATCGGGCGGATCAGCCGCTCGGAAGCGCGGCCCATTTCGTCGCGATAGGAGAGATCGAGCTTCTCCTCGTCGCGGATGGCGCGGCGCACCAGCGCCAGATCGATGGTGCCGATTGCGGGCGCGGCGAAGCCCCAGACATGCAACGCATTGGCGTCGAACGCCTGGCGCAAGGGCGGCGGCACAGCACCTGCAATTTTGGCGCTGACGCGCTTGGCCGCCTGCTTGAGTTCGCTGTCGCCCGTGCGCTCCAGCAGCGCCAGCGACAGCACGATCGCCTCCATTTCCTCGATCGAAAACATCAGCGGCGGCAGATCGAAGCCGGGGCGCAGGATATAACCGATGCCGCGCCCGCCCTCGATCGGCACGCGCATCGCCTGCAGGGCGGCGATGTCGCGATAGATCGAGCGGACCGTCACTTCCAGCTGCTCGGCAATCATGGCCGCCGTTACCGGCTGCCTTGCCAGCCGCAGGATCTGGATGATCTCGAACAGGCGCGACGCCTTGCGCATTTCCTCTCCCGATCAAAACGCTACTGACACATCCCCGTCAGTTGGGATGGTCTATTGGACTGCCTATCGGCTTGAAAATCAACAAATTCCTCAACGGCACACCGTGAGCAAGCGACAGGCAACTGACATGAGTTATGCAGAGAATCTCTGGCTGTTCTTTATCCTGCTGTTCGGCATCATCATCGTGCCCGGCATGGATATGCTGTTCGTGCTTGCCAATGCGCTGACCGGCGGCGGTAACAGAGGGCTTGCCGCGACCGGCGGCATCATGACGGGCGGCATGGTGCATACGCTGAACGGCGCGGTCGGCGTCGGCCTGCTGATGCATTTCGTGCCGATCCTCTACAACCCGCTGCTCATCGCGGGCGCCGCCTACATGGCCTATATCGGCCTGACGCTGATACGCAGCTCGATCAAGGTCGGCCAAGACGGGCCGGCCGGCAGCCGCTCCGCATGGAAGGCGTTTCGCCAGGGGCTGGTGATCTGCCTGATCAATCCCAAAGCCTATCTCTTCGTCTTCGCCGTCTATCCGCAATTCCTGAAGCCGGCCTATGGCCCGATCTGGATTCAGGCGGCCATCATGGGATTGATGACGGTCGCCACGCAATTTGCCGTCTATGGCGGGCTCGCAGTGTCAGCCGGGCGCAGCCGCAATCTGCTGGTCGCCAATCCGCGGGCGACCATATTTGCCGGCCGGGCGGCCGGACTGCTTCTGATTGTGGTTTCGGTTCTGACCGCCTGGCACGGTTTGAAGGCGGCGTGAAGTCCAGTCTTGATCCTGGAAACCGCCGCCTTGTCCCCGCGGACCTATCAAGCCGCTCCTTGCCTGTTCTCCATCATGGCGCGGCGGGTTGAGCGGCGCCATTCGACGGCGCCGGCGAGGCCGTGCAGCACGGTCTCGGTGGTCGCCCAGTCGATGCAGCCATCGGTGATGCTCTGGCCATAGACCAGCGGCTTGCCGGGAACCACGTCCTGCCGGCCGGCGACGAGATTGCTCTCGATCATGACGCCGATGATGCGCTCGTCGCCCGCCGCCACCTGGCCGGCCACGTCGGCCGCCACCTTGGGCTGGTTCTCCGGCTTCTTCGCCGAGTTGGCATGGCTGACATCGATCATCAGCCGCGGTGCGACACCGATGCGGGTGAGTTCGGTCGAGGCCGCCTCGACGCTCGCGGCGTCATAATTCGGCTGAACGCCGCCGCGCAGGATGACATGGCAGTCCTCATTGCCGGTGGTTGCGGCAATGGCGCTGCGCCCGCCCTTGGTCACCGCCATGAAATGATGCGGCTGAGCAGCCGATTTCACCGCCTCGGCGGCGATCCTGAGATTGCCGTCGGTGCCGTTCTTGAAGCCGACGGGGCAGGACAAGCCCGACGCCAGCTCGCGGTGGATCTGGCTTTCGGTGGTGCGCGCGCCGATGGCGCCCCAGGCGACGAGGTCGGCAATGTATTGCGGGATGGTCATATCGAGGAACTCGGTCGCTGCCGGCAGGCCGAGATTGTTGACGGCCGACAAGACGTTGCGCGCCATGCGCAACCCCTTCTCGATGTTGAAACTGCCGTCCAGATCGGGATCGTTGATCAGGCCCTTCCAGCCGACGGTGGTGCGCGGCTTCTCGAAATAGACGCGCATGACGATCTCGAGCCGGTCGGACAGGGTCTCGCGCAGCGCCGCCAGACGGCTGGCATAGTCAACGGCCGCGACCGGATCGTGAATGGAACAAGGGCCAACGATGACAAGCAGTCGATCGTCGGCCCCCGTAAGGATGGAATGGATGGCGTTGCGTGACGTGGCGACAGTGCGCGTCGCCGTCAGTGTGCGCGGTACCTCGCGCATCACCTCGTCCGGTGTGCTCAATGCCCTGATTTCGGTGACCCGAAGGTCGTCTGTGGTGCTCAACACGGCTTTCTGCTCCTGTTTTTTAGGAGACCTGCCGGCTGAAACAAAAAAGCCGCCAGGTCTGGCGGCTGTTCGGACTTTGTTGCTGCAATCTTCAGATCGAGCGCAATCCTCCCGCCGCCAGCGAGCTGCTAAAGTACCAATACGTGGCGGACAGGTTGATCATGAGGCTCATATAATCGAAGCCGAGGTGTTTGTCACGTGCCTGATGACAGCCAATCGAGGTGGGCCGAACCCTCGCGATTTCGATGGGCGTTTCGGCTAATCGCCAGGTATGCAGCGCCGACCGCTCATGCGCCCCAGGGATCGAAGAGTTCAAGTCCAAAGCCTTCGAAATCTTTCGTATTGCGTGTTGCCAAGATGAGCTGTTGCGCAATCGCTGTGGCTGCGATCAGGCCATCCATCGACGACAGGCCGCGACCACGGCGCTTCGCAAGGCCCATCAGGTCGCCCCAGGCCAAGGCAACGGGTTCGTTCACCGGCAAAACCCTCTGCTCGAAACGCCGCGGCAGGTCTTGAGCGAGCCATTCGGCCAGCGCCTCGCGTTTGCGGCCCTCATCCATCAGAGAGACGCCGCGCCGGATCTCGGCGATCGACACGACACTGATGAAGGAGCGGTCCTCATCAAGCCCGTCCAGCCATTCCAGAACGCGTGCATCCGGCGCCGGCCTTGTCACCTCGGACAGGACATTCGTATCGAGCAGCAGTCTCACAGCGGCAGATCGCGCGGTTCGTCGCGCTGACGCTCAAGGTCGAGATCGGCGCCCCGCAGCGGAGAGTCCAGCAGGAACTCGGCGAGCGTCCCTTTGCGCGCGGTCTTGCGCTGCCATTCCTCGGCCGAGACGACAACCACGCTCGGTTTGCCGTTCTTGGTGATCGTCTGCGGCGAGGACTGCGCGCGCTCGATAACCTCGGAGAGCCTGGCTTTTGCCCCGGCGACCGTCCAGTTGGTGTCTTTGGGTGACGTTAGCATCGCATCCTTCATGACCAGTTTGACTATCATGACTATATGGGAGCGGCGATGCTGGTGCAACAGGTGGTGAGATTACTCCGGTGACGACCCCGCAACACTCTGGTCGTAGTCGACCAGCGATCCGGTCATGACGCCGGATTGCGGGCTGGCCATGTAGCTGATCAGCCGTGCCAGCTGGTCCGGCTTCACCAGCTGGCCCATCGGCTGGCCGGCTTCGGCCTTTTCCAGCCAGTTGTCGGAAGCGCCGTGCCATTTCTTCTGCACGATATCCTCGCCTTCCGTGTCCATCCAGCCGGGCAGCACGGCGTTGCAGCGGATGCGGTTGAAGCGATAGGCGTTGGCGACGTTCTTGGTCAGTGTCGCCAGCGCGCCCTTGCTGGAGGAATAGGGGGCCAGGAAGGACTGGCCGCAATGTGCCGACATCGACAGCACATTGACAATGGAACCAGGCGCTTTTTTCTCCAGCAGATGCGCCACCACGCCCTGCATCAGGAAGAAGGGGCCGCGCACATTGGTTTGAAAGATCTGGTCGAAGGTCTCCTCGGAGGTTTCGACCAGCGAGCCGCGTGCGGAGGTGGCGGCGGCGTTGACCAGCGCGTTGATGGTGCCGAAATGCGAAATGGCGGTCGCGACCGCACGCTTGCAGTCGGCCACTTTCGAGACGTCGGCGCTGATGAAGATGGCGTCGACGCCGGCCTTCTTGAAATGGGCGACGGCCTTGTCGCCCTTCTCCTGCGAGCGGCCGATGAGCGCCAGCGCCCGGCAGCCTTCGTCGGCCAATGCCTCGCCGACGGCAAAGCCGATGCCTTGCGCGCCGCCGGTGACGATGGCGCGCGTCTTCGAATTGCGATCGGCTGATGTGCTCATCGCTCTGCTCCTGTGGGTCTTCTTCCCTTGGGTTCTTACTTGTCGAGGCGGACGGTCTTGCCTGTCGTCGCCGATTTCAGCGCCGCGTCCGCCAGCTTGAGCGCCACGAGGCCGTCGGCGCCGCTCGGCGATGCCTTCTTGCCCGAGGTCGCGGCGGCGATGAAGGCGGCAATCTCGATGGCGTAGGCGTCGAGATAGCGGGTCATGAAGAAGTCGTGCAGCGGCGGGCGCGTATAGCCCTTCTCGTTGGCGACCTCGATCGACACCGGCCGCTGGTTTTCGGCGGCGACCATGCCCTTGGAGCCATGCACCTCGATGCGCTGGTCGTAGCCATAGGTGGCGCGGCGCGAGTTGGAGATGACGGCCTGCTTGCCGGACGCGGTCTCGAGGATGACGCTGACCGAATCGAAATCGCCGGCCTCGCCGATCTTCTTGTCCACCAGCACCGAGGCATGGGCACTGACCGCTACCACCTCTTCGCCGAGCAGGAAGCGGGCCATGTCGAAATCATGGATGGTCATGTCGCGAAAAATGCCACCCGAGCGCTTGATGTAGTCGACCGGCGGAGCGCCGGGATCGCGCGAGGTGATGGTGACCATTTCGACAGCGCCGATGGCGCCGTCGTCGATCGCCTTGCGCACGGCGGCGAAATGCGGATCGAAGCGGCGGTTGAAGCCGACCATCAGCGTCGCCTTGGCCTTGTCGACCACGGCCAGGCATTTTTCCACGCGCTTGACGTTGAGGTCGATCGGCTTCTCACAGAAGATCGCCTTGCCGGCCTTGGCGAAGCGCTCGATCAGATCGGCATGGGTGTCGGTCGGCGTGCAGATGACGACGGCGTCGATGTCTTTTGATTTTTCAATCGCGTCGATGGTGCGCACCTCGGCGCCATAGGCAGTTGCCAGCTCGGTCGCCGCCTTCTCGAAGGCGTCAGCCACAGCTACCAGCTTTGCGTCGGGGTTGGAGCCAACGGCGCGGGCGTGGACCTTGCCGATGCGGCCGGCACCGAGGAGGGCGAAACGAACAGTCATGGTATTTCCTCTAGGGGGATGGGTTCGAGAGAGTTGTGTCTCCACCTTCCCGTCAGGGAAAGGTGGCAACGTGATTTCTGAGCGCGGCAGATCGTCCCGGAAAACCGGGTGCCCGCCGTGTTCAAGCCGCTAGTTCCGCCTCCCCGGTCTTGGCGCCGGTGATGTAGGAGACGATGTCGTTGCCGTCGGTGTTCTCCTTGCGCAAATTGGCGACGATGCGGCCGCGCCGGAAGACGACGATGCGGTCGCACAGGTCGAATACCTGGCGCATGTTGTGGCTGATCAGGATCAGTGGCTCGCCATTGGCCTTCAGCGTGCGGATGATGTTTTCGACCTGCGCCGTCTCCTGCACGCCGAGCGCTGCCGTCGGCTCATCCATGATGATCAGCTTGGAGGCGAAGGTTGCGGTCCGGGCGATCGCCACGCATTGCCGCTGGCCGCCTGACATATGGCGGATGGTGTTCGACAGATTGGGGATCTTCACCGCGGTGCGCACCAGTGCGGCTTCCGTCGCCTTGCGCATGTATTTGCGGTCGAGGATCGAGAACGGGCCGAGATTGAACAGCACCTTTTCGCGGCCGAGGAACAGGTTCGACGGCACGTCGAGATCGTCGGCCAGCGCCAGGTTCTGGAACACGGTCTCGATGCCCGCCGTGCGGGCCTCGATCGGCCCGGCAAAATTCACTTCCTTGCCGTCGAACCAGATCTGGCCGCTGGTGCGTTGCTCGACAGCGGTGATCTGGCGCACGAAGGTCGATTTGCCGGCGCCGTTGTCGCCCATGATGGCGACATGCTCGCCCTTGCGCAGTTCGAAATTCGCGCCTTCGAGCGCATGCACGCCGCCATAGCGCTTGGTGAGGTTTTCGGTCTTCAGGACGATGTCTGACATGGTCAAGCCCTCAATGCCCGCATGCGTTGGCGCCACTGGTCGAGAACGACCGCGCCGACGATAATCACGCCCTTGACCATCTCCTGATAGTAGGCGTCGAGGCGCAGGAAGGTGAAGCCGGAAATGATGACGCCGAAGATCAGCGCGCCGATCACCGTGCCGATGATCGAGCCACGGCCGCCCGACAGCGAGACGCCGCCGATGACCGCCATGGCGATGGCGTCGAGCTCGTACATCACGCCCATGCCGGACTGTGCGGTCAGGTTCTTGGAGCACAACACGACCGCGGCGAGCGAGGCAAGAATGCCTGCGATCGTGTAAACGAGGATCTTGTGATTGGCGATCTTGATGCCGGACATGCGCGCGGCATCCTCGTTGGATCCGATCGCATAACAATGCTTGCCGTAGCGCGTATAGGTCAGGATCAGCTGAAACAGCACCGCCAGCGCCAGGAAGATGATAACGGGCCTCGAGCCGGTGCTGATGGCGGCAAAACTGTCGGTGGGAAACGAGATCGGCTGGCCCTTGGACCACCATTTGGCGATGCCGCGCGCGGTGATCATCATGCCGAGGGTGGCGATGAAGGGCGGGATGCGCGTGTAGGCGATCAACGAGCCGTTGATCAGGCCGGCGAGCATGCCGCAACCGATCGCGACCAGCACCGGCACGATGACCGGCAGGTCGGTCCAGCCTTGCGCCAGGAACATCGCCTTGGGGTTGGGATTGCCGTTGACCGTCGCCACCTGGGCGAAGCTCATGGCGATCATTGCAGTGGCGCCGACGATCGAGCCCGAGGACAGATCGATGCCGCCGCAAATGATTACTTGCGTGACGCCGATGGCGATGATGCCGACGATCGACACCTGCAGGATGATAATCTGCAGGCGGGCCTCGTTGAAGATCCCTGCGACATTGTCGCGGGTGTTGAACAGGAAGGAGTCGCCAAGAAAGATGCGGCCGATCAGTTCGAAGACGATGACGAGAATGATGAGCGCCAGGAAGACGTTGAATTCGGCCGGCCATGTCCGCTTCTTCGCGTCATAGCTGACCCCGCCGACGCCATGCGATGTCTGTGACATGTCTTGTCCTCCGTGAGGCCACACCTGCCCTCCCGCCCGTCCGGGCGGTGAGGGAGACAAGAGCGGCGCGGATGTTGATGCGCCGCTCCGTTGGTCGAGCGAAGCGCTTGCCTCAGTTCTTCTTAAGGAACTTGTCAATGTTGGCAGGCGTCACCAGTTGGAAGGGCACGTAGACCTTGTGCTCAACCTTCTCGCCCTTGGCGAGCTTCAGGGCTGCGTCCAGAGCACCAGCGCCCTGGCCAGCCGCGTCCTGGAACACCGTTGCGTCGAGGTCGCCCGCCTGCATGGCGGCAAGCGCGTCCTGCGTGGCGTCGACACCGCCGACGACCACCGACTTCATGTCGACGTTGGCGGCCTTCATCGCTTGGATGGCGCCGATGGCGCTTTCGTCATTGTTGGCGATGACGCCGTCGAACGGCTTGCCGGTCGACAGCCAGTTAGTCATCAGGTTCTGCGCTTCGTCGCGGTTCCAGTTCGAGGTCTGCTTGTCGATGATCTTGATGAAGCTGCACTCAGGCGTGGCGATGACATCGTCGATGTCCTTGGTGCGCTGCACGGCGGCCTGGTTGGAAAGCTCGCCCATGATGACATAGACATTGGCTTCCTTCTTGCCGGCTTCCGTGAACAGGCGGCAGACTTCCTTGGTCTCGAGCGTGCCGGAATCGGCCTCGTTCGAGGCGACGAAGGCCTGGTTGTCGGGCAGCGAGTCGACGTTGACCGGCTCGCGGTTGACATAGACGAGCGGGATCTTGGCAGCGGCGGCAGCGTCCGACATCGCCTGCGTGGCCGAGGTGTCGACGGGGTTGACGATGATGGCGTCGACGCCCGAGGCGGCGAAGTTCTTGATCTGGTCGAGCTGCTTGGCGACGTCGTTCTGTGCGTCTTCGACCTGCAACTCGACGCCGCTCATGCCCTTGGCCTGCTCGATCATGCCGTTGCGCAGCACGGTCAGGAAGTTGTCGTCGAACTTGGCCATCGACACGCCGATCTTGGCGGCAAAAGCGGACGAACTCATCAGCGCCGCAAAGGCGACGCCCAAAATCAGTTTCTTCATTGTGTTTCTCCTCCACATTTGGTGTCCGGCTGCACCGATCTACCCGGAATCCCCGATCGCCCGAGGAATCTCTCCCTATGTCGTCTCTGTTCCGGACGGCGTTTTCCCAAGGATTGGAACGCCAGGCTCCCTGTTTGAAACAGATGTTCCGGAACGAAAGAACCAAAATACCTAGTTGGTGAAATATTTATTCCATTTTCCGCCGCGACGTCAAGGGTGATTCCGCGGTCGGATGGCGGATTTTCGGCTCGCTCTGATAGATTCTATCATTTCCGGGCCGACTCTCGCCGGCGAGGGTCAAATGTTTTCCGGCACGTAGATGTCGAAGGGCAGAAAGGTCTGGCCCGGCGCATTGGCGGCGCCGGCCTCGATGGCATGCGCCATCAGCCCGACGAGCTCGCGGCACAGAGCGGCGAGCGGTGTCGAGATCACCATGGTCAGGATGTTGTCGGCGAGTGCTGCGCGCGATTCGGCGTTGATCTCGTTGCAGACGACCACCGGCATGTTTGCCGGCTTCGCCGCCCGCAGCGCCGAGACCGCGCCTTCCATGCCGCCGCCGGCGACGTAGCAGCCGGCAAGATCCGGATAGCGCGCCAGGAGATCGATCATCGCATCGTGGGTCACCCGGTTGGCTTCCAGATTGACCAGCGTTTCCATCACGGTAAACTCCGGCGCGTGTTCGCGGAAGAAGGAGCGAAAGCCGATCTCGCGCAGCTCATGGCCGTGGAAGCGATGGCTGCCGACGAAAAGGGCGACCTTGCCGGGCTTCGGCGCCGCCTTGGCGATCATCCAGGCCGCGGTGCGACCGACCTTGCGGTTGTCGAGGCCGACATAGCCCTCTCGGATGCCGGCGGCAAAGTCCGACAGCAGCGAGAAGACCGGTTGCCCCCTCGCCTTCAGCGCCTCCACCGCCGCCGTCAACGTTGGATGGTCCGGGCCGACAACGGCGATGGCCCTGGATTTCGCCGCCAGTCTGCGCATCTGGGCGGCGATCTCGTCGGCGGCGAGCGAACTGGCGAAGTCGATGGTGGCGACGCCGCGAAAGCGCTGCGATTGCGAGACCGCCACTTCCAGTTCCCGCGCGAAATCGCCGTAGAAGACATCATTGCCGCGCAGCAGCAGAAAGCCGAGTCGGTATTCCGGCAATTCCTGGCGCATGCGCTGTTTGATCAGCCCGGCGGCGTGATAGCCGATACCGGTCGCGGCCTCATAGACACGGCGCGCGGTTTCCTCGCGCACCGGCAGCCGGTTGTTCAGCACCCGGTCGACGGTGGCGACGCTAACGCCGGAGATGCGCGCCAGATCGGTGATGGTTGGCCGCTTTGCCATGGATCCTCCGCTGCTTGCGAACTGAGATTACCTCATTCTGATATGAAATGATAGAAACTATCTTTATGATATTGAGACTATCATGGCTTGGCGCTATTTTGAATTCCCAGCTATTGCGCCCGAGCTTCCATTGTGGGCTGATCGCAAGGCGCTGATGGAGGAACCTCGATGACGGCAGTGATGGACGCAGCACCGTCCCGGCGCGACTACAGCCTGATCGGCCGCGACGCCAGGCTCGCCGTCGAGACCGGGCTGTCGGCGGCCGAGTGGTATCACACCGATGTCTCGCGCAAGCAGATGAAAGAGCTGATGCAGCGCTCGGACCAGCCGGCGATCCGCGACACCATCATCTGGCTCGGCGCGCTCATCCTTAGCGCGGCAGGCGGCGCCTGGTTCTGGGGCACCTGGTGGTGCGTGCCATTCTTCTTCGTCTATGGCGTGCTCTACGGCTCCTCGACCGATTCGCGCTGGCACGAATGCGGCCACGGCACCGCCTTCCGCACGCAGTGGATGAACGACGCGGTCTACCAGATCGCCTGCTTCATGATCATGCGCAATCCGGTGACCTGGCGCTGGAGCCACACCCGCCACCACACCGACACCATCATCGTCGGCCGCGATCCTGAGATATCGGTGATGCGGCCGCCGGACCTGCTGCGTGTCGTCCTCGCCTTCGTCGGCGTGCTCGATGCCTGGCGTGCGATGTCAGACATGCTGCGCAACGCCGCCGGCAACATCAGCGCGGCGGAAAAGACTTTTATCCCGGAACAGGAACAGCCCAGGGCGATCCATGTCGCTCGCATCTGGACGGCGATCTATGCCGTGACCATCGCGCTGGCGATCTATTTCGGCTCATGGCTGCCGCTCATGCTGGTCGGCCTGCCCCGGCTCTACGGCGCCTGGCATCACGTCATGGTCGGCCTGCTGCAGCATGGTGGGCTCGCCGACAATGTCGTCGACCACCGGCTGAACAGCCGCACCGTCTACATCAACCCGATCAGCCGCTTCATCTACTGGAACATGAATTATCACGTCGAACACCACATGTTCCCGATGGTGCCCTATCACGCGCTGCCGAAGCTGCATGCGCTGATTAAGCACGATCTGCCGGCGCCGACGCCGTCGATCCTGGCCGGCTATCGCGAGATGATCCCGGCCTTCCTGCGCCAGCTGCGCAACGAGGATTATTTCCTCAAGCGCGAACTACCGCCGACGGCGCGGCCGTACCGCGAGGAATTCCACAACGATGCCGTCGCCGCCGCGGCGGAATGATCGCGGCGATCCGATTTTTGGAGAGAGAAAATGAGTGACTGGGTCGAGGCCTGTGCGGCCGGCGATATCGACGAAGAGGATGTCATGCGCTTCGATCATGGCGGCCGCACCTTCGCCATCTATCGCAGCCCGGACGATGACTATTTCGCCACCGATGGCCTGTGCACACATGAAAAGGTGCATCTGGCCGACGGGCTGGTGATGGACGACATCATCGAATGCCCCAAGCATAATGGCCGCTTCAATTACAAGACGGGCGCCGCACGCGGCGCACCGGTCTGCGTCAACCTCGCGACTTATCCGGTCAAGGTCGAGGCGGGCAAAGTGCTGATCCAGATCGGATGATGGCGATGCAAGCGGGGATGGTCATCATCGGCGCCGGCGAATGTGGCGGGCGGGCAGCGCTGACACTGCGCGAGCTCGGCTATGACGGCCCGGTGACGCTGGTCGGTGACGAACCGCACCTGCCCTATGAGCGGCCTCCTTTGTCGAAAGACGCGATGGTCAGCGATGCGCCTGAAATCAAGGCGATCGCCAGCGACGAAATTCTGGCGGAACGGTCCATACGCCATATCCATTCCGTGCAAGCCGTGGCTATCGACCGCGCGGCGCATCTGGTGCGGCTGTCTGACAGTTCGGTGCTCGCCTACGACAAACTGCTGCTGGCGACCGGTTCGACACCGCGCAAGCTGCCCATGCCGGGGTTGGGTGCGCGCTGCGTCTACCTCCGCACCTTTGCCGACGCACTCGCCATTCGCAGTCACCTCAGCCCCGCAAACCGTATCGCCATCATTGGTGGCGGCTTTATCGGCCTCGAACTCGCGGCCTCGGCGCGCAAGCTCGGGGTTGCGGTCACCGTCATCGAGGCGCAGCCGCGCATCCTGATGCGCGGTGTGCCGGCCGAGATCGCTGAGATCGTCCATCAGGCGCATGAGGCCGAAGGCGTAACGGTGCTCACCGGCCAGGGCATCACCTCCATCGCCGATGACGGAACGAAGACCCGCATCACGCTCGCCGATGGGCAGGAAGTCGTCGCCGATCTCGTCGTCATCGGCATCGGCGCCGTGCCGGTCACCGGACTTGCCACTGAGGCGGGCCTGTCCGTCGATAACGGCATTGTCGTCAACGCCGAACTGCGCACCGACGATCCGGACATCTTCGCCGCGGGTGATTGCTGTTCGTTTCCGCTAGCTATCTATGCTGGCCGCCGGGTGCGGCTGGAGGCCTGGCGCAACGCCCAGGAACAGGGCGCGCTGGCCGCGAGGAACATGCTGGGCGCCGGCGAGGCGCATGCAGCGGTGCCGTGGTTCTGGTCGGATCAGTATGGGCTCAGCCTGCAGATTGCCGGACTTTCCGACGAGGGCAAAAGCACGGTGCGCCGCGACCTCGACGATGGCGCGTTCATCCTGTTTCATCTGGCCGACGATGGCCGGCTGGTGGCGGCGAGTGGTATCGGTCCCGGCAATGCGGTGGCGCGCGACATCAGGCTGGCAGAGATGCTGATCGCCAAGCGGGCAAAGCCGGCGCCGGAAGCGCTGGGATCGCAGGATGTGAAGCTGAAGTCGCTGCTGGCGGCCTAGGCTTACCCTCCCCCCTTGTGGGTCGCTGCGAAAGCAGCGGAGTGGGGGGTGCGGCACCGACCCCACCCGGACCTTCGGTCCGACCTCCCCACAAGGGGGAGGTAGAAGGCCCCTAAAACAGCACCTTCAGCTCGTCCAGCTTGTCGTTGACCAGCCAGCCATAATAATTCTCTTCCGGCAGTTTCACCGGTTCGCCGGCGCCGCGGCGCTTGTCGTTTTCGGCCTTCAGCGCATAGGCGCGCTGCTCGGGATTGCCGACATTGTAGAGCGTGGCGGTGAGCCCCGGATTGCCCGAGATGTCGAAGCCGGCAATATTTTTGTAGGCATCGATCGATTTCTTGATCGTCGCCGCCACATAGGGCAGCGTCAGATCTGGATCCATAATCGTCTTGTAGACCCCATTCGGATCGCCGACATCGAGCTCGGGCAACCCCGAAACCTTGTGGACGAGATCGCTCATCTGCAGCGCGGTCAGCGGGTTGAGCTGGCCGAGGCCAAAGGTCTGGCCGGCATAATAGGGCTGGAAGAACGTGGCGCCGAAGCGGTCGTTGGGAAAGCTTGTGCCGCCGACGGTCTTGCTGCGGAAAGAGTGGTTCCACACCTGCTCGCGACATTCCCACAGATCGTAGCTGTCGGACATCGTGCATTTCTTGAATTCCGGCCGCTGCACGAAATCGGTGATGTCCTCGCCGTCATAAGCGAAGGAGAGCTTGCTGGAGAGGTAGGAGATCGCCTTGACGTAATAGGTCTGCAGCCGGTCGTAGGCGTCGACATTGTAGGTGTGCTCGCCGACGATGGCGCCGACGATGTGCAAGGGGTCGATGCCGTAAGCGGCGGCCGCCTTCTTGATCTTGGCGCGCAGTTCGGCGTCACTCTGCAGCAAGGCGTAGACCTTGCGGTATTTGGCCTGGAAGGTAGTGTTGGTGGCCTGGGTGCGGCGGCTGGAGGCGCCGGGTATGTCGGGCTGCACGACGTTGCGGTTGCCGGCCGGCACCAATGTTGCCGCGTCGGCGGCGAACAGCGTCGCCGCCAGCGTCAAGCCGAGAATGATCAGGATCAGTTTCTTCATGCGCCGCCGCCTGCAATAATGCCGCGCAAACTAGGGTAGTGCTCCGGGTTGAGTCGAGAGCGCCCCGTCACACGGCAAGACGAAAGGTGGCCGCATGATACCATCCGGCCACACATAATGCTGTTCGCCGGAAATTGTTGCCGAAGCATCGGCCCAAAAATCGGAACCGATTTTTGGAAAGTCCGATGCGTCGATTCAATACTGTTAGAGCGACCTTTGCGCCCGAAGGACGCGCGGCGCTCTACCGGCGCCGTTGTTTAAAGGATGAATCGCGACAAATCTGTGTTTCTGGAGAGGTCGCCGACATGCTTTTCCACATAGGCGGCGTCGATGGTGACGCTGGTGCCGTTGCGGTCCGGCGCATCGTAGGAGATCTCGTCCAGCACGCGCTCCATGACCGTCTGCAGCCGCCTTGCGCCGATGTTTTCGACGCTGGCGTTGAGGTCGACGGCGATGCCGGCGAGCGAATCGATGGCGTCGTCGGTGAAGGTCAGGTCGACCCCCTCGGTCTTCATCAGCGCAATATACTGCTTGATCAGGCTGGCTTCCGTCTCGGTGAGGATGCGGACGAAATCGTCCTTCTCCAGCGCGCGCAGTTCGACGCGGATAGGCAGGCGGCCCTGCAGCTCCGGCAAAAGGTCGGACGGCTTGGCAACGTGGAACGCACCCGAGGCGATGAACAATATGTGGTCGGTCTTCACCGGTCCGTATTTGGTCGCCACCGTCGTGCCCTCAACCAGCGGCAGCAGGTCGCGCTGCACGCCCTCGCGCGACACGCCGGCACCGATGCCCCCCTCGCGCGAGGCGATCTTGTCGATCTCGTCGAGGAAGACGATGCCGTCGTTTTCGGTCGATTCGAGCGCTCTGCGCACCACCTCGTCCTGGTCGAGCAGCTTGTCGGATTCGTCGCTGATCAACAGCGCATAGGATTCCTTGACCGTGGTCTTGCGGCTCTTGGTCTTCTTGCCGCCCATCGCCTTCGACAGCATGTCGTTGATGTTGAGTACGCCGATATTGCCGCCGGGCATGCCGGGAATCTCGAAGCCGGGCATGCCGCCATTGCCAGTGTCGGCCACCTCGACCTCGATCTCCTTGTCGTCGAGCTCGCCGTCCCGCAGCTTCTTGCGGAAGCTGTCGCGCGTCGCCGGGCTCGCCGTCTTGCCGACGAGGGCTTCCAGCACGCGTTCCTCGGCGTTGATGTGGGCACGCGCCTTGACGTCCTCGCGCATCTTCTCGCGCACCAGGCCGATGGCGATCTCGACGAGGTCGCGGATGATCTGCTCGACATCACGGCCGACATAGCCGACCTCGGTGAACTTGGTGGCCTCGACCTTGACGAAGGGCGCGCCGGCGAGACGCGCCAGGCGGCGCGATATCTCGGTCTTGCCGACGCCGGTGGGGCCGATCATCAGGATGTTCTTCGGCATCACCTCTTCGCGCATCTGGCCTTCCAGCTGCTGGCGGCGCCAGCGGTTGCGCAAGGCGATGGCCACGGCGCGCTTGGCGTCCTTCTGGCCGATGATGAAGCGGTCGAGTTCCGAAACGATTTCACGGGGAGAGAAGGTGGTCATATCACTAAATTCCACTTTGCCACTGCTTGATGGGCTCGAACGGATGCAGCAGCATGATCACGTTGAGCGTCAGATTGTCCCGGATGAGATAGCCGACGCCCAGTTCGAAGATGAGGGCGAGGCCGACGACGACTGATATAGGTAGCTTTCGTGCCATCACAAATCCCAGCACCATGGCCAGTGTGTCGGACACCGAATTGATGATCGAGTCGCCATAGTAATCCAGCGAAATGGTGCCGGCGCGGTAGCGCTCGATGATGAACGGGCTGTTTTCCAGGAGCTCCCAGCCGCCCTCGATGACGACCGCAAAAGCCAGGCGCAGGCCGATCGGCGAGCGCGGAAACAGGAACCAGGCCAGGGCGTAGAACAGGAAGCCGTGGATGATATGCGAGAAGGTGTACCAGTCGGAAATGTGCTGGGAATTCTCCGAACTGTTCACCACCCCGTGCCAGAGTTTGACGTAGCCGCAGGTGCAGATCGGCGTGCGGCCCATGCCGTACAGCGCCCCCGCCTGGAAGATGAGCAGAGCGAGCACGAGCAGAAGCCCCATCCGCCAGCTGTCTTCGTAGGCCGAGTAATTCTTGTCCCCACCCGGTGTCGTCATCAGCTTATTCCCCCTCTTGCGCGTCGCCTTCGGCATCGACGGCCATCAGCACGACGTCCCCATATTCCGAGTGCCTGCGATCGATAGCCCTGAAGCCCGCCTTTTCATAGGCGCGGATGGCGCGGCCATTGTCGGGATGCGGATCGATGATGACGCGCGGCGCGCCTTCTTCGAACAGCTGTTCCACGAACTGCCTGACGATGGCCGAGCCATGACCTTTGCCGATAAGGTCCGGCACGCCGATCGACAGGTCGATGCCGAGCGTGCCGAACGGCTGGTCGGCATAGGGATGACCGTCCTCCAGATGCGGGTCGTAGCTCTGCAGATAGGCAATCGGTTTGCCGTCGAGTTCGACGATCAGCGGCTCGACGGAAATCGAGTCGATATGCTCGCGGATTCCGGCGATTTCCGTATCCGGATCGTCCCACCACTCGGCGACATGCGGCTCGGCCAGCCAGCCGGCGATAATCGGCAGGTCTTTTTCCACAACCGGCCGAAAATCGTAGAGCACCGGCGGCTCAGGCGGCATCGAGTGTTTCGATGACGAAATTATTGTTGGTGTAGACGCAGATGTCGGAGGCGATCTGCATCGCCTTGCGGGCGATCTCCTCGGCATCCTTGTCGGTGTCCATCAGCGCACGGGCAGCCGCCAGCGCATAATTGCCGCCGGAGCCGATGGCCATGACGCCGAATTCAGGCTCCAGCACGTCACCGGTGCCGGTCAGCGCCAGTGACACCGACTTGTCGGCCACCAGCATCATCGCTTCCAGCCGGCGCAGATAGCGGTCGGTGCGCCAGTCCTTGGCGAGCTCGACGCAGGCGCGCGTCAGCTGGTCGGGATATTGTTCGAGCTTGGCTTCCAGCCGCTCCAGCAAGGTGAAGGCATCCGCCGTGGCGCCGGCGAAACCGGCAATGACATTGCCGCCCTTGCCGATGCGGCGCACCTTTTTGGCATTGCCTTTCATGATGGTCTGGCCAAGGCTGACCTGGCCATCGCCGGCGATCACCACCTTGTTGCCCTTGCGCACCGTCACGATGGTCGTGGCGTGCATGGTCAGTTCATTCGACATTTATAGCTCCGATTCGCGCGATCCCGATAAGGCGATTGGCGCGGTACGAGTGATTTCGATCGGCCATATGTATGCATGGGGCGGGTGATTGCAAACCGCCTCCGCTACCGGCGATAGCGATCCGCATCGCAACTGGCAATCGCCGGATCATGCTGCTAGAAGGCTTTCGTTTTCAAGCAAATGAGCGCTTGGAGGCATTGTCTTTCCGTTTCGCCCCCAGTCGTTTGCCCAAAGACAAGGATAAGGTCATGGCGTCCCGTTCCGCCGAAGTCAGCCGCAAGACCAAGGAAACCGAGATCGCGGTTTCGGTCCATCTCGACGGCACCGGTATCTCCGACATGTCGACGGGCGTCGGCTTCTTCGACCATATGCTCGACCAGCTGTCGCGCCATTCGCTGATCGACATCACGGTCAAGGCCAAAGGCGACCTGCACATTGATGACCATCACACTGTCGAGGACACCGGCATTGCAATCGGCCAGGCGCTGGCCAAGGCGCTGGGCGAACGGCGCGGCATCATGCGCTATGCCTCGATCGACCTTGCCATGGACGAGACGCTGACGCGCGCGGCGATCGACGTGTCGGGCCGTCCGTTCCTGGTCTGGAACGTCGCTTTCTCGTCGCCGAAGATCGGCACGTTCGACACCGAACTGGTGCGCGAATTCTTCCAGGCGCTGGCGCAGAATGCCGGCATCACGCTGCATGTCACCAATCACTATGGCGCCAACAACCACCATATTGCCGAGACCTGCTTCAAGGCGGTGGCGCGTGCGCTGCGTGCAGCGCTGGAGCGCGACCCGCGCCAGCCAGACGCGGTTCCCTCCACCAAGGGATCTCTGAAAGGGTAGGCTGATGGCCATCTATGTCGTGATGGAACCGCCGGGCCGCACCGAGGCGGCCGACGCAACCATTTTTGTTCGCGACGGCTTTTCCTGGCTGGCTTTCCTGCTTGCGCCGCTGTGGCTCGCCTGGCACCGGCTGTGGGTCGAGGCCGCGCTCGCCTTCGTCGCCATGGGCCTCATCTCGGGGCTCGGCCAAAGGCTGGGACTGGATTGGGCAGGCTCGGCGCTGTCGCTGCTGGTCTCGCTCTATATCGGCCTGGAGGGCCAAGGGCTGCGGATCGCGGCCCTGCGCCGCCGCGGCTGGCATGAATGGGGCGTGATCGAAGCCGACAATCCTGACGGTGCCGACATCCGCCAGGCGCTGGACGCGGAGGCGAAGGCGGAGGAACAGGCGCCGCTGCCACGCATCGTGCCCGATGCCAGTCTTGCCCGGCCGGCGCAGACCGGCCTGACGCTCGGGCTGACCCATACGCCGGGAAAAGGCTGACATGCGGGTTGCGATCATCGATTACGGGTCGGGCAATCTGCGCTCGGCCACCAAGGCCTTCGAGCGCGCCGCGCATGAAGCCGGCATCGCGGCGGCGATCGAGCTGACCGCCGATGCCGAGCGGGTGCGCAGCGCCGATCGCATCGTGCTGCCCGGCGTCGGCGCCTATGCCGACTGCGCGGCAGGCCTGCGCGGCGTGACCGGCATGTGGGAAGCGGTGGAGGAGGTGGCGATCGCCAAGGCGCGGCCGTTTCTCGGCATCTGCGTCGGCATGCAGCTGATGTCGCAGCGCGGCCTGGAAAAGACCGTGACCAACGGCTTCGGCTGGATTGCCGGCGACGTCAAGGAGATCACGCCGACCGATCCGGCGCTGAAAATCCCCCAGATCGGCTGGAACACGATCGATCTGGAGCGCAAGCACCCATTGTTTTCCGGCATTGCGACCGGGCCCAAGGGGCTGCATGCCTATTTCGTCCATTCCTATCATCTTGACGCGACCAAGCCGGACGAGGTGCTGGCCGTTGCCGACTATGGCGGCCCGGTAACGGCTGCGGTCGCGCGCGGCAATCTTGCCGGTACGCAGTTCCATCCCGAAAAAAGCCAGGCGCTCGGCCTGGCGCTGATCACCAATTTCCTGCGCTGGAGACCCTGATGAGCAAGAAGGGCTATTGGATCGCGCTGGTCGATGTCCGCGATCCCGAGATCTACAAGCAGTACATCGAAGCCAACGCCAAAGCCTTCGCCAAATATGGCGCGAAGTTCATCGTCCGGGCCGGGCGCTATGAAAACCCGGAAACGTTGACCGGCAATCGTCATGTCGTGGTCGAGTTCGAATCCTACGATGTGGCCGTCGCCTGCTATCACTCGCCGGAGTATCAGGAGGCGTCAAAATACAGGCTCGCCGCCTCGACCGGCCATTTCGTCATCGTCGAGGGTGCCTGACCGTGATCCTGTTTCCCGCCATCGATCTCAAGGACGGCAAATGCGTGCGGTTGAAGCACGGCGATATGGCGACCGCGACGATCTACAATGACGACCCGGCGGCCCAGGCCAGGGCCTTCGAGGACCAAGGTTTTGAGTGGCTGCACGTCGTCGACCTCAACGGCGCCTTCAAGGGCCAAAGCGTCAACAGCGCGGCGGTCGGCGCCATTCTCAAGGCGACGAAGAACCCGGTGCAGCTCGGCGGCGGCATCCGGACGCTAGAGCAGATCGAAGACTGGCTCGACCGCGGGCTGGCGCGCGTCATTCTCGGCACCGTGGCGGTTCGCGACCCCGACCTGGTGAAGCAGGCCTGCAAGGAATTCCCGGGCAAGATTGCCGTCGGCATCGACGCCAAGGGTGGCAAGGTGGCGGTCGAAGGCTGGGCCGAGGCCTCAAGCCTCGGCGTCATCGAACTGGCGCAGAAATTCGAAGGCGCCGGCGTGGCCGCCATCATCTACACCGACATCGACCGCGACGGGGTTCTGACCGGCATCAACTGGGATGCCACGATCGACCTCGCCGAGGCCGTGTCGATTCCGGTCATCGCCTCGGGCGGACTGGCCTCGATCGCCGACATTGTGCGCATGACCATGCCCGACGCGAAAAAACTCGAAGGCGCGATCTCCGGCCGCGCGCTCTATGACGGGCGCATCGATCCGGCCGAGGCGCTGGCGGTGCTGCAAGGCAAGGCAATGGAGACCCGCACGTGAAAATCTCCATCATCCTGGCCTCCTATGACAGCGGCCACTATCACGGCGGCATGGGCCAGGGACCGGACGCGATCGTCGCCGGCGGGCTCGTCGATGCGCTGACGCTGGCCGGGCATGACGTCGTCGTTACCGACATCGGCAGGGTAGGCGACGAGCAGGAGCGCGAGATCGCAACCGGCTTTGCGGTCTGCAATGCCGTCTGCGGCGAGGTCCGCATCGCCATCGACCGCGGCCGCTTTCCGATCGTGCTGGCCGGTAACTGTCTGACATCGGCGGGTACGGTCGCCGGCGAAGACGCCGATGCGATCATCTGGGCCGACCAGCATGGCGACCTCAACACGCCCGAAACCTCCGTCTACGGCTTTCTCGACGGCATGGCGCTGGCCACGGTCCTCGGCCTGTGCTGGAAGCCGATGGCCTCGGCCATCCCCGGCTTCAAACCGATCGATCCGGCCCGCTGCGTGCTGGTCAATGCGCGCGACCTCGACCCCGCCGAACAGGAGCTGTTGAAGACGCTGCCGGTGATCCGTACCGAATGCCCCGACTGGTCAATGGCCTGTGGCAGACTAAAGGCGCCGGAGGCAAAGCGGGTGCACCTGCATCTCGATCTCGACGTGCACGATCCCGAGGCGTTGCAGGCCAACCGTTACACCACGCCGGGTGGCCCGGAGCCGAAACAGCTGCGCCAGGCGGTGTGCGGCATGGCCGGGCTGCTGCCGATTTCCGGCATCACCATCTCGGCCTACGATCCGGCCTTCGACGCGCAGGCCGAGGTTCCACCGCTGGTCGGGGAGTTGCTCAGCGAGTTGCTGGCGACGATGGAGAAGCGCTGATGCTGAAAGCCCGCGTCATCCCTTGCCTCGATGTCAAGAACGGCCGCGTCGTCAAGGGCGTCAATTTCGTCGACCTCATCGATGCCGGCGACCCGGTCGAGGCGGCAAAAGCCTATGACGCGGCCGGCGCCGACGAGCTCTGCTTTCTCGACATCACCGCGTCGTCCGACAACCGGGAAACCATCTTCGATGTCGTCGCCCGCACCGCCGAACAGTGCTTCATGCCGCTGACGGTCGGCGGCGGCGTGCGCCAGGTCGCCGATATCAGAAAACTGCTGCTGGCCGGCGCCGACAAGGTGTCGATCAACACGGCGGCGGTGAAGAATCCGGATTTTGTCGCCGAGGCAGCGGACAAATTCGGCAATCAGTGCATCGTCGTGGCCATCGACGCCAAGAAGGTTTCCGCCGCGGGCGAGAGCGACCGCTGGGAGATCTTCACCCATGGCGGCCGCGAAAAGACCGGCATCGATGCGGTCGAGTTTGCGCGAAAAATGGTCGATCGTGGCGCCGGTGAGATCCTGTTGACCTCGATGGACCGTGACGGCACCAAGGCCGGCTACGACATTGCGCTGACCCGTGCGATCGCGGATGCGGTGCGCGCGCCGGTGATCGCGTCGGGCGGCGTCGGCACGCTTGATCACCTGGTCGAGGGCATTCGCGACGGCCACGCGGGAGCCGTGCTGGCGGCATCGATCTTCCATTTCGGCACCTACACGATTGCAGAAGCCAAGGCGCATATGGCCAAGGCCGGCCTGCCGATGCGGCTGGACTCATCCGTCGATCGGCCCTAGAGCGTTTCCGGCTAAGAAAGGCTTGCTACCGCGCCATGGCTGAATTCTCGCTCTCCGAGCTGGAGACAATCATCGCCCAACGCGCCCAGTCCGGCGACCCGGACTCGTGGACGGCGAAACTGTTTGCCAAGGGCATGGACAAGGCCGCGCAAAAGCTTGGCGAGGAGGCGGTCGAGACCGTCATTGCCGCCGTCAAAGGCGACAAAAAAGCCCTCGTTTCCGAAAGTGCCGATCTTATATATCATTGGCTTGTCGTGCTTGGGATTGCGGAGGTTCCGCTGGACGACGTACTGCGCGAGCTCGAGAGCCGTACCGGCCGCTCGGGCGTCGCCGAAAAGGCTTCGCGGTCGAAGGGTTGACCGCTAGAGCCGGATGATTTCAGGCCAAGGCCTGAAATCTGAATCCGTCTCTAAAATTAAAGAAGGAGCATGATGTCGTCCGAAAACCGCTTCACACTTTTCGGCATCATGCTCTAGAGGGCAGGAAACTCGATGGACCAGCTCGCTCCGACCGAGAAATATTCCCCCTACCGTTTCTTCTCGGCCGAGCAATGGTCGAACTTCCGCGCCGACACGCCGATGACGCTGAGCGAAGACGAGATCAACCGTCTGCGCTCGCTCAACGACCCGGTCGACCTCGAAGAGGTCAAGCGCATCTATCTGTCGCTGTCGCGCCTGCTGTCGGCCCATGTCGAGGCCAGCCAGCTGCTGTTTCGGCAACGCCAGGCCTTTTTCAACGCGCTGGATGTGGTCAAGACGCCGTTCATCATCGGCATTGCCGGTTCGGTCGCGGTCGGCAAGTCGACCACGGCGCGCGTGCTGAAGGAGCTTCTGGCGCGCTGGCCGTCGAGCCCCAAGGTCGATCTCATCACCACCGACGGTTTTCTTCTACCCAACGAGGTGTTGCGGCGCGACAATCTGATGGAGCGCAAGGGCTTTCCCGACAGCTATGATGTCGGTGCGCTGCTGCGTTTCCTCTCGGGCATCAAATCGGCGCAGCGCAATGTCCGCGCGCCGGTCTATTCGCATTTGACCTATGACGTCATTCCCGGCGAGTTTGTCACCATCGACCGGCCCGACATATTGATCTTCGAAGGCATCAATGTGCTGCAGCCCGGCAAATTGCCGAAGGACGGCAAGATCGTGCCGTTCCTGTCCGATTTCTTCGATTTCGCCATCTATATCGATGCCGACGAAAAGCTGATTCATCAATGGTACATCGCCCGCTTCATGCGGCTGCGCGAGACGGCCTTCCGCAATCCGGACTCCTTCTTCCACCGCTATTCGCAGCTTTCCGAAGACGCCGCGCGCGCCATTGCGGAAGGCTTGTGGAACAACATCAACCTGAAAAATTTGCGCGAGAACATCGTCCCGACGAGGGCGCGCGCCGACCTCATCCTGCGCAAGGGCGCCAATCACCTGGTCGAGGAAGTGGCGCTCAGGAAACTGTGAAATCCCACCCTATTGGTTGAAATCAAGGACTATAACTTAAAGTCATCTTAACCCAGACTTGCCTATTGTTGCGCCTGATCCGCGGGCTTGGGCAGGCAATGAACGCGCCATTCCTTCATATCGATCGGCCAGCAGCAGGCCCCACCGTGCGTCCGCAGGACGGGACGGCGACCGTTGCGCTGATCGTACCGGTGCACAATGAGGAAGCCGCAATCGCACCTTTCCTCAAGGCGGTGTGCGCAAGCATCGACCCGTTGAAGGAAACGTTCGAGCTCATCTTCGTCAATGACGGCAGCACCGACGCCACACTCGAGCGGCTGATCGAGGCGCAGCGCGCCGATCCGCGCATCCAGGTGATCGACCTGTCGCGGAATTTCGGCAAGGAAGCCGCGATGACCGCCGGGCTCGATTGCTGCGACGCCGACGCCGCCATCCCGATCGACGTCGACCTGCAGGATCCGCCGCATGTCATTCCGCTGCTGATCGAAAAATGGCGCGAAGGCTTCGAGGTGGTCCTGGCCAAGCGCACGGACAGGTCGAGCGACAGTTTTGTCAAGCAGCGCTCCGCTTCGATGTTCTACCGCGTCCACAACTGGATCGCGCAGCAGAAGATCCCGCACGATGTCGGCGACTTTCGCCTGATCGATCGCCAGGTGATCGAGGCGCTGCGCTCCTTGCCGGAGCGCCGCCGCTTCATGAAGGGCCTGTTCGCCTGGGTCGGCTTCCGCACCGCGACCGTCGACTATGTCCGCGACCAGCGCATCGCCGGCCAGTCGAAATTCTCCGGCTGGAAGCTGTGGAACTTCGCCCTCGAGGGCATCACCAGCTTCTCCACGGCGCCGCTCGAAATCTGGACCTATGTCGGCGCTGTCATCTCGGCTTTGTCGTTCCTCTATGGGCTAGTGATCGTCGCCAAGACCATGATCTTCGGCGTCGATGTGCCCGGCTATGCCTCGCTGCTGGTCAGCGTGCTCTTCCTCGGCGGCATCCAGCTGCTCGGCATCGGCATTGTCGGCCAGTATCTCGGCAGGGTCTATGCCGAGATCAAGCAGCGGCCGATCTACATCGTACGACGCACATTCGGGGGCACCGACTGATGGAACTCGACGCCTATCGCTACATGGCGGCAACCGAAGACAAACACTGGTGGTTCTGTGGACGCCGGGCCATCGCCGAAGCCGTCATTCGCAGCCTCGGCATGCCGGAGGGCGCGAAAATCCTTGAAATCGGCGCCGGCACCGGTGGCAACATTGCCATGCTGGAACAGTTCGGCAAGGTCTGCGCGGTCGAAATGAGCGATCTGGCGCGGCAGATCGCGCGCGAAAAGACCGGCCGCGACTTTCTGCCTGGCCACCTGCCCGACAACATCCCGGTCGCACCGGCAAGCTTCGACCTCATCTGCCTATTCGACGTGCTGGAACATGTCGCCGAGGACGAGGCCTCCCTGGAGGCGATCCGCCACATGCTGAAACCGGGCGGCCGGGTGGTGCTGACGGTTCCGGCGCATCAGTGGCTGTGGAGCACGCATGACGTCGGCCTGCATCACATGCGCCGCTATTCGCGCAGCCTGCTGCGCGGGCGCATCGAAGCCGCGGGTTACAGGATAGACCGGCTGACCTACACCAATACAGCGCTCTTTCCGGTCGCGGCGCTGGCGCGGCTGGCGGACCGGATGCGCAAACCGGCGCGACCGTCCGGCCATGCGACACCGCCCGGGCCGATCAACGCGGTGATGCGGGCGATGTTTTCGGCCGAGCGCCGCATCGTGCCCAGCGCTGCCTTGCCGTTCGGCGTCTCGCTGCTGGCCGTGTTCGGCAAACAGCCCGATGCCGCCTATGACAGCCTCGCCGCCTGATGCGATGATTTCGGCAGTCGTGAACCATTCCGTTTCCCGCTTTGCCGTGATCGGCGGCATGGCGACAGGCCTCTATGCCGCCGTCGCGCTCTGCCTGTCGTTTGCCGGGTTGCGAGTCACGCTCGCATCGTTTGCCGCCTATCTCACGGCGGCGCTGTTCTCCTATGCGGGGCACAAATATTTCACCTTCGTCTCTGACGGGGCGCACCGTTTCGAGGCGCCGCGCTTTGTCGCTCTCACTCTCGTCGGCCTGGCGGTTTCCCTGCTCCTGCCGGCGCTGCTGTCTGGACTGCTCGGCCTGCCGGCGCTGGTCCCGATCGTGGCGACATGCATCCTCATCCCCCTCGTCAACTATGTCGTGCTTCGCCACTGGGTGTTCGCGGGCACCGATGCCAGCCTGCGGAACGATTTGAAATGAGCGCAATTCAGGACCAGCCCCTCGCTCACGGCGTCATAGGCCAAGCTGAGCGGCTGTGGCCGCTTGTCCTTGCGGCGGCTGTGCTTGTCGTTGCCGTGCCTTGGCAGGCGCGCTGGGGCGTCGTTCCCGACACCAGCTGGGTGATCGCGCTCTGCGAGCGCATGCTTGCCGGAGATCGGCTCTATGTCGATTTGATCGAGACCAATCCGCCATTCAGCGTGTGGCTGTATATGCCGGCGGTCTATGCCGCCAATCGGCTCGGTGTGGCGCCGGAAATTGCCGTACATGTCTACAGCTATGGGCTATGTGTGTTCGGCCTGGTGTTTGCCGGCTTTATCGCGCACTGCGCCCGCCTTGCCGAGAATCCGGCTCTTTACCGGCTGGCGCCAATGTTCCTGGCCTTGCTGGTGCTGTTTCCCGGCAATGCTTTCAGCGAGCGGGAGCATCTGGGCGTCGCCCTGTTTCTGCCGTTGCTGGTGTTGATGGCCTGGCGCGCCGCGCCGACGGACGGGCGCACGCCGAGCTTGCCGATAGCGGTACTGGCCGGCCTTTGCGGCAGCGTACTGGTGCTTGTGAAACCCTATTATGCGCTGATGGTGCTGGTTCCAGCGCTTTACGTGGCCTGGCGGCGCCGGTCGGTCTGGTCGCTCTTCTGCATCGAATACTGGGTCATCGGTTTGGTCTGCGTCGCCTATCTGGTCGCCGTGCTGTACTTCTATCCAGAGTTCCTCAACGCCATCTACCCTGTGCTGGCCGACACCTATATGCGCCTGGGGGTCGTGCAAGCGCTGGTGGTCAAGTATGCACCGGCCTATCTCGTCGCACTCTACATGCTGCGTTTGCTTCGGCCGGGCCTCGTCTTGTCGCCGCTGATCATGGTGTTCGTCCTGGCGTCATTGGCGGCCACCGTGCCTCTCGTCTACCAGGCCAAGGGCTGGCCCTATCATGCATTCCCGGCGATCAGCCTGATGGCCGCGGCGTTGCTGCTCAGAGCCGTCCAGATCGACCCCGCGAGGCAATCGCCATCGGGCGCGAGCATGGGGTCGGCGCGCGTGCTTTTGCTTGCCACCACCATTCTGGCCAATGCCGTTCCCTTCTGGCCCAGCCAGAAACCCGGCGCCGATTTCGTCGCCACGATAAAGGCCGCGGTGGACCATCCGACGGTCGCACTCATAGGGTCGGACATTGCCGCGGGCCATCCGCTGACGCGGATGGTCGGCGGCAGCTGGATCTCGATCTACTGCAGCGATTGGCTTGGCGGGTTCGCCACCTATTTCGCGCAGGTCGAGGCGCAAAGCGGCAACCAGGCGGCGGCCGAACACTACCGGCAGATCACCGATCGCTACATCGACGACAAGCTTGCCCAACTCGAAAGCAAGCGGCCATCGCTGGTGATTGTACAGAAAGCGGACATCTTGTGGTTAACCGAGCTTTCCGGCCGACAGGATTTCACCCGCTTCATGCAAGGTTATCGGCAGATCGCCGAGGACGATACGTTGAGGGTCCTTCTTCGCAACGACGCTAGCCGGCCTTCGTCACCCGCCGCAGCGTCAGATTGATGCGGCCGCCATTCTTCAGCAGCGCCGAGGTCGACGGGTAGATGCGGTCGACGCCGTGGAAGCAGAGCCGGCCTTCGCCGCCGAGCACGACGACATCGCCGCTTTTCAGTCTGAACGATTTGGTGCCGCCGTCGCGCGTCGTCTGGCCGACCCGGAACAGACAATCGTCGCCGAGCGAAACGGAAACCACGGGCGCCGAGAAATCGGCTTCGTCGCGGTCCTGGTGCAGGCCCATTTTGGCCTCCTGCGTATAGAAATTGACCAGGCAGGCCTCCGGCGGATGCGGATGGGCGGCGACCTCCTGCCATAATTGCATCAACGAGTCGGGGATCGGCGGCCATGGCTCCCCGGTCAGCGGATGCGTCGGCTGGTAGCGATATCCCAGTTCCTTGTCGGTGACCCAGCCGAGCGAGCCGCAATTGGTCATGCGCACGCTCATCTCCTTGCCGGTGCGCGGCATCGACGGCACGAACAGCGGCGCCTGCTGCACCACCTTGCGTACGTCTTCGACCAGCGCTTCCTGCGCCGCGCGGGGCAAGTAGCCAGGCATATGGCGGACGCCTTTGGGCAGAACGAGCATGAGTGGACCCGGGTTGATCCAGTCAACAATGCCACCGCCAAACAAAAACGGCGACCCGAAAGCCGCCAACACTCTTCAACCTAATCGTTCTCGACCCGGCCGCGCAGCTTCTTGATCGTGCCGCGCCCGGCCTTGCTCTTCAGCCGCCGCTCCACCGCCCCTTTCGACGGCCTGGTCTTCTTGCGCGGCGGCGGCGGTGGTTCGGCGGCCTTGGCGACCAGTGCCGTCAGCCTTGCCCGGGCATCGGCCCGGTTCTGCTCCTGGGTGCGGAAGCGCCCGGCCTCGATGACGATGACGCCGTCCTTGGTAGCGCGCTGACCGGCAAGCTTGATGGTGCGTGCGCGCACGCGCTCCGACAGGCCGGTGGCATTGGCCGCGTCGAAGCGCAGCTGCACGGCGGTGGCCACCTTGTTGACGTTCTGGCCGCCGGGGCCGGACGAGCGGATGAAATCCTCGTGCAGGTCGCCCTGGTGGATCACGGCTTCGTCGGCAATGATGATGTCGTCGATCGGCATGCCGCAGTCATGGCGCGGCGGACCGAAAAAGAAAAGGCCCGATCGGGACCGGGCCTTTCAACGATATACCGAGAGCGACGTCGCGATTACTCCGCAGCCTCCTGCAGACGCGGCGCGGCGCCGAGCACGACGGCATCAACGTGGCTTTCGAATTTCTCGAAGTTGACGGCGAACATGCCGACCAGCCTTGCTGCCTGGCGGTCATAGGCAGCCTTGTCGGCCCAGTTCGAACGCGGGTCGAGAATGGCGCTGTCGACGCCCGGAACGGCCACCGGCACCTCGAAGCCGAAATTGGCATCGGTGCGGAAGCCGGCCGCCTTCAGCGAACCGTCGAGCGCGGCGGCCAGCAAGGCGCGCGTCGCTTTGATCGGCATGCGCTTGCCGGTGCCATAGGCGCCACCGGTCCAGCCGGTGTTGACCAGCCAGCAATCGGCGTCGTGGCGAGCGATCAACTCGCGCAGCAGATTGCCGTATTCCTTGGGATGGCGCGGCATGAACGGCGCGCCGAAACAGGTCGAGAACGTTGCTTCAGGCTCGGTCACGCCCTTTTCGGTGCCGGCCACCTTGGCCGTGTAGCCGGAGAGGAAATGATACATCGCCTGCGCCGGGGTCAGCCGTGCGATCGGCGGCATGACGCCGAAAGCATCGGCGGTCAGCATGATGATGTTCCTGGGGTGGCTGGCGCGCCCGGTCTTCGAGGCGTTGGGGATGAAGTCGAGCGGATAGGCGCAGCGCGTGTTTTCGGTCAGCCTTCCGTCATTGAAGTCCGGCACGCGGTTTGCGTCAAGCACGACATTTTCCAGCACCGTGCCGAAACGCTGCGTGGTGGCAAAGATCTCCGGCTCGGCTTCGGCCGACAGCCGGATCGTCTTGGCGTAGCAGCCGCCTTCGAAATTGAAGATGCCGTGCGGCCCCCAGCCATGCTCGTCGTCACCGATGAGCGTACGTGACGGATCGGCCGACAGCGTCGTCTTGCCGGTGCCGGAAAGCCCGAAGAAGATCGCCGCGTCGCCGGCCGGTCCCTCATTGGCCGAGCAGTGCATCGGCATGACGCCCTTGGCCGGCAAGAGGTAGTTCAGCATGGTGAACACCGACTTCTTCATTTCGCCGGCATAGGAGGTGCCGCCGATCAGCACGATCTTGCGGATCAGGTCGACCGCAATCACCGTTTCGGTGCGGCTGCCGTGGCGGGCCGGATCGGCGCGGAAGGACGGCAGGTCGATGATCGTCATCTCCGGCACGAACTGCTCGAGCTCGGCCGCATCGGGGCGAATGAGCAGGTTGCGGATGAACAGCGAGTGCCAGGCGAATTCGGTGATGACCCGCGTCGGCAGCTTCAGATCGGCGTCGGCGCCGCCGACGAGATCCTGCACATAAAGATCCTTGTCCGCGGCGTGGACAAGGAAATCGGCGAACAGCGTCTCGAACTGGGCCGGCGAAATCGCCTTGTTGTTGTCCCACCAGATATGGGCCTCGGTGGCGCCGTCGCGCACGACAAACTTGTCCTTGGGCGAGCGGCCGGTGTGCTGGCCGGTCTCGGCAAGCAGGGCGCCGCCGGCGGTCAACCTGGCCTCGCCACGGCGGATCGCGTCCTCGTAAAGGGCGGCCGCACCAAAATTATAATGAACCGTGCCGGTGGTTTTCAGGCCGATACGATCGATCGCGCAGGCGGAATTGCGTTTGCCGACTTCCGACATCAAGGGTCCCTTCTTCTGGATTCGCCGCAGTTTGCCGGCGTATTTCCGGCATGCCCGCGAGGTGGCTGAGACGGTCAGAACCAGAAAACCCGAATGATATCAAATCATTAATCGATTTAAAAAATTTGAAAGTTGTTTAAATCGTTTATATGTGCAAAAAATCACAGTGGTTGCCCAAAGGATTGGCACACAGTGTTCGTCCAATCCGTGTAGAGGTTCCGATGGGGCCGCTGGAAAGCCGTCCGCGACAGCGGATGGAGCCTGTGCCACATTTTGTACCTAATTTGTCCTGCAAAAGCCCCTTCTCTAAGACAGAAGGGACAGCTCATGAGGGAGCCGCTTGAAATGGCAACAATCGCGCTTGTCGATGACGATCGCAACATTCTGACGTCGGTCTCGATCGCCCTCGAATCCGAGGGGTATCGCGTCGAGACCTACACGGATGGAGCGTCGGCGCTGGAAGGCCTGGCGGCGCGTCCGCCGAATCTCGCCATCCTCGACATCAAGATGCCACGCATGGACGGCATGGAGCTGCTGCGCCGGATGCGGCAGAAGTCCGACCTGCCGGTGATCTTCCTGACCTCGAAGGACGACGAGATCGATGAGCTTTTCGGCCTCAAGATGGGCGCCGACGATTTCATCCGCAAACCGTTCTCGCAGCGCCTGCTGGTTGAGCGGGTGCGCGCCGTGCTGCGCCGTGCCAGTGCCCGCGAGGCTGCGGCAAAGGCGCCCAGCCAGCAGGCTCGCTCGCTCGAACGCGGCCAGCTCGTCATGGACCAGGAACGCCACACCTGCACCTGGAAGGGCGAGCCGGTGACGCTGACGGTCACCGAATTTCTCATCCTGCACTCGTTGGCGCAGCGCCCCGGCGTGGTAAAAAGCCGTGATGCGTTGATGGATTCGGCCTATGATGAGCAGGTCTATGTCGACGACCGCACCATCGACAGCCACATCAAGCGGCTGCGCAAGAAGTTCAAGGCCGTCGACGATGACTTCGAAATGATCGAAACGCTTTACGGAGTCGGGTACCGGTTCCGCGAAGCTTAAGACCGGACCGGGAGCTGCTATTCGATGGCAGTTGACGTAGAGCGAGGCAGACGGGCGGGCGCCGGCAGGCGGTCGTCCAGGATTATGCCCGCATTCCTGTCGAGGATCACGGTGCCGATGCGCCGCTTCCTCGGCCATCACATCTTTTCCAGCCTGACCCGGCGCATCCTGTTCCTCAACCTGGCCGGCCTGGCCGTGCTGGTTACCGGCATCCTCTATCTCAACACTTTCCGCGACGGGCTGATCGATGCCCGCGTCGAAAGCCTGATGACGCAGGGCGAGATCATCGCCGGCGCGATCGCTGCGTCGGCGACGGTCGAGACGGATTCGATCAGCATCGATCCGGAAAAACTGCTCGAACTGCAGGCCGGCGAGAGCCTGGGGCCGGGTTCTGACCAGCTCGACAATCTCGATTTCCCGATCAATCCCGAGCGCGTCGCGCCGGTCTTGCGGCGGCTGATTTCGCCGACGCGCACGCGCGCCCGCATCTATGACCGCGACGCCAATTTGCTGCTCGATTCACGCCATCTCTACTCGCGCGGCCAGATCCTGCGCTACGACCTGCCGCCGGTCGAGGACGAGCAGCCGGACATGCTGGAGCGGGTGCAGAAATTCGTCTTCGATTTCTTCCGCAACAAGGACCTGCCCGTCTACCACGAGCAGCCCGGCGGCAACGGCGCCGCCTTCCCGGAAGTGGTCAAGGCGCTGACCGGCAGCCCGTCGACGATCGTGCGGGTGAGCGAACAAGGCGAGCAGATCGTCTCGGTCGCGGTGCCGATCCAGCGCTTCCGCGCCGTGCTCGGCGTGCTGATGCTTTCGACCGAAGGCGGCGACATCGACAAGATCGTCGCCGCCGAGCGCAAAGCGATCCTGCGCGTGTTCGGCATCGCGGCACTGGTCACCGCCATCCTGTCGATGCTGCTGGCGTCCACCATCGCCAATCCACTGCGGCGGCTGTCGGCGGCGGCGGTGCGCGTGCGGCGCGGCGTCAAGAGTCGCGAGGAAATCCCCGACTTTTCCGACCGCCAGGACGAGATCGGCAATCTGTCGATCGCGGTGCGCGACATGACCAATGCGCTCTATGCCCGCATCGAGGCGATCGAAAGCTTTGCCGCCGACGTTTCGCACGAGTTGAAGAACCCGCTGACCTCGCTGCGCAGCGCGGTGGAGACGCTGCCCTTGGCGAAGAATGATAATTCTCGCGCGCGTCTGATGGAGATCATCCAGCACGATGTCCGGCGGCTGGACCGGTTGATCACCGACATTTCCGATGCCTCGCGCCTCGACGCCGAGCTGGCGCGCGAAGACGCGGCAATCGTCGATTTGAAGAAATTCATCACCGACCTCGTCGCCGTGTCGCGCGAGGCGACGCGCAACAAGAAGGCGGTCGAGATCGAGTTCAAGGCCGCCAAGCTGCCGCAAGGCGTCAAAGGCTATTTCGTCACCGGCCATGATCTGAGGATCGGCCAGGTCATCACCAATCTGATCGAGAATGCCCGCTCCTTCGTCCCGGAGGACCACGGCCACATTGCCATTTCCCTGGCACGCTCGGGCAAGGTCAACATCGTCACCGTCGACGACAACGGCCCCGGCATCCGCGCCGACGCCATCGACCGCATCTTCGAGCGCTTCTACACCGATCGGCCGGCCGGCGAGGCGTTCGGCCAGAATTCCGGCCTTGGCCTGTCGATATCTAGGCAGATCGTCGAAGCCCATGGCGGCACGCTGACAGCCGAGAACATCCCCGGCACCAAGCCGGGCGACATCAAGGGCGCACGCTTCGTCGTCACGCTGCCGGCCGAAGGCTGATCGCAGCCACGCAATGCCCGATCCCGCCGTGAAGCCCGAAAATATCCACGCCACCGCGATCCTGATCGGCGAGCGCGGCATTCTCATCACCGGGCCGTCCGGCTCAGGCAAGACGACGCTGGCGCTGGCGCTGATCGATCATTTCGGCCGGCGCGGACTGTTTGCGCGGTTGATCGGCGACGACCAGCTGTTTGTCGCGGCGCATTTCGGGCGGCTGGTCTGCCGTGCGCCGACCAGCATCGCCGGCCTCACCGAGGTGCCCGGGCTTGGGCCGAAGCTGCTTTTGTTCGAACCCGGCGCGGTGATCGACCTCGCGATCCAACTGGTTGCCGCCGAGGAAATGGTGCGTTTCCAGGACGAGTTGAGCGAGATGATCGCGGGCTGCAATGTGCCGCGCATCGACCTTGCCGAACGCAACGTCAGTGCGGCTTTGCCGGCGGTCATGGCGCGGCTGGCGATTGCGCCTTTCGTATGATCCGCCCCCGGTTTTTTGCTGCAATGCGTCAAAATGGCCATGGCAGGCGCAATTTTGGGCTTGTCAACGCGCCGCGCGTCGACAAGATAGCGCTCCCGCCGCCTGGGATGGCCGGCGAGCATAAAAAGCGCCTGTGAAGCGGCGATGACGGGAGCCACCATAGAATGATCGGACTCGTGCTTGTAACGCACGGTCAACTGGCCGCCGAGTTCCGCCATGCCGTGGAACATGTCGTGGGGCCACAAGACAATTTCGAAACCGTGGCGATCGGCGCCGATGACGATATGGAGCAGCGGCGGAGCGATATCGTCGACGCTGTCGGCCGCGTCGACACCGGGGCCGGCGTCATTGTTCTGACCGACATGTTCGGCGGCACGCCGTCCAACCTTGCCATTTCGGTGATGGAATCCGGCCGCACCGAGGTCATCGCCGGCATGAACCTGCCGATGCTGATCAAGCTGTCGTCGATCCGCAAGGGTGACAACATGGCGGCCGCGCTCGACGAGGCACAGGCCGCCGGGCGCAAATACATCAACGTCGCCAGCCAGCTCTTGAGCAGCAAATGAACGCGTTGTCGCCGGAGCAAGAGAAGGTCGTGCGCGAGTTCCCGATCGTCAACCAGCGCGGCCTGCATGCGCGCGCCTCGGCCAAGTTCGTCCAGGTCGCCAGCGGCTTCGACGCCATCGTCCATGTCGAGAAGGACGGCGTCAAGGTCGGCGGCACCTCGATCATGGGCCTGATGATGCTGGCGGCGAGCCCCGGCTATTCGATCCGCGTCACCGCCAGCGGCGCTGAGGCCGTCGCGGTGATGGATGCGCTGGAGCAGCTGGTCGCCTCGCGCTTCGGCGAAGAGTGCTGAAGCTCTTTTTGTTTGAGCATGATCTCCAGACAAAACGGTTCCCGTTTTGTCTGAGAAAACCGGCTTCCACTTTTCGCTGACGCGGCCCTTCGGTTCGGATCACGCTCCGCAAACACATACGCGCATAAAGATTTCTTTATATCCCATTGTCGTCTGAGCGGCGATCTGCTAGTCAGGCCGGCATTCCCGCGCCCTTGGACGCGCCGTGTGGCGCAGGCGCATCTGAAGACAAATCACACCGGAGCACTGCCATGACAGGTAGCAAGGACTATGTGGTCGCCGACATCTCGCTTGCCGGCTGGGGCCGCAAGGAACTCGATATCGCCGAAACCGAAATGCCGGGCCTGATGGCCTGCCGCGAGGAATTCGGCGCCAAGAAGCCGCTGAAGGGCGCGCGCATCACCGGCTCGCTGCACATGACTATCCAGACGGCCGTGCTGATCGAGACGCTGAAGGCGCTCGGCGCCGACATCCGCTGGGCCTCGTGCAACATCTTCTCGACCCAGGACCATGCCGCCGCAGCCATCGCCGAAGCCGGTATCCCGGTTTTTGCCGTCAAGGGTGAGAGCCTCGAAGAGTACTGGGACTACACCGACAAGATCTTCCAGTGGGCCGATGGTGGCCTCTCCAACATGATCCTCGACGATGGCGGCGACGCCACCATGTACATCCTGGTCGGCGCCCGCGCCGAAGCCGGCGAGGACGTGCTGTCCAACCCGCACAGCGAGGAAGAGGAGTACTTCTACGCCCAGGTGAAGAAGCGCCTGAAGGCTTCGCCCGGCTTCTTCACCAAGCAGAAGGAAGCGATCCGCGGCGTCACCGAAGAGACGACGACGGGCGTCAACCGCCTCTACCAGTTGCAGAAGAAGGGCCTGCTGCCCTTCCCGGCGATCAACGTCAACGACTCGGTCACCAAGTCGAAGTTCGACAACAAATATGGCTGCAAGGAATCGCTCGTCGACGGCATTCGCCGCGGCACCGACACCATGATGGCCGGCAAGGTCGCGGTCGTCTGCGGTTATGGCGACGTCGGCAAGGGGTCGTCGGCCTCGCTCAAGGGCGCCGGCGCCCGCGTCAAGGTCACCGAGGTCGATCCGATCTGCGCGCTGCAGGCGGCAATGGATGGCTTTGAGGTGGTCACGCTGGAAGATGCGGCCCCGACCGCCGACATCGTCATCACCACGACCGGCAACAAGGATGTCGTCACCCTCGACCACATGCGCTCGATGAAGGACATGGTGATCGTCGGCAACATCGGCCACTTCGACAATGAGATTCAGGTGGCGTCGCTGCGCAACCTGAAATGGACCAACGTCAAGCCGCAGGTCGACATGATCACTTTCCCGGACGGCAAGCGCATGATCCTTCTGTCCGAGGGACGCCTGCTCAACCTCGGCAACGCCACCGGCCATCCGAGCTTCGTGATGTCGGCCTCGTTCACCAACCAGGTGCTGGCGCAGATCGAACTCTACACAAAGCCCGGCCAGTACCAGAACCAGGTCTATGTGCTGCCCAAGCATCTCGACGAGAAGGTGGCGCGCCTGCATCTCGACAAGCTTGGCGCCCGCCTGACCGAACTGTCCGGCGAACAGGCCGCCTATATCGGCGTGACCCCGCAGGGTCCGTTCAAGCCGGAACACTACCGCTATTAAGCATAGCGCAAATTACCACTAGATATTGAAGCCGGGCGATTGACATTTCGCCCGGCTTCTTTTTTGCGCGGAATGATTCTTCACGCCGATTCCAGCACGCGCTATTGTGGTGATTCGCGGGCCGGGGACGAGGGCCGGCGCACGCATAGAGAGCATGATCCCGAAAAGTGGGAACCGGTTTTCGGAAAAGATCATGCTCTTCAAAAAAGGAGTTAGATCGGGAGGGCGTTCTACCAACGTCATCCTGATCTAGGCGGTCTTGCATTCAGGCGGCGAAGAGGACCAAGACATGCCGGGGGAAAACCCGCCTCGCGCGGGATGGGCCGTTTCCGGCGGCCATGACGATTCCGATATCACTGGCTCCGCCAAGACAGGCGGCGGCCGAAAGAAGCGCGTCGGCGCCCGCGTCGCGGGCTTTCTCGCCACGTCCGCGCTTGCCGGTCCGCTCACTTCGTTTGCCGCGCATGCCGAGCCGTCCATGGCGCAGAAGGCCGGGCTGTCGGTCAGCGCGGTGGAGGTCATCCAGCTCGCCATGTTCGTTGGCGTCATGGGCGCCGCTCTGGTCTCGGCCATCTTCCTGATCCGCGAAAGAGCCCGCACCTCGGCGCAGAATGTCGAGCTCAGGGCCCGCATCGCCGACGTCAACGCGGCGCTGCAGCGTTCGGAAGCGCTGCTCAATCTGCGCGACCAGCGCATCATCGTCTGGGCTTCGGAGAACAAGAAGCCCGAGCTGATCGGAACTTTGCCGCTCGAAAGCGGCGCACCGGAAGACCGCGCGGCGTTCCTGGCCTTCGGCCGCTGGCTGATGCCGCGCTCTGCGGCGGCGCTCGAAAATGCCGTCGCGGGCCTGCGCGAGAAAGCCAAGCCGTTCGATCTGGTCATCGAATCGCAGGCCGGGGCGCCGCTCGAAGTGCATGGCCGCAAGAGTGCCGCCCATGTGCTGGTGCGCTTCGTCTCGCTGTCGGAAACACAGCGAAGCCAGGCCAGGCTGAAGATCGAGAACCAGCGGCTGGCCGCCGACTACGACACCATGATCGGCCTGCTTGACGCCTTGCCGATGCCGGCATGGCTGCGCGCCACCGATGGGCGGCTGAAATGGGTCAACCGCGCCTATGCTGGCGCGGTCGAGGCCCCGAACGCCGAAACTGCCGTGCGCGAAGCCAAGGAATTCCTCGGCGGCCAGGCGCGCGAACAGATCGCCGAACAACACAAGTCACGGCCGGTGTTCGAACAGACGCTGTCGACGGTGATCGAGGGTGACCGCCGCGTCTTCGCCGTCACCGATTTCGCCGGCAGCGACGGCTCGGCGGGCCTTGCCTGCGACACAAGCGCCACAGAAACCATCCGCGGCGAATATGAGCGAACGGTGCGCAGCCATGCCGACACGCTCGACCAGCTCAACACGGCGGTGGCGATCTTCGATACCGATGAGAAGCTGCGCTTTTTCAACCAGGCTTTCCAGAAGCTGTGGGGGCTGGACTCTGGCTTCCTGCACAGCGCGCCGGATAATGCGCTTTTGCTCGATCGGCTGCGCAGCGAAGGCAAGATCGCCGAGCAGCCGGAATGGCGGCGCTGGAAGGAAGGCCTGCTTGGCGCCTACCGCGCGGTCGAATCGCAGGAGCACTGGTGGCATCTGCCCGACGGCAAGACCATCCGCGTGGTCGCCAACCCGCAGCCCAAGGGCGGCGTGACCTGGGTGTTCGAGAACCTGACCGAGAAGATGGACCTGGAAAGCCGTTACCAGACCGCCGTGCGGGTCCAGGGGGAGACGCTCGACAATCTGGCCGAGGGCGTCGCGGTGTTCGGCCCCGATGGGCGGCTGCGTCTGTCCAACCCGGCCTTTGTCGCGCTGTGGGGGCTGAGCCAGGATGTGGTCAAGCCCAACGTCCATGTCTCGGCCATCCGAGACCTCAGCGACCAGCGCGCCGTTGACAGCCCGTGGGGCGGGTTCGTCGCCGCCATCACCGGTTTCGACGACGAGCGCCGCGAGCGCCACGGCCAGACCGAGCTAAGGAACGGCACCGTGCTAAGCTACGCCGTCATCCCGCTGCCCAACGGCCAGGTGATGATGACCTTCGTTGACGTCACCGACAGCGTCAATGTCGAGCGCGCCCTGAAGGACAAGAACGAGGCGCTGCAGAAATCCGACCAGCTGAAGAACGAGTTCGTGCAGCACGTTTCCTACGAGCTGCGCTCGCCGCTGACCAACATCATCGGCTTCACCGAGTTGTTGTCGCTGCCAACGACCGGGCCGCTTAGCCCCAAGCAACGCGAATATGTCGAGCATGTCGGCTCGTCGTCTTCGGTGCTGCTCACCATCGTCAACGACATACTCGACCTCGCCACCGTCGACGCCGGCATCATGCAGCTCGACATTTCGGAGGTGAGCGTCGATCGCACCATCCAGGCCGCCGCCGAACTGGTCGCCGACCGGCTGGAAGAGCATGCAATCAAGCTTAGGATAGACGCCGCGGCCGCGCCGAAGAGTTTCCATGGCGACGAGACCCGGGTCCGCCAGATCCTCTACAATCTGTTGAGCAACGCGGCCAATTACGCGCCGGAAGCGAGCACGATCACGCTGGCCTGCCGCCATTTGGAACAAGGTGTCGAATTCTCCGTCCACGATGACGGTCCCGGCATGCCGCCGGACCTGCTCGATTCGGTGTTCCGCCGCTTCGAGCCGCGTACCAATGGCGGACGCAGGCGCGGCGCCGGGCTCGGCCTGTCGATCGTCAAGAGCTTTGTCGAGCTGCATGGCGGCAGCGTGCGCATCGAGACCGGCAAGGACCAGGGCACCACCGTCATCTGCACCTTCCCCGATGCACCGTCGGGCGTCCGCGCCGCGGCCGAGTAGCGCGCTCGATGACTGTTGCTGTGCTGGAGCGTTTTCTCGCCGACGAGGCTGCGACCGCAAGGCTCGGCGAGGACCTGGCCATGGCGCTGCGACCGGGCGATGTGCTGGCGCTCAAGGGCGATCTCGGTGCCGGCAAGTCGACGCTGGCGCGTGCTCTGATCCGGGCGCTGGCCGACGATGCCGGCCTCGACGTGCCGAGCCCGACCTTCACTTTGGTGCAAAGCTACGAGACGCGCATTCCCGTCCATCATTTCGACCTCTATCGGCTGTCCTCAGCCGGCGAGATCGACGAGCTGGGTTTCGACGAAGCGCTGCTGCAAGGCGCTGCCCTGGTTGAATGGCCGGAGCGGGCCGAGGCCGCCTTACCCAAGACGTCGATCTGGATCGAACTCGTCCATCATGGCGAAGGCCGATTAGCGAACTTGTCGGGCGAAGGTGCAGCCTTCGAACGCGTGACGCGATCGCTGGCGATGCGCGACTTCCTCGAAACGGCCGGCTGGGGCGAGGCCGCGCGGCGCCATTTCGTCGGCGACGCCTCGGCGCGCTCTTACGAGATCGTCTCGCTCACGGGCCTCGAGCCGCGCGTGCTGATGAACTCGCCGCGGCTGGTGCTCGGACCGCCGGTGCGCGACGGCAAACCCTATGCGGTAATCGCCCACACCGCGCAGTCGGTGACGGCCTTCGTCGCCATCGACAAGGCGCTGCTGGCGCGAGGCGTCAGCGTTCCAAAAATCCATGCCGAGGATCTCGAGCAAGGGTTTCTGCTGCTGGAGCATCTGGGCTCGGAAGGCTTTCTCGACGGCCAAGGCGAGCCGGTGGCGGAGCGCTATTCGGCCGCGGCCGAATTGCTGGCGATGATGCATGGCAAGACCTGGCCGCAGCGCATGGAGGCAGTGCCCGGCGTTTTCCACGAGGTGCCGCCCTTCGATCGCGACGCCATGCTGATCGAAGCTGACCTTCTGGTCGACTGGTATGTGCCGATGGTGACCGGCGGTCCGGCAAGCGAGGCCTTGCGCGCCGGCTATCACAAGGAATGGAACGCGGTTCTCGACCGGTTGAACGAACGCGACTACACGCTGATGCTGCGCGACTTCCATTCGCCCAACATCATCTGGCGCGGCGAGCGCACCGGCCACGATCGTCTCGGCATCGTGGACGTCCAGGACGCGCTGATCGGTCCGGCGGCCTATGACGTGGCATCGCTGGCCATGGATGCCCGCGTCACCGTCTCGCCCGACATCGAGCAACACACCGTCGATGCCTATGTCGCGGCGCGTCAAGCCGCCGGCGGCTTCGACGAGTCCGCTTTCCGCGAGGCCTATGCAATCATGGCGGCGCAGCGCAATTCGAAAATCCTCGGCATTTTCGTGCGGCTCGAAAAGCGCGACGGCAAGCCCTATTATCTGAAACACCTGCCGCGCATCCGCGACTATCTCAGGCGGGCGCTGGCGCACCCGGCGCTGGCCGGGCTGAAGGAGTTCTATATGGCGCATGGCCTGCTGGAGGAACGCGCACCGTGACCCTGACCACCGCGATGGTGCTGGCAGCTGGTCTCGGCAAACGCATGCGGCCGATCACCGACACCATGCCTAAGCCGCTGGTGAGGATCGCCGGCAAGACCTTGCTCGACTGGGGGCTGGACAGCCTGGCGGCGGCTGGCGTCGAGAAAGCCGTCGTCAACGTGCACTATCTGCCGGACCAGATCGTTGCTCATGTCGCCCACAGGCAGGTGCCGAAAATTGTCATTTCCGACGAGCGCGATGCGCTGCTGAATTCGGCCGGAGGCATCGTCAAGGCATTGCCGCAGCTGGGTGCCGAACCCTTCTACATCATCAATGCCGACACGTTCTGGATCGACAGCGGCCAGCCCAGCCTGGAGCGCCTTTCCCTTGCATGGGACGGCGCGAAAATGGATATTCTGCTGATGCTTACCGATCTCGACTCGGCGACCGGACATTGCGTCGGCACGGATTTCCTGATGGCGCCGGATGGCGGCCTGCGGCGCTCGAAAGGCGATCCGGCCGGGCTGATCTATGCGGGGGCGGCGATCGTTGATCCCGCCATCTTCAAGGACGCGCCAGCCGGCGCGCATTCGCTCAATGCTTATTTCGACAAGGCGATCGCCTCTGGCCGCCTGTTCGGCATGCAGATGCGCGGCCGCTGGATCACCGTCGGTACGCCCGATGCTATTCCGCAAGCGGAAGCGGCGGTCGCCGCCGCCCTCGCAGGAGCGGTATGAGCGGCTCGCGCCGCGTTCTCTCGATCCCGCCCGGAGCGCCATTCCTGCCGACTCTGGCCGAGGCCTTGCTGGCCGGACGGCTGGTGCCTGGCTTTCGTTTCGACGGCGATCCGCTGGCGCTGGCCGACGTCACCATCTATGTGCCGACACGCCGCGCGGCCCGGGCGTTGCGCGGTGCCTTTGTCGACGCGCTTTCCGGACCGGGAGCGAGCCGCCGTTCGGCGATCCTGCCGGTCATCCGCCCGCTCGGCGAGTTCGACGAGGACGAGGCCGCCTTCGACGCAGGCGCGTCGACCGAGCTTGAAATGGCGCCGCCGATCGCCGCGATCGAACGCCTGCTCCTTTTGGCGCCGCTGGTGCGGGCTTGGAAGCGCACCTTGCCGGCGCATGTCCTGGCCATGTTCGACGAAGAGATCGTCGTGCCGGCCTCAGCCGCCGATGCGATCTGGCTGGCGCGCGACCTTGCCCGGCTGATGGACGAGATCGAAACCGAAGGCACGGACTGGACCAGGCTTGCCGATCTGGTGACCGGCAATCTTGCCGGCTGGTGGCTGGTGACGCTCGACTTCCTCCGCATCGTCACCGACGCCTGGCCGAAGTTGCTGGAGGAGCGCGACCGCTCCAACCCGGCCGCGCACCGCAATGCGCTGATCCGGCGTGAGGCGAAGCGGCTGGAACGCAATCCGCCGAAAGGCCCGGTGATCGCCGCCGGCTCCACCGGCTCGATCCCGGCCACGGCCGAACTGCTTGCCGCGGTCGCCGGTCTGCCCAACGGCGCCGTCGTGCTGCCCGGTCTCGACCGGATGCTGGACGAGCCGTCCTTTGCCGCGATTGCAGCACCCGGCGCTCGGCCGGCTCTGCTCGGTCATCCGCAATACGGCATGGCCAAGCTGATCGGCAAGATCGGCGTGCTGCGCGGCGACGTCGAGGAGGTCGTATCCGCCGAGCCGGCGCAGGCCCTTCGTGCCGCGCTTGTCGGCGAGGCGCTGCGGCCCGCAGAAACCACCGAATTGTGGGCCGAGACGCGCATTGCCTTCAATGCCGGCGACATCGCCGAGGCCTTCGCCGGTGTGACGCTGGTCGAAGCCGCCAGCGAACGCGACGAGGCGGTGGCAATCGCCATTGCACTGAAGACAGCCGTCGAGCAGCCGGGACAGCGGGCGGCGCTCGTCACCGGCGACCGGGCGCTGGCGCGACGCGTCTCGGCCGAACTTCTGCGCTTCGGCGTCGTCGCCGACGATTCCGGTGGGACGCCGCTAGCCAACACACCTGCGGCCAGCTTGCTCCGGTTGACGCTGCAGGCCGTGTTCCGGCCCGGCGACCCGGTCGGCCTGCTGTCACTGCTCAAGCATCCGCTGCTCGGGCTCGGACTGGAGCGGGCCGGCGTGCGCCATGCCGCTGAGCTCATCGAACTGGTGGCGCTGCGCGGCGGCACCGGGCGTCCCGATATCGCCTCACTGGCGACGCTGTTCGAGGAGCGGCTTGCCGGCCTGAGCAGCGACAGGCGCCAGCCCTTCTGGTTTTCGCGCCTGAGCATGCGCGGTATCGAGGAGGCTCGCGACCTGCTGGGCCGGCTTGCGACGGCGCTGGCGCCGCTGACCACTTTTCGCGGCGAAGAGAATGCCGATCTCGTCGCGCTGGCCGAGGCGAGCGTCGCCGCGCTGGAAAATCTCGGCCGCACGGCGGATGGCAGTCTCGCCGAACTTTATGCCGGCGATGCCGGCGAGAAGCTCGCCGAGCTGCTGCGGGGCGTGGTCGCGGCCTCGGCCTCCTTCGACTTCCCGGCCGACGAATGGCCCGATGTCATGGACGCGCTGATCGCGCCCGAGACGGTGAAGCCGGGACAAGGCACAGACCGCAACATCGCCATCTGGGGCGCACTGGAAGCGCGGCTGCAGAATGTCGACACGCTGGTCATCGGCGGGTTGAACGAGGGCGTGTGGCCGCGCAAGCCTGAGAGCGACCGCTTCATGTCGCGGCTGATGAAGACCGGCATCGACCTTGAGCCGCCCGAACGCCGCATCGGCCTTGCCGCCCACGATTTCCAGATGGCGATGGGAGCGAACAAGGTGGTGCTGACGCGCTCCGCCCGCGCCGGCGACGCGCCGGCCGTGCCGTCGCGCTGGCTGCAGCGCATCCTGACCTTCATCGGCAAGGATCCTGCCACCGCACTGCGCGGTCGCGGAGATGAATTGCTGGTCTGGGCGCGAACCCTCGATGCCGGCGAGCGCAAGCGTTTCGCGCCACGGCCGCAGCCGAAGCCGCCGCTGGGCGTGCGGCCGCAGCATTTCTCTGTCACCGAGATCGAAACGCTGCGCCGCGACCCCTATGCGGTCTATGCAAGGCGCATTCTTGGCCTGTTGCCGCTCGAACCGGTGATCCGCGACCCCGGAGCGGCCGAGCGTGGCACGCTGTTTCACAACATACTGCACCTGTTCTCGACAGAGGTTGCCGATCCGCGCGCGCCGGAAGCCCTGGAACGCCTTATCGCCGCCGGCCGGACATGCTTTGCCGAGATAGCCCTTCCTGCCGATGTCGAGGCGGTATGGTGGCCGCGCTTCGAAAAGCTTGCCGCCAACATCATAGACTGGGAACGCAAGCGTGCTGACGCGGTGATCCGGCGGCATGCCGAGGAGCGGGCCGAGAAGACGGCTGTCGGCCGCACCGGCGTGACGCTGTCCGGCTATGCAGACCGCGTCGACCTGCTGGCCGGCGGCATGGCCGACATTCTCGACTACAAAACCGGTTCCTCGCCATCCAAGGCGCAGGCACACACGCTGCTGGCGCCACAACTGGCACTTGAGGGCGCGCTGCTCCGACGCGGCGCTTTCAGAACCCTTGGTGCACGTGAACCGTCAGACCTCGCCTTCGTTCGACTGAAATCGAATGGGGACGTCGAACCCGAATCCATCCTCGAATACAGTCGCAAAATCCGAACCGCCGAAGACCTTGCCGAAGAGGCCTGGGCGCGGCTGGAAAAGCTGCTGGTCCACTATGCCGATCCGACGACCGGCTATCTGTCGCGGGCGCTGCCGTTCCGCGAAGGCGAGAGCGATGGCGATTACGACCATCTGGCGCGCGTGCTCGAATGGTCGGCCGGCGGTGACAGCGACGATGAGGGCGGGGAGGCATGAAGAAGGCCTACCCCATCCCCTCAGAAACCGCCGCGAGCCAAGCGCGCGCCTCCGACCCGAAGAACTCGGCCTGGGTGTCGGCCAATGCCGGCTCGGGCAAGACGCATGTGCTGGCGCAGCGCGTCATCCGGCTGCTGCTCAACGGCACCGATCCGTCGAAGATCCTGTGCCTGACCTATACGCGGGCCGCCGCCGCCAACATGTCGAACCGCGTCTTCTCGACGCTCTCGGACTGGACGGGGCTTGGCGATGCCGAGCTTGCCGCCAGGATAACCGCGCTGGACGATCGCCGGCCCGACCGCGACACGATGCGCCGGGCGCGCCGGCTGTTTGCCGAGGCGCTGGAGACGCCGGGCGGGCTGAAGATCCAGACCATCCACGCCTTTTGCGAATCGGTGCTGCACCAGTTTCCGCTGGAGGCCAACATCCCGGCGCATTTCGAATTGCTCGACCCGCAAATGGAGGCATCGCTGTTCGCAGCCGCCCGCCGCGACATGATTTCGGGCACCTCAGCCGGAGACGCCGGGCTGGCAGAGGCCTTCGCCACCGTGCTGGAGCGCGGCGGCGAACACGGACTCGACGCGCTGCTGACCGAAATCGTGCGCAAGCGCGATGGGCTGCGCGGCTTCATCGACGCGGTCAGGCGCGACGGCAACGGCTTTCAAGCCCTGTTCGACGAGTTCCATTTTCACTCCGGGCAAAGCGCCGAAGATATAGCGGCGTCCGCCTGGCCGTTGCCTGGTTTCCCGCCGGATTTCCTTGCCGTGTTCGCCGGCGCGGCGGAAGGCGCCGATGCGCGCGCTGTGCTTAACAATCTGCTGCCCTATGCCCGCGCGGCCTTCGCCGACGAAGATCCAATCCGCCGGCTGCAGATGCTGAGCAAGGCTTTCCTCAAGGCCGACGGCGACCCCTACGAGCCGGCAAAGCTGTTCAAAAAGGCGCTGCTCGACCGGCTGCCCGACCTTCCCGAACGCTATCTGGCGGCGGTCAGGGCGATCGTCGAGGTGTCCGACCGGCTGGCGCTGTTCCGGATGCTGGAAGGCACGGTCGCGGCGCTGACCATCGCCGACTGGCTGATCGTGCGCTACGAGCGGCTGAAACGCGGCCGCAGCTTCCTCGACTTCAACGATCTCATCACCCGCACGGTCAATCTTCTGTCGCGGCCCGATGCCGGCCCATGGGTGCAATACAAGCTCGACCAGGGCATCGACCACATCCTGCTCGACGAGGCGCAGGACACCAGCCCCGACCAGTGGGAGGTGGTGAAACGGCTGTCGGAAGAGTTCTTCGCCGGCCACGGCCAGCGCGGCAGCGCCAATCGCACCATGTTTGCCGTCGGCGACGAAAAGCAGTCGATCTATTCGTTCCAGGGGGCCGCGCCCGATTCCTTTGCCGACAGCCGGCTTCTGTTTGCCGGGCGCGTGCGCGATGCCGAAGCCTCGTTTGCCGATCTCAAGCTGACCTGGTCGTTCCGCTCGACCGACGATGTGCTGGCCGCCGTAGATCGGGTCTTTGCCGATCCGGGCGTGCGGCGCGGCATCAGCCACGACCCCGACCCGCTCGACCACAAGGCGATCCGCAACGATGCGCCGGGCTATGTCGAGGTCTGGCCGTCGCTTGGCGCCGATGCGGTCGAGGAACCCGACGACTGGACGCTGCCGGTCAACCACGCCAGCGCACCGGCGGTGCGCGTTGCCGAACATGTGGCGGCGACGATCCAGGCCTGGCTCAAGGACCGCGAGATCATCGAGGGCAAGGGCCGCAGGCTGCGGGCCGGCGACATTCTGGTGCTGGTGCGCAAACGCGACCGCTTCGTGCATGCGCTGTCACGCGCGCTGAAGGACCGTGACATTCCTGTCGCCGGCGCCGACCGGTTGAGTCTGCCTGGCCATATTGCGGTGAAGGATCTGATCGCGCTCGGCCATTTCCTCATCCAGGCGCAGGATGATCTTTCGCTTGCCGCCGTGCTGCGCAGCCCGATCTTCGACGTGTCGGAGGAGACGCTTTTTGCGCTTGGCGCGGGAAGGCCGGCCGCGACATCGCTGATAACGGCGCTGCGACAGCATGCCGGCGACAGTCCCGCACTGGCCGCTATCGTCACCCGGCTCGACGGCTGGGCCAATGAGGCGGCGTTCCGGCCGGTGTTCGAATTCTATGCCGGCGTGCTGGCGCGCGACGGTCTGCGCAAGAAGATGATCGCTCGGCTCGGACCGGAGGCCGGCGACATCCTCGATGAATTCCTGAGTTTTTGCCTGGCCGAGGAACGCACCGGCCTGCCGGGACTAGAGGCCTTTCTGGCGACGCTGGAAAACACCGGTCCCGAGATCAAGCGCGAGATGGACCAGACGCGCGACGAGGTCCGCGTCATGACGGTCCACGCCGCCAAGGGCCTGGAAGCGCCCGTTGTCTTCCTGGTCGATGGCGGGTCGGCGCCGTTCAGCGACCAACATCTGCCACGACTGATGCCGTTCGACGGCTCGGGCCGCAATTTTGACGGCAAGGGTTATCTCTGGCGCTCGGCCAGCGATGTCGCCAACGGCTTTTCCAAGGCGGCCTCGGCCCGGGCGCGCGAGCTTGCCGACGACGAATACCGCCGCCTGCTCTATGTCGGCATGACACGCGCCGAGGACCGGCTGATCGTCTGCGGCTATCACGGCAAGCGTTCGCCCAGCACCGGCACCTGGCATTCGATCGTCAGCCGCGCGCTGACAGGTGCGCCCGAAAGCACGGAGCGCCGCCACCCCGCCAGTGGCGAGCCGGTTCATCGCTTCGTCATGACCAAGCTGCCGCCGGTGCCGCTGGCTGCTGCCGACGATAAGCGGCTGCCGCAACCGCTTCTGCCGTTCTTGCCGGCAAACCTGTTCCGCCCCTTGCCGCCTTACGAAGAGCTGCCGCGCCCGCTGTCACCTTCCGGCGCTTCGGCGCTGATCGACGAGGGCAAGGAAGCTGTCGTCGACACCCGCTCGCCGGTGCTGGACGATGAAGCGGAGCCCGGTTTTGCGGTGATGCGCGGACTGGCGCTGCACAAATTGCTGCAGATGTTGCCCGGCTTCGTCGAAGGCGAACGGCAAGGCGCGGCGGGGCAGTATCTAAGCCGTGCCGGCGCCGACTGGACTGAAGCCGAACGCAGCAAGGCGCTGGCCTCAGTGATGGCGATCCTCGGGGATTCGCGTTTTGCCGAGCTGTTCTCGCCCTCGTCCCGCGCCGAAGTCGCCGTCATGGGCAGCCTCGAGGTCAAGGGCAGATTGCGTTCGATCTCCGGCAAGATCGACCGGCTGGCAGTGACGCCGCAAAAGGTCTCGATCGTCGACTACAAGACCAACCGGCCGGCGCCAATGACGCTGGCGCAGGTGCCGCCGGCCTATATCCTGCAGCTGGCGCTCTATCGCGCGCTGCTGAAGCCGCTTTATCCCGGCCGCGCGGTGAGAGCGGCGCTGCTGTTTACCGAGGCGCCGAGGCTGATCGAACTGCCGGCCGAAGCGATGGACGATGCCCTTGCCCGACTCACGGGAGCGTGACACAAGTTCTGCTTGAAGAAGGGCTGCTCAACCACCACATTTGGTGCGAGATAAATTTCGAAAGGATTTTCGTATGGCCACCGTCAAGGTCGACAAGAGCAATTTCCAGGCCGATGTGCTCAACGCCTCGCAGCCCGTCGTGGTGGATTTCTGGGCGGAATGGTGCGGCCCGTGCAAGATGATCGGTCCGTCGCTGGAAGAAATCGCCAATGAGCTCGGCGACAAGATCAAGATTGCCAAGCTGAACATCGACGAGAACCCCGAGCTTGCCGCGCAGTTCGGCGTGCGCTCGATCCCGACGTTGATGATCTTTAAGGGCGGCGAAGTGGCCGACATGAAGGTTGGCGCGGCGCCGAAGACCGCGCTGTCGCACTGGATCAACGGCAGCCTCGCCTGATCTGACTGAATTTCCGAGATCGAAGCCCGGCCCTCGCCGGGCTTTTTCTTTGGCGTCATCGCCTGACATCTCTGGCCCTCGCGCCGCGCGGCTCCATGTCCTCTGCTTGAGGCAGGACAGGAGAGACAGAATGACCGGATCCGCCAAGGCCACCGTTTTCATCGACAATGAGCGCGTCATCGTCACCGAATACCGCTTCCAGCCGGGCGACAACACCGGCTGGCATCGCCATGGCCACGACTATGTCGTGGTGCCGCTGATGGACGGCAAGGTGAAGCTGGTGACCAAGGATGGCGAGTCCTTCGCCGATATGAATAAGGGCGCCCCCTATTTCCGCAAGGAAGGCGTCGAGCACGACGTGATAAGCGCCAATGAGGGCGAATACGCCTTCATCGAGATCGAGCTGAAATAGGCGCGTCGCAGCGCAAGTCACCAGTCGGCGATGCGGTCACCGCCGGCGAATTGCGCGCTTTTGGCTGTGTATTCGAACAGCTCGATCTTCACGCCGTTGGGGTCGCGGATCCATGCCTGAAACGTGTCGTCGCAGGCGTGTTTCTTGGCCGTGACGTCGACGCCTTTCGCGCTGATATGGGCGATCGCCGAGTCGATATCTTCGACTTCCAGACAGAAATGGTTGATCTGGTTCTGCTCGCTGTATGCAGTGCCGTTCTTCTGGAACACCTCGACATGGCTGCGGCCGCCGCAATTGAGGTAGAAGCCGAAGACCTTGCCGTCGCGCAGGAAATTGAACTGCGTATCGAGGCCGAGCACGTCGCGGTAGAAGGCTCGCGTCGCCTCCAGATCATGCGCGAAGATACAGACGTGAGCGAGCTGCTTCACCTTGATCATACGCGACTCCTTGCTGTCATTGACTTCAGGTCGGCGGCGTCCCGTTTTCGGCCAACACTGCGCCGGCCAGATACAAGGAACCGCCGATCAGGATGCGTGGCGCCGGGCCATCCCAGGTGTCGCGCAGCAGCATCAGCGCGCTGGCGACGGAGCTGACCGGTTCGGCGGTGAGGCCGGCTTCCGTCGCGCGGACCGCCAGCTCGTCATTCGGTACGCCCGCGTCGCTGAGGCTGACCGGCACTGTGTAGACGTGACGGACCAGGCCCTTGAAGGCGTGGAAATAGCCGCTCTGGTCCTTGGTGTTGATCATGCCGGAGATCAGGAACAGCGGTCGCGGGTTCTTTTCCTCCTGCTCGGCCAGCGCCTCGGCAATGACCATGCCGGCGCCCGGATTGTGGCCGCCGTCGAGCCAGATATCGGCGCCCGCGGGCGCCAACTCTGCCAGTCTGCCCTGGGCCAGCTTCTGCATGCGGCCCGGCCAGGCGACTTTGGCCATCGCCTTCTCCGTGGCGCGGTGGCTGATCTCGAAGCCCGCGGCCTTGACCGCGGCAATCGCTGCCGCCGCATTGGCGAACTGGTGGCGTCCGGGCAGGCGCGGCGGCGGTAGGTCCATCAAGCCGTCCTCGTCCTGATAGACCATGCGGCCGTTTTCCTCGAAGGCGAGGAAATCCTGGCCGTAGACGAAGGTCGGGCAATCCAACCGCTCGGCGGTTTCGATCAGCACCTGCAGCGCGGTCTCGCTCTCCTGCGCGCCGATCACCACCGGGCAGCCGCGCTTCATGATGCCGGCCTTTTCGGCGGCGATCAGCTCGACCCGGTCGCCGAGATAGGCTTCGTGGTCCATCGACACCGGCATGATCACCGACACCGCCGGCCGGGCCACGACATTGGTGGCGTCGAAGCGGCCGCCAAGGCCGACCTCGATGATGGCGGCGGCGGCCGGATGCTCGGAAAACAGGATGAAGGTGACGGCGGTGAGGATTTCGAAGACGGTGATCTTCTGGCCTTCATTGGCGCGGGCGACGCGAGCGATGGCCTCGGCAAAGGTCTCGTCATCGACCAACCTGCCGCCACCCTCGGCCGCTAGCCGGTAGCGCTCGGCCCAGTTCACCAGATGCGGCGAAGTGTGGACATGGACGAGATGGCCGCCGGCTTCGAGCAGCGCGCGCGAAAAGGCGGCGCACGAGCCCTTGCCGTTGGTGCCGGCAATGTGGATGACCGGCGGCAGCCGGTCCTGCGGATTGCCGAGGCGGTCGAGCAGCCGGGTGATGCGGTCGAGCGAAAGATCGAAGCCTTTCGGATGCAGTGCCATCAAGGCGTCGATTTCGCGGTCTGCGGCAAGTGTGGTCATAAGGGAATCCTACCGCATGGGCCCAAAAACACGAATCGGTTTTCGGAAAGGATCATGCGTAACAAGAGGATACCGCGCGAAACATCGCGCGCAATCACTGATAGCGGCCAGGAATGTCGCGTCAGGCCTGCGGCCGGGCTTCCGTCGGGATGACGGCCGGCGGCAGGATTTCCGGCTCCAGCGGCTTTTGCTCGGGAACCTTGAGCAGCATCTTCAACAGCCGCGCAATCGTTGAGCGCAGTTCCAGCCGCGACACCACCATATCGACCATGCCGTGCTCCATCAGATATTCGGAGCGCTGGAAACCGTCCGGCAGTTTTTCCCGGATGGTCTGCTCGATCACGCGTGGGCCGGCAAAGCCGATAAGCGCGCCGGGCTCGGCGATGTGGACGTCGCCCAGCATGGCATAGGAGGCGGTGACGCCGCCGGTGGTCGGATTGGTCAAGACGACGATGTAGGGCAGGCCGGCTTCCTTCAGCCGATCGAGGCCGACCGTGGTGCGCGGCAATTGCATAAGGGACAGGATGCCCTCCTGCATGCGCGCGCCGCCGGAGGCGGCGAACAGGATCAGCGGCCGCTTGCGCTGCAGGGCGACCTCGAAAGCATGCACGATGGCGTCACCGGCGGCCATGCCGAGCGAGCCGCCCATGAAGGCGAAATCCTGCACCGTCACCACCACCGGCAAGCCTTCGACCGTGCCCAGCGCGTTGATGATGGCGTCTTCCAGGCCGGTCTTGGCCTTGGCGTCCTTGAGGCGGTCGGTGTAGCGCTTCTCGTCGCGGAACTTGAGCGGGTCCTGCATGACCTTGGGGTTCTCAAGCTGCTCGTACTTGCCGTCATCGAAGAAGAACTTCAGCCGCTCCTTGGCCGAGATCTTCATGTGATGGCCGGAGGACGGGATGACGAACTGGTTGGATTCCAGGTCCTTGTGGAACACCATCTCGCCGGTCTCGGGATCCTTGATCCAGAGATTCTCTGGCATGTCGGTGCGCCGGCCGAGCATCGAATTGATCCTCGGGCGAACGTAATTGGTGATCCAGTTCATCGCTTCGGCTCCTGTCCTGACGAAGAGTTGGCTAAAAAGGTAGGAGAACTATTCGGCAGCAGCAAGGCGGGCCGAACGCACGCCTTGCGACAGGCCGCTGACCAAAGTGGCGACGGCCTCGGCCGGGTCGGCGGTCTTTTCGCCCTTCGGCCCCAGCACATTGGCCACCGCATTGACGATCGCGGTGCCGACGACGACGCCATCGGCATTAGCGCCGATGATGCGCGCCTGCTCGGCCGTCTTGACGCCGAAGCCGACACAGACAGGCAGGTCGGTGTGCCCCTTGATGCGCTTGACCGCGGCGGCGACCTTGCCGGTATCGGCCAGAGCCGAGCCGGTGATACCGGTCATCGACACGTAATAGACGAAGCCCGACGTGTTCTGCAGCACTTTTGGCAAGCGCTTGTCGTCCGTGGTCGGCGTCGCCAGGCGGATGAAGTTGATGCCGGCCTTCAACGCCGGAATGCAAAGCTCCTCGTCCATCTCCGGTGGCAGGTCGACGACGATCAGCCCGTCAATGCCGCTGGCGATCGCATCCCTGAGAAAACGGTCGACGCCGTAGATGTAGATTGGGTTGTAATAGCCCATCAGCACGATCGGCGTCTCATTGTCGCCAGAGCGGAAGTCCGCCGCCATCTGCAGCGTCTTGACCAGCGTCTGGCCGCCTTTCAGCGCTCGCAGGCCGGCTGCCTGGATCGCCGGACCGTCGGCCATCGGATCGGAAAACGGCATGCCCATTTCGATGACGTCGGCGCCGGCCTTCGGCAGCGCCTTCATGATCGACAAAGCGGTGTCATAGTCCGGGTCGCCGCTCATGAAATAGGTGACGAGCGCCGGGCGGCCCTCGGCTTTCAGTTTTGCCATGCGGCGGTCGATGCGGGTCACCATGATCAGATCTCCATGCCCAGCATCGAGGCCACCGTGTGCACGTCCTTGTCACCACGTCCCGACAGGTTGACGATGACAATCTGGTCCTTGTCCATGGCGGGCACGATCTTCACCGCATGGGCGATGGCGTGGGCGGATTCCAGCGCCGGGATGATGCCTTCGACGCGCGTCGTCAGCTTGAAGGCTTCCAGCGCCTCGTCATCCAGGATCGGCACATAGTCGACGCGGCCGGAATCGCGCAGCCAGGAGTGCTCGGGGCCGACGCCGGGATAGTCGAGCCCGGCCGAGATCGAATGGCCGTCCAGGATCTGGCCGTCGGCATTCTGCAAGAGATAGGTGCGGTTGCCGTGCAGCACGCCGGGCGCGCCGGCGTTCATCGAGGCGCAATGCTCGATGCCGTCGAGGCCGCGGCCGCCGGCTTCGATGCCGATGATGCGGACTTCCTTGTCGTCGAGGAAGGGATGGAACAGGCCGATGGCGTTCGAACCGCCGCCGACGGCGGCAATGATGGTGTCCGGCAGCCGGCCTTCCTGCTCGAGGATCTGGGCGCGGGCCTCGGTGCCGATCACCGACTGGAAGTCGCGCACCAGCTCGGGATAGGGATGCGGGCCGGCGGCGGTACCGATCAGGTAATAGGTATCCTCGACATTGGTCACCCAGTCGCGCAACGCCTCGTTCATGGCGTCCTTCAGCGTGCCGTGGCCGGCGGTGACCGGCCGCACTTCGGCGCCGAGCAGCTTCATGCGGAACACATTGGGGCTTTGGCGGGCGACGTCGGTGGCGCCCATATAGACCACGCAGGGAAAGCCGAAGCGCGCCGCGACCGTGGCTGCCGCCACGCCGTGCTGGCCGGCGCCGGTCTCGGCGATGATGCGCTTCTTGCCCATGCGCTTGGCCAAAAGGATCTGGCCGAGGCAGTTGTTGATCTTGTGCGAACCGGTGTGGTTCAGATCCTCGCGCTTGAAATAGACCTTTGCGCCGCCCCCGAGGCCCTTCGCCGAGGAAACCTCACGAAGATGTTTTGTGAGCCCTTCGGCGAAATAGAGTTTCGAGGGCCGCCCGGCATAATGGGTCGACAGATCGGTCAGCTCAGCCTTGAAGTCCGGATCGTTCTTGACCTCGTTCCAGTGCCGCTCGAGGTCGAGGATCAGCGGCATCAGCGTCTCGGCGACGAAGCGGCCGCCGAAAATGCCGAACATGCCCTGCTCGTCGGGTCCGGTGCGGAAGGAATTGGGTGTCGCCGGCTGGTCCATCGCCGATCTCCTGGTTCGAAAGAATTGTTCAGGCGGCGCGGTCGTCGCGCGCGGTCCTGACTGCCCGGAAAAACTGCTCGATCAGCGCCGGATCCTTGACACCCGGAGCGCTTTCCACGCCCGACGAAATGTCTATTGCGGGCGGATTGGCTGACCTCAGTGCGTCGCCGATATTGGCGGCGTTGAGCCCACCGGAAAGCATGTAATCGAGCCCGGCGTCAAGGCCGGCCAGAATACGCCAGTCGAAGGCGACGCCATTGCCGCCCGGCAGTTGCGAGCCTTTCGGCGGCTTGGCGTCGAACATGAACCGATCGGCAATGCCGATGAACGGCTTTATCCGATCGAGATCGGCGGCCTCGCTGACCGAGAACACCTTCACCACCGGCAGGCCGTAGCGGGCTTTCACCTCGGCTACTCGCGCAGGCGTTTCCGCGCCGTGCAGCTGCAGCATGTCGGGGCGCATCTTGTCGACGATCTCGTCCAGGAAGGCGTCGTCTGCATCGACCGTCACGGCGACCGCCTTGGCCTTGCCGATCGCCGCCTGGCGCAGGCGACCGGCTTGCGCAGGCTCGACATAGCGCGGGCTCTTGGCGAAGAAGATGAAGCCGACATGGCTGGCACCGCCGGCCAATGCCGCGGCCATTGCCTCATCGGTCTTCAACCCGCAGATCTTGATGTCGAGCGCCATGGCGCGGGGATTGGCACGAAAAGCCGCAAGAGTCGAGAAAAAGCATGCTGTTTGCCGACAACGCCAAAGGCGCTACCTATTGAAGGAGAAGCCAAGGCGGGAGCAGATGATATGGCCGACCAGAGCATAGCCGAACTCAGGCAGAAGATTGCCCAGGCGCGCGATGTCATCGCGCATCTGATAGACAAAGCTGCCTTCGACGGCGCGGAAGCGCACCGGGCGCTGGATTATTTCGGCAGCGATGCGTTCGAGCAGAACTTCCTGCCATGGCCGCGCCACGGCGATGAAGGGTTGCGGCCGGAGGAGCTTAACGCGGCGAATGACGATTAGCGCCGACGGCGGGAAGCTATGACCGGCTACCTCTATATGACGCAAGCCAGAAGCGCGGCACGATCTATATCGGCGTCACCAACGATCTTGGCCGTCGCATGCCGGAGCACAGATCTGGACAGGGCGCGGGCTTCACCAGCCGCTACGGCGTACAACGGCTGGTCTGGTACGAGGAATTCTTCGACATTACGGACGCTATCCAGCGCGAGAAGTCGCTGAAGCGCTGGCCGCGACAGTGGAAGATCGAATTGATCGAAAAGGCCAATCCCGAGTGGTTTGAGCTCTTTCGTGGAACTGGGTGGTAGGCACTCGGTTTCTTGCACCGCCGGAGCACTGCACCACCATCACGGCATGGATCGAAGCGAACGGCTCAGTCAAAAACAATCGCCTGCAGCGCGCCGCCGTTGCGCTTCAGCCAGTCCTTGCAGCGGTCGGTGTCGGGGCAGAGCTGCTCGCACAGTTTCCAGAATTTCGGGCCGTGGTTCATCTCCTTGAGATGTGCCACCTCATGCGCGACGAGGTAGTTTATGACCGGCGTCGGCGCCATCATGATGCGCCAGGAGAACGACAGATTGCCGTCGGAGGTGCAGGAGCCCCAGCGACTCGACGTGTCCTTGAAGCGGATCGCCTTGGCACGCTTGCCGAGCGCTTCGGTGTGCTTGACCACCAGCTTCTCGATCTCCTTTTTGGCCTCGCGCTTGAGGAAATCGGCGATGCGGCGCGGCAGATGTATACGCTCGCCATGCACGATCAGTAGCGGGCCGCGCTCGTCGCGCGACACGGTGACGGTGCCGCGCTTCGACGGCTCATGGACGATGCGATGCGCCACGCCGCGGATCGGGATCTTTATGCCGGGCCGCACCTGCGGCCGTGTCGGCACCTTGGCCAGCCGCTGTTCCAGCCAGTCCTGGTGGCGGTGCAGGAATTTCTCCACCTCGCCGCGGCGCAGACCCGGCGGCACGGTGATGCGCAGGCCCTGGCCGCCGGAATCGATGCGCAGCGTCAGCCGCCGTGCCCGGGCGCTCTCGACGATCCTGAGCGGCAGCGTGCGGCCGGCAACGATATGCTCTCGCTCTTCGACGGGCGAGGGCTTTGGTTTGGTCAGGTTGCGAAAGAAGCCGAAGGACATGGCTGAACGATACGCGATTCGAGGAAAACGGCCAGTAGAGCGAACGCAAAAAGAGAACAAAAAAGAAACGGCGCCGCTTGCGCGACGCCGTCTGTCATGCCGAGACCTGTCGCAGGATCTCAGTCGTCAAGCAGGTTTGGGCCCTTGCGCTTGGGGGTCGCGGGCTTGGTCGCTTCGGTCGTGCCCGTGGTCGTCGGTGCCGTCGACTTGTTGCGGTTGGCCATGAAGCGGTCGAACTCGTCCTGGTCCTTGGCGCGGCGCAATTCGCGGGCATATTCGTCGAACTCGCTCAGCATCTCGTCGAGCTTGCGGCGCTCTTCGGCGAGGCGCTCGAGTTCCTTCTCGCGCCAGTCGTCGAAAGCGACGTTGCCGGTGCGAGCCGAACCATGGCCCCAGCGCGCGGCCTTGTCGGAACCGCGGCGGCAGCCGGCGAAGATGCCGTCCGTGGCGCGGTTGACGTCGCGCTTGAAGCCGTCAAGCCGGTCGCCCCAGATGATGTAGGCGAGCATGGCGAAGCCAAGCGGCCAGAACACCATGAAGCCGATCACCATCAGCGCGATGGTCGCCGGCGTCCAGGCCGGGCGGATCAATGCGGATGTGTTCATTTTCTCCCATTCCTTCGGTTGGAGACAGCCAAGAACGGCTGCGTCGAATCGAGATGGGAAGGCAAAAACGGCGATTCAAGACAATGCCGGCCAAAACCGGACAAGGGTCTGAAATGATTATCGCTTTTTGAGTGCTTCGAGGAAAAGCACGACCAGTCCGGCGACCAGGCCCCAGAAGGCGGCGCCGACGCCGAACAAGGTCAACCCTGAAGCGGTGACCACGAAGGTGACCGTGGCGGCCATGCGATGGTCCTCGTCCTTGAGCGCGATCGACAGCGCATTGGCGAGCGAACCCATCAGCGCCAGGCCGGCCACCAGCACGATCAGGCTCTGTGGCAGCACCGCGAAGATCGCCACCAGCGAGGCGCCGAAAATCGCGAAGACAAGATAGGCGAGCGCATAGAACGGGCCGGTCTTCCAGCGTTCGGCCGGGTCGGGATGGACATCCGGGCCGGTGCAGATCGCCGCCGAAATCGCCGCCAGATTGGTGGTCGAGCCGCCAAACGGCGCCGACAGCAGCGAGAACAAGCCGGTGACGCCGATCAGCGGGCCGGGTTCGGGGTGATAGCCGGCGGCGCGCAGCACAGCCAACCCCGACAGGTTTTGCGAGGCCATGGTGACGAGGTAGAGTGGCAGCGCCAGGCCGATGATGGCCGCGGCGCTGAAATGCGGCGCAATCAGCGTCAGCGTCGACAGTTCCGGCGCCGGCAGGCCACCGACACGACCGGTGAGGAAGGCGGCAGTGCCGCCGCCGATCAGCACCGCCAGCACCGAGAGCGCCGGGTTGAACAGGCGAATGACGAAGAAGGCCGCGATCAGCGGCAGGATAAGCCAGGGGTCCACGGGAATGGTCTTGACGGCATTGAGTGCGAAGGTGACGACGATGCCGGCCAGCATGCCTGAGGCGACAGAGGCTGGTATTTTGGCGATCAGTTGGGTCAGGGGCTTGAACAGGCCGGTGGCGATCAACAGGATGCCGGTGACAATGAAGGCGCCAACGGCATCGGCCATGGTAAAGCCGCTCGACGCCGCCATCAGCGCCAGACCCGGTGTCGACCAGGCGGTGATAACAGGCATCTTCGTGCGCCAGGACAGCCATAGGCACTCGATCGCCATCGCCAGGCACAGCGCCGTCACCCAACTCGCCGTCTCGGCCTGGGTGGCGCCAACCGCCTTGGCGGCGGCAATGACGACGGCCAGAGTGCCGCCGAAGCCGACGATTGCCGCGACAAAGGCGGATATCGGAATGGAAATGCGCATTCTTGCCTAACCCGCCCGCTGGACCATGTCGCCCACGGCTCTCAGCAGCATGTCGAGGTCCTGCGGCCGTGACAGGCGGTGGTCGCCATCGGGGATGAGCGACAAAGTGACGTCGTCGGCCGGCAGCAGGGAGACCAGCTTCAGCGCGTGGCTTGCCGGCACGTCGGCATCGGCCAGACCCTGCAGGATGTGGACAGGGCAATGGGTGTCGATCGGCCCGGTCATCACCCGGTTGTTGCGACCGTCCTCGATCAGCGCGCGTGTGTAGATGTAAGGTTCGGCGGAATAGTCCGACGGCTCCTCGAAGAAACCCTTCTTCTTGAGGTCGCGTTTTTGCGCTGCAGTCAGCGCCGGCTCGACCAGCTCGTTGGTGAAATCCGGCGCCGGCGCAAGGAGCACCAAGCCAACGATCGTGCTGTCACCCGCCTTGCGCAGCTCCTGCACCATGCGCAACGCAATCCAGGCACCCATCGAGGAGCCGACCAAGATCTGCTTGCCCTTGGTGAAACGCCGGAAGACGGCGAGGCTCTCGCCGAGCCATTTCGAGATGGTGCCGTCGGCAAAGGCGCCGCCGGATTCGCCATGGCCGGAATAGTCATGACGCAGGAAAGCTCGGCCTTCGCCGGCTGCCCAATCAGACAGCGTCTCGGCCTTCGTACCAAGCATGTCGGATTTGTAGCCGCCGAGCCAGACAATGCCGGGCGTCGCGCCCGCCTCATGGCGCACCGCGATGCTGATTCCCTGGACATCCAGCAGGGTCGGGGTGGTCGCGGTCATGGCGATCTGTCAGTCCTGATTTTCCTCGCCGGTCTTTTGGCACAGGCAAAGGCGAAGCGGAAAGTGCCCCGCTATATCCTTTGTTTGGTGCAGGCCCGCGTTCAGGGTGATTTTCCGTTAGCGCTGTGCTATTGACTCCGCCCGCGCGCTCACCACATTGGCGCGTCCTGAATATTTCTAGATTTGAAACCCTGAACGAAACGGCCAAGGAGACCACGACCATTCGCAGACCTTTCAAAGCAGCGGCGCCCACCAAGGATGGCCCGCGCTCCAACCGTGATATCCGGGTTCCCCGGGTCCAGCTCATCGACGCCGAAGGCCAGAACCGAGGCGATGTCTCCATCAACGACGCATTGCTGCTCGCCGAAGAGGCCGGGCTCGATCTGGTCGAGATATCGCCCAATGCGGTGCCGCCCGTCGTAAAAATCCTCGATCTCGGCAAACTGAAATACGCCAACCAGAAGAAGGCGGCCGAGGCGCGCAAGAACCAGAAGGTCATCGAGATCAAGGAGATCAAGATGCGCCCGAATATCGACAGCCATGACTACGAGACCAAGATGAAGGCCGTGCGGCGCTTCTTCGAGGAAGGCGACAAGGTCAAGCTGACGCTGCGCTTCCGCGGCCGCGAAATGGCGCATATGGAACTCGGCATGCAGCTCCTGAACAAGGTGCGCGAGGAAGTGTCGACCATCGCCAAGGTCGAAGCTGAGCCGAAGCTCGAAGGTCGCCAGATGATGATGGTGCTGGCGCCGCGCTAGAATCTCTTTGTTTTGAAGCAATTCCGGGCGGAAAGCCGTCTCACAGTTTTCCTGGAATTGCTTTGGATGACGTTCTGTTCAGGCGTGGCGTCGCGCTCTAAATCCGCCTGAATCATGGCCCACGGCGTCCCGGCGATCGGCGGGACGCCTGTTTTCTTGGCAGACGCCGCGATCGCCGGCAAAGCTTTTCCACGATCGGATTCCCGGCATGGCCAATGAAATCAATCCTGCGCCCGTCAAGGAGCTGGGCGGCTACCAACACATGCGCAGGATGGTTCTTGCCGTGCTGGTGGTGGTGCTGTTTGCCGCACTGCTGTTCGGCCAGTCGACTTTTCCGCCGGACACCACAGTGCACGAGACGATCGAGATGTTCGGCGTGCTGTTGATCTTCCTCGGCGTTGTCGGCCGCTTGTGGTCGACACTTTATATCGGCGGCCGCAAATCCTCCGAAGTGGTGACCGGCGGGCCCTATTCGATCACCCGCAACCCGCTCTATGTGTTTTCGACTGTCGCGGCAGCCGGCGTCGGAGCGCAGATCGGCTCGTTCTCCGGCATCATCCTGTTTGCGCTTTTGTGCGCCGGCGCCTTCCACATCGTCATCCTGCGCGAAGAGAAATATCTCAAGCAAGTGCTCGGCGCCCCTTACCAGGCCTATCTGGAGCGGGTGCCGCGCTTCTTTCCCAAACTGTCGCTCTACCAGGAAGGCGATACCGGCAGCTTCAAGCCGCGGCTTTTGCTGACCACCTTGCTGGACGGGCTGGTGTTTCTGGTGGCGCTGCCAGTGTTCGAGACCATCGACGGCGCTCAACAGTCGGGTATATTGCCGGTGCTGTTCCGACTGCCCTAGGTAGGCTGATATTCAGGTGAGGCCGGCCTGCAAACGGCTGATACCTGCGCTTCCGGTGCTCACGTACTTAAGTACGCTCCGCCCCGGTTCTCGGCATCAGTCGTTTTCGACTCGGCCTGACCCGAATCTCAACCCACCTATCCGACCTCAAGCCTGCGCCATGAATCACGGACAGAGCGTCGCAGCCCTTCGGGTGTTGCGCGCGCGCCTGCTTTGACGTATAGGACCGCGTTCCAAAAAACCGCCCGGCAGGGCATGCCGTGGCGGTTTCATTTGCTTTTCGGGCTTTTGGTCCGCCCGAAGCGAACAAGAAGCGCGATTGTGCGCCACCAATACGGAGTAGCAAAATGCCCAAGATGAAGACCAAATCGGCCGCCAAGAAGCGGTTCAAGATCACAGGTACGGGTAAAGTTCTGTCGGCTGCGGCCGGCAAGCGTCACGGCATGATCAAGCGTTCCAACAAGTTCATTCGAAATGCCCGCGGCACGATGGTTCTGGCTGAACCGGACGGCAAGAAGGTCATCAAGAATTTTCTGCCGAACGGCCTCTGAGCATTCGGTCGGAACAGCGTTTTTAAGGAGATCATGACATGGCACGCGTAAAAAGAGGCGTCACCTCGCACGCCAAGCACAAGAAGGTCCTGAAAGCCGCGAAAGGCTTCTACGGCCGCCGCAAGAACACCATCCGCATCGCCAAGCAGGCGGTGGAAAAGTCGCTGCAGTACGCTTACCGCGACCGCAAGAACCGCAAGCGCTCGTTCCGCGCGCTGTGGATCCAGCGCATCAACGCCGCGACCCACGAGCATGGCCTGACCTATGGCCGCTTCATCGACGGCCTCAACAAGGCCGGCATCGAGATCGATCGCAAGATCCTGTCCGACATGGCCATCCACGAGCCGCAGGCATTCGCCGCGCTGGTCGCCAAGGCCAAGGTCGCGCTCGAATATTTGAAGAACACCACGCCGAATGCTTTTGAAAGCGCTGTCGCCTAAGACCAGCGCTTCCCAAGCATTTGCAATTCTGATCTGGGGAACCCGCGCTGGCACGGCTGGCGCGGGTTTTTCTTATGCCTGAACCTTCACCTTGAAAGTGATTTTCACTTTAAGGCTGACTTCCAACGTAGCGAGTTTGACCGTGAACGACGTAACTACTGGTTTGGAAACTCTCGAAAGCTCCCTGATGGCCGACATCGCTTCGGCCGGCGACGAGGCGTCGATCGAAGCGGTGCGCGTTGCAGCCCTCGGCAAAAAGGGCTCGGTCTCCGAAATGCTGAAGACGCTGGGCGCGATGAGCGCCGAGGAGCGCCAGGTCAATGGCCCGGCGATCAACGGGCTGAAGAACCGCGTCACCGAGGCGCTGACGGCGCGCAAGGCCGAGCTGAAGGATGTGGCGGTCACTGCCAGGCTCGCCGCCGAGACGGTCGACGTGACACTGCCGGTGCGGCAGTCGCCGGCCGAGCGCGGCCGCATCCATCCGATCAGCCAGGTCATCGACGAGATCGCGGCGATCTTCGGCGATCTCGGCTTCGCCATTGCCGAAGGTCCCGATGTCGAGAGCGACTATTACAATTTCACCGCGCTGAATTTCCCCGAAGGGCATCCGGCGCGCGAGATGCATGACACCTTCTTCTTCCAGCCGGACGAGAAGGGCGAGCGCAAGCTGTTGCGCACCCATACCTCGCCCGTGCAGATCCGCACCATGGAGAAGCAGAAGCCGCCGATCCGCATCGTCATTCCGGGCAAGACCTACCGGCAGGATTCGGACGCCACCCACTCGCCGATGTTCCATCAGGTCGAGGGGCTGGTGATCGACAAGACGGCCAATGTCGCCAACATGAAGTGGGTCCTGGAAGAGTTCTGCAAGGCGTTCTTCGAGGTGCCGCAGGTGAAGATGCGCTTCCGGCCGTCCTTCTTCCCGTTCACCGAGCCAAGCCTCGAGGTCGACATCCAGTGCGACCGCTCGCGGCCGGGCGAAGTGCGCTTCGGCGAAGGCACCGACTGGATGGAGATCCTCGGCTGCGGCATGGTACATCCCAATGTGCTGCGCGCCGGCGGGCTCGATCCCGACGAGTATCAGGGCTTTGCCTGGGGCATGGGCATCGACCGCATCGCCATGCTGAAATACGGCCTGCCGGATTTGCGCGCCTTCTTCGATGCCGATGTGCGCTGGCTGTCGCATTACGGCTTCAGACCGCTCGACATGCCGACGCTGTTCGGAGGCCTCTCCGCATGACGGCGCCGCACACCGGCGGCTGCCGCTGCGGCGCGGTGCGGTTCGAGGCCTCGGCCGAACCGCACCACATCAGCTATTGCCATTGCGGCGATTGCCGGCGGGCCAGCGGCGCACCGGTGTCGGCCTTTGTCGGCTTTCTGACCGAGCAGGTGGCTTTCACCGGCAAGGCGCTGAAGATGTACGAGAACGGGCCGGTGACGCGCTCATTCTGCGGCATTTGCGGCTCGCCGATCGCCTATGTCGACGAGCGGCTGGAAGATCACATTTATTTCATGCTCGGGTCGATGGACATGCCGGCCTATTTCAAACCGACGCACCATGCCCATGTGCGCGAGCAGCTGCCTTTCCTGCATATGCCCGACGATTTGCCGCGCCATTTGAAGACAAGCGTGCCCAGACCTGACGGGCACAGACAAAACGGAACACAGTGATGAAACTCACCCTATCCTGGCTCAAGGATCATCTGGAGACCGACGCCACGCTTAGCGAAATCGTTGAGCGGCTGACCTCGATCGGTCTCGAAGTCGAGCATGTCGACGACAAGGCCAGCTTGAAGCCGTTCGTCATTGCCAGGGTGCTGACCGCTGTGCAGCATCCCGACGCCGACCGGCTGCGGGTGCTGACGGTCGATACCGGCGACGGCAAGGCCCCTGTGCAGGTGGTGTGCGGCGCGCCGAATGCGCGGGCCGGCCTGATCGGCGCTTTCGCTACGCCCGGCACCTATGTGCCCGGCATCGATGTGACACTGACGGTTGGCAAGATCCGTGGCGTCGAAAGCCATGGCATGATGTGCTCGGAGCGCGAGCTGGAGCTGTCGGATGAGCATAATGGCATCATCGACCTGCCGGCCGATGCGCCGGTCGGCACAAGCTTCGCGGCTTACGCGCATCTCGACGATCCGGTGATCGAAATCAATCTGACGCCGAACCGGCCGGATGCGACAAGCATTTACGGCGTCGCCCGCGATCTGGCGGCAAGCGGGCTTGGCCGGCTCAAGACCGCGCCGGTCGAGGCGATCAAGGGCAAAGGCGAGACGCCGGTCAAGGTGAAGATCGAGGCGCCGGAGCTCTGCCCCGGCTTCGCGCTGCGGCTGGTGCGTGGCGTCAAGAACGGGCCGTCGCCGAAATGGCTGCAGCAAAGGCTGATCGCCATTGGCCTCAGGCCCATCAGCGCGCTGGTCGACATCACCAATTACGTCACCTTCGACCGCGGCCGGCCACTGCATGTGTTCGATGCGAAAAAGGTCACCGGCAATCTCGTCGTGCGCCGCGCCAAAGACGGCGAAAAGGTAATGGCACTGGACGGACGCGAATACACGCTGACGCCTGACATGTGCGCCATCGCCGACGATAATGGCGTCGAATCGATCGCCGGCGTCATGGGCGGCGAGCATTCCGGCTGCGATGAAAACACCACCGACGTGCTGATCGAATCCGCACTTTGGGACCCGATCACCACGGCGCGCACCGGCCGCACGCTCGGAATCATCACCGATGCGCGCTACCGCTTCGAGCGCGGCGTCGACCCGGAATTCATGGTGCCGGGCGTCGAGCTGGCGACCAAGCTGGTGCTGGAATTCTGCGGCGGCGAGCCGACGGAAACCGAGGTCGTCGGCTACGCCGGACACAAACCGAAGATCATTGCCTTCCCGCTGTCGGAAGTGAAGCGGCTGACCGGCATCGAGGTGCCGAAGGCGGAAAGCCTCGACATCCTTTCGCGCCTCGGCTTCAAGCCGCAGGGTTCGGGCGAGGTCGTCGATGTCGCGGTGCCGTCCTGGCGCCCGGATGTCGATGGCAAAGCCGATTTGGTCGAGGAAGTCATGCGCATCCACGGCGTCGACAACATCGCGCCGCAGCCGCTTGGCGCGCATGATGCGGTTAACTCCAAGATCCTGACGACGCTGCAGGTGCGCACCCGCACCGCCAAGCGCTCGCTCGCCGTGCGCGGCATGATGGAAGCCGTCACCTGGTCGTTCATCCCTGCCAGGCACGCCGAACTGTTCGGCGGCGGCCAGACGGCGCTGAAGCTCGCCAACCCGATCGCCGCCGACATGTCCGACATGCGGCCGTCGCTGCTGCCGGGGCTGATGTCGGCCGCCCAGCGCAATGCCGACAAGGGCATTGGCGATGTGGCGCTGTTCGAGGTCTCCGGCACCTATGAGGGCGACGGCCCCGACCAGCAGCGGCGCGTTGCCGCCGGCGTGCGGCGCGGCACGGCCAAGCTCGACGGCTCCGGCCGCAGCTGGGCCGGCAATTCCGGCCCTGTCGGCGTGTTCGACGCCAAGGCCGACGCGATTGCGGCGCTTGAAGCCTGCGGCGCGCCGGTCGACCGGCTGCAGATCGAGCCCGGCGGCCCGGCCTGGTATCACCCGGGCCGCTCCGGCACGATTAAGCTCGGACCGAAGACCGTGCTCGGCACGTTCGGCGAATTCCACCCGAAGACGCTGGAGGCGCTCGACGTTTCCGGGCCGATCTGCGGCTTCGAGGTCTATATCGACGCCGTGCCCGAGCCCAAGGCCAAGCCGACGAAAACCAAGCCGAAGCTGGAGCTCTCCGCCTTCCAGGCGGTGAAGCGCGACTTTGCCTTCGTCGTCGACAAGACGGTCGAGGCCGGCACGCTGGTCCGTGCGGCACTCGCCGCCGACAAGAAGCTGGTCACCGGCGTCTCGGTGTTCGACGTCTTCGAAGGCGCATCGCTCGGCGCCGCCAAGAAGTCGATCGCCATCGAAGTCTCGATCCAGCCGGTCGAAAAGACGCTGACCGACGAGGATTTCGAAGCGCTGGCCAAGCGCATCGTCGACAATGTCGGCAAGCAGACGGGCGGCGTGCTGAGGACGTAGAGCAGCTGACGCCGCTCTACGCATTTGCCTTTTGAGGATTGCCGAGCAATGGCGAATCGCCCTCCAAAGGGCGATGAGCCATCTGCGCTATTCCGGGCTTTCGTTTGAAACGCAACGGGCCGCGTTCCTCGCTATCGTCTCGGCCGACCCGCTGGTCCGCGACGCGCTGGCGCGGGCTCGTGCGCTTGCATTGCCGGACTGGCTGGTGGTGTCCGGCGCGCTCTACAACAGCGTCTGGAACCATCTGACCGGCAGGCCATCGGGTTACGGCATCAAAGACGTCGACCTCTTCTACTTCGATGACAGCGACCTGTCTTACGAGGCTGAGGACGTCGTCATTCGCCGGGCGGCGCAGCATTTCAAAGGGCTGGCGCTGCCGGTCGAGGTGCGCAACCAGGCGCGGGTGCATCTGTGGTATCCGCAGAAATTCGGCCAGCCCTGCCCGCGCTATACGAGTTCCGGCGAATCCGTCAGCCATTTTGCCTCGAAGACGCATGCGGTCGGGGTTCGATACGATGCTGATGGGCAGTTCGAGCTGGTGGCGCCGTTTGGGCTGGATGACGTCTTCTCGTTTCGCATCACGCCGAACCGGGTGATGGACAATCAGCAGACGCATGAGGCCAAGGGGGCGCGGGCGAAGGCGTGCTGGCCGGAGATTGAGGTGGTGGCATGGTGAGACTTTACCCTCCCCCTTGTGGGGGTAAGCAGCCGGTTCGCCGCAGGCGAATTCATCGTGCCAGTGGCACGATGAAAGGCCAGCGAACGCCGGGACGCTGCGAAGCAGCGGGGACCCGGCCGGGCTGGCCAATTATCAGCCCGGCCCTTCGCTGGCTCAGGGCGTTCGAAGCTCGAAAAGCCAAGCAATTGGCTTCTCGTCCGCTGCGCGGACCGCTTCTCACCCCCACAAGGGGGAGGGTGAAGGCCCTCACCCATTCACGAGCGTCAGCAACTCCTCGGTGTAGCGCTTGCCGACCACCTTGTCCGGCGACAGCGCATCGCCAATCGCTGCCACCTCAGCCGCACTCAGCTCGATCCCGGCTGCCGCCGTGTTCTGCTCCAGATGGTGGATCTTTCGCGCGCCGGGGATCGGGACGATGAAATCGCCCTGGTGCAGCACCCAGGCCAGCGCCAGTTGCGCCGAGGTGACGCCTTTTTCCGCCGCCAGCCTTTCCAGCGTGGCGATGACCTTGGCGTTGGCGGCCATGGCGTCGGCCTGGAAGCGCGGCAAGGTGCGGCGCCAGTCGTCGTCGCTCAAGGCTTCGGGCTTGGCGATTGTGCCGGTGAGCAGGCCACGGCCGAGCGGGCTGTAGGGGACGAAGCCGATGCCGAGTTCGCGGCAGACATCGAACACCTCGTCTTCCGGATCACGGCTCCACAGCGAATATTCGCTCTGGACGGCAGCGATCGGATGCACGGCATGCGCCCGGCGGATGGTGGCGGCACTGACCTCCGACAGGCCCAGCGCCCGCACCTTGCCCTCGCGCACCAGTTCGGCCATGGCGCCGACCGTGTCCTCGATCGGCACGTTGGGGTCGACACGGTGCTGGTAGTAGAGGTCGATGACATCGGTATCGAGCCGCTTCAGCGAGGCCTCGGCGACCGCCTTGACGTGCTCGGGGCGGCTGTCGACGCCGACCATGCGCTCGATGCCTGAGCCTTCCTCGGAGATCTTGAAGCCGAATTTGGTGGCGATCGTCACCTTGTCGCGTACCGGCTTCAGCGCCTTGCCGAGCAGGATCTCGTTCTCATAGGGGCCGTAGACTTCGGCCGTGTCGAAGAAGGTGACGCCGATGTCGACGGCGCGGCGCAGCGTGGCGATTGCGTCGGCCTCTGCTTGACCGCCATAGGCGAAGCTCATGCCCATGCAGCCGAGGCCAACGGGATAGACCTTCAATTCTGCTCCTAGCTTGCGGGTTTGCATTACGTGTCTCCTTGTTGCGATGCGACTGAGGTAATGGCTTGAACCACGTTCGATAATCGTCTCTTATTCGTACGGGCTGTTCCAAGAGATAGATCAATGAACCGCGCTCATCTTTCGCAACTGGCGGTGCTGGCCACTGTCGCCCAATGCGGCAGCTTTCGCGGCGCCGCCAGGGAACTGGCCATAGCTCCCTCGGCCGTGAGCCATGCTGTGTCCAGCCTGGAGGCGCGGCTCGGCGTACGGCTCTTGGCGCGCAGCACGCGCAGCGTCGCGCCGACCGAGGCAGGGGCGCACTTGCTGGAGCGGCTACGGCCCGCACTGTCGGAGATCGATCTGGCGCTGGAAACCGCAGTCGAGGCGCGCGACCGGCCGGCCGGCAATCTGCGGCTGACCGTGCCGCGCACGGCCGCGCACCTGACGCTGACGCCCAGACTCGGCGCCTTTGCATCGGCCTATCCCGACATCGTGCTGGAGATCGTCATCGAGGACCGCTTTACCGATGTGGTCGAGGGTGGCTTCGACGCCGGCGTGCGGCTCGGCGAGAGCCTGGAACGCGACATGATCGCGGTGCGCATCGGGCCGGACCTTCGCGGTGCCGTCGTCGGTGCACCGTCCTATTTCGAAAAAATGCCGAAGCCGCGTCACCCGCGCGAGCTGGCCGACCACCGCTGCATCCGCTTCCGCTTCTCCAGCGGTATCCTCTACCGCTGGGAATTCGAGAAGGACGGCGAGGCGATCGAGATCGCCGCACAAGGACCGCTGATCCTCGACGAGGACCATCTGATCGCCCAGGCGGCCATCGACGGCGCCGGGCTCGCTTTCGTCTTCGATGATTATGTACGCGCGCCGCTCGCCGACGGCCGGCTGATCCGCGTGCTGGAAGACTGGTGCCCGCCTTTCGACGGCTTCTTCGTCTACTATCCCAGTCGCAGGCAAATGCGCCCGGCGCTGCGGGCGTTTGTGGATTTCTTCAAGGTGGGTGGGTAAGGGCGAGCAGGAGCGAAATGGTCGCTTCAGCACGGGACTGCTGACGGCGGCGCTGCCCCTCACCTGCCTGCCGGCATCCTCTCCCCGTAAACGGGGCGAGGGACGCTCTCATCGACGCTTTCGCCAATCACCAACGTGGCAGGAAGAGCGCCGCTGGCGGTACTGCTACTTTCTTCCCCGTTTACGGGGAGAAATGCCCGGCAGGGCAATGAGGGGCAGCGCTGTCGTCTGGAAGAAAGCGCTATTTGGAAGCGTTTTCTTATCATGCAAGCATCAATCACCAACTCTCCAACGCGCTACGGCTGGGTGGCCATCATCCTCCATTGGCTGATCGGCATCATCTTCATCGGCCAGTTCATACTCGGCTTTGTCATGGTGCGGATCGACAGCCAGCGGACCGCCTTCGAGCTCATCCAGCTGCACAAATCCTTCGGCTTTCTGCTGCTCGGCCTCATCATCCTGCGCATCGCCTGGCGGCTCGGCAATGTGACGCCGGCTTTGCCGGCCTCGACCGGGGCGCTGGAGCGTCGCACCGCGCCGCTGGCGCATCTGGCGCTTTATGCCTTCCAGCTCGCTTTGCCTTTGTCCGGCTGGGCGCTGGTTTCGGTGTCGATGCTGGAGATCCCCAGCATGCCGTTCAACCTGTTCGTGATGCCGAACCTGCCGCTCGGCCTGTCCGACACGGCGGAAAACTTCTGGGCAGCCGCACACTGGTATCTCGCCTATGCCGGCATTGCGCTGGTCGTGCTGCATGCGCTGGCGGCGCTGCGCCATCATCTCTGGCTGCGCGACAACGTGCTCACGCGCATGATCACGCCTTCGTCAGCGCCCGACATGGAATAGAGCGCGCCGCGTATTCGTTCATGGAGGAAAAGACGCAGGACTTTGCCTGCCCCAGAAGGACAAAACCCATGTATGCGCGCATCTTCGGATTGGCGGCTATGGCCGCTTGCCTTGCCATGCCTGTCTTGGCCGCGGTCGACCTTAACGACGCAGCCGGCAGCTATACGGTCAACCCGGCCAGCTCCAGCATCCGCTTTTCCATCGGCAAGGTCGGCGGCGGCGGGCTCAACGGCGCCTTCGGCCGGTTCAAGGGCTCGATCCGTATCGACAACAGCGATGTCGGGCGTTCGCAGGTCAATTTCACCATCTATCCCGAAAGCGTCGGTACAGGGCAGGGCCGCATCGATGCCTTCCTGCGCTCCGACGCGGTGTTCGATGCCGCCAACAATCCCGAAATCCAGTTCCGCTCGACCAGCGTCACCCGCACCAGCGACACCACGGCGCTGGTCAGCGGCCGGCTGACGGCGCGCGGCAAGACGTTTGCGGAAAAGTTCATCGCCGAGCTCGGCGGGCTGAAGGGCGGCACGATCAAATTTCACGTCACCGGCAAGGTGCTGCGCTCACGCTACGGCATGGATGTCGGCACGCCGATCTATTCCAACATCGTCGACTTCGACATGACGTTGACGGGGAAGAAGGGCTAGCAAGGACTAGCGCTCCGCGCATTGGCTTTTCTCCCGATTTCGGGCAAACCTCCCCACCTGTAAATCGATAGGAGAAGCCTGATGTTCCGATGGGGTGTTTTGTCGACGGCCAAGATCGGCCGCGAGCAGTTACTGCCGGCAATTGTCGAGGCAGAGAATGGCGTGCTGTCGGCGATCGCCAGCCGCGACCTGTCGAAGGCCAAGGCCTTGGGCGAGCGTTTTGGCGCCCGCCACGCTTTCGGCTCCTATGAGGAACTGCTGGCTTCCAAAGAGGTCGACGGCGTCTACATTCCGCTGCCGACCTCGCAGCATGTGGAATGGACGGCCAAGGCGATCGAGGCAGGAAAACATGTGCTGGTGGAAAAGCCGCTGGCTCTTGACGCCAAGGATATCCTGCCGCTGATCAAGCTGCGCGACCAGAAGAAGGTGCTGGTCTGCGAAGCGTTCATGGTGATCTACCACCCGCAATGGATCAAGGTGCGCGAGCTCATCGCCAGCGGCGCCATCGGCCGGCTGCGCCATGTGCAGGGCGCGTTCTCCTATTACAATATCGACCCCACCAACATGCGCAACCAGCTCGATCTCGGCGGCGGCGCGCTGCCCGACATCGGCGTCTACCCGACGGTGTCGACACGGTTTTGCACAGACAAGGAGCCGCTGCGCGTGCAGGCGACAATCGAGCGCGACAAGAAATTCGGCACCGACATCTATTCCTCGATCCGCGCCGATTTCGGCGATTTCGAACTGTCCTTCTATCTGTCGACACAGATGGCGGCGCGGCAGGTGATGGTGTTCCACGGCGAGAAGGGTTTCATCGAGGTGTTTTCGCCGTTCAATGCCGGGCTCTACGACCATCACCGCATCGAACTGCACAACCAGAACCACACCGAGGCGCAGGTGTTCCGCTTTCCCGGCACGCAGCAATACCGGCGCGAGGTCGAGACCTTTGCCAGGGCGGCCGAGGGCGGCAAGGAGCGCGTGTTCACGCTGGAGGAATCCGTGCTCAACCAAAAGGTCATCGACGCCATCTTCCGCGCCGGCGGCAAGGAAGGCTGGGAGGCCGTCTGATCACGGGGCCGGAGCCGCGCCCGGTACTTTCAGCGTCGACGATCGGGGGGTCATGTCCATCTCTCCTGTTGGTCTCGGAATTCGGTCCGGCGCGCCGCTCATTTGCTGGCGACAACCATGCGGTTGCCTTCGCTGTCGCGGAACTCGGCGACAGTGCGACCCGGCTGCCAGGGCGCCTCCTGCGGCTCGGTGATGATTTCGACGCCGCGCGCCTTCAGCCTGGTGACCGTCGCCTCGACATTGTCGTCGACCAGAACCATTACGGGCTGAGCGCCCGGCGCATCATCGGCGCGCCTGATGAAATGCAAATTGGTGACGGCGAAGGGGAATGCCAGTTCGATCCAGCGCCAGCCGCTGTCGCCCATGGGCTGATCAGCTATGAGCTGGCAAGCAAGGTGTTCGGTGTAGAAGGCCTTGGCGCGGTCCTGGTCGATGACAGGCAACTCGGCAAACTGGATGTGCATGATGGGTCTCTCCTGCTCCTCGATGGCTGCCGCGCAGCCGTCCACGGGGGAAAGACGACATGGACGATCGAAAAGATTCGCTGCGGCGGAGAATCTTTTCGACACCACGAAACGTCTTCTCCCTGCAGACTTGAAAAACAGGAGACGACAATGGGCTACAATCTCATCCGCTACGGCGTGAAGGATGAAAGCATCGCCGAGAACCGTATGCTGGTTGCAAAGGTGTTCGAGGCGCTTGCCGAAACCAGGCCGCAATCCGTGCGCTACCTCGTCCTGGAACTGGAGAATGGCGAGTTCGTCCATCTTGTCAGCCAGGACGGCGACGGCCTGACCGGGCTCGCCGCCTTCAAGGCCTTCAGCGCCGATCATGCCGGGCGGCGTTCGACGCCGCTTGCCCGATCGCCGGCAAGGATCGTCGGCAACTATCGCATGCTGGCCGGCGAGGACGTGCCGGCCTGATTGCCAAGACCGGCATTTTGGGAATGGACAGGATGAACACAGCAAAACTCGACCGCGTGGCCCTGGAGGCGATGCTTGGCTCCTTGCGGCCGAAGCTGCACCGCTACTGCGCCCGCATGGCCGGCTCGGTGATCGATGGCGAGGACATCGTCCAGGAGACACTGATCAAGGCGCTGCAGGCCATTGACGGTGGCGCGTCTGTCGAGCGTCCCGAGCAATGGCTGTTTCGCATCGCCCACAATGCCGCGCAGGATCATCTGCGCCGGCGCCAGCGGGAGCAGTCGCGCATGAGCGAGACCGACATGACGACGATCGAAGACCCCTCCGCCAGCGCCGATGTCAGGCTCGCCACCGCTGCCAGCCTGCGTAGCTTCATGCAGCTTGCGACGGCGCAGCGCAGCGCCGTGATCCTCGTCGACGTGCTTGGCCTCAGCCTGCACGAGACCTGCGAGGTGTCCGGCGCGACGCTGGCGGCGACCAAGGCGGCGCTGCATCGCGGACGGGCGCAGCTACGGCTGTTGGCGGCGCAGGACGAACAGACGCCCGCCCCAAAACTCGACGTCGACGACGAGCGGCGCTTGCGCCGTTATGTCGACCTGTTCAACGCGCGAGACTTCGACGCCGTACGCGCGTTGATCGCCGAGGACATCCAGCTCGAAGTCGTCAACCGCACCCGCATGCGCGGCAAGGCGCAGGTTTCCAACTATTTCGGCAATTACGACCGCGTCAGCGACTGGGCGCTTTCGCTGGGCTTCGTCGACGGCAGGCCGGCGATCCTGATCCGCAACCCGCAAGCGGGAGATGACGCCGTGCGTGGCTTCATGCTGGTCGACTGGCACGACGGAAAGGTCAGCCATATCCGAGATTTCCGCTATGCGCCCTATTGCCTCGCCGACGCGGACATCCGCTTCGTCGACGAATAAGTACCACCAGCTGATGAGCGACGGCCTCAGGCGAAGCTTTGCAAATTGGCGTCCTGCAGTTTGGAGCCGGCAAGCAGGGCCTCAAGCACCTGCTTCTTGAGCGACAGGCACTGCGAACGGGCAAGCTTTGCGATGGCCGAGACCTCGGCCACCTCACAGGCAAGGACGAGCTCCTTTTGCTGGCCAATGATCACTTGCGTGAAGTCGCGCGATTTGAAGCCGAGATGGAGGACACGCTCCGACTGGTCCAGGATCTGGTCGAGCAGGCGCGCCAGCCGCAGATTGCCCGAGAGCTCGGCCAGCGCAAGGCGAAAGGCGCGGTCGGCGGCGAGGAAGGCGACTTGGCTGCGCAGCGTCTCGGGCTTCAGCACCTTTTGCGCCGCCAGCCTGATGTCGTCGAGCCCACGCTCGGTGATGTTGGCGGCCGCCACCCGGAACACTTCCGGCTCGATCAGGCTGCGGACATCGAAAATCTCGTTGACGTCGCGCAGGCTGAGCGGTGCGATGACGTAGCCGCGCCTGGGCTCGCTTTTGATCAGCCCTTCCTGGGTCAGCCGGGCAAGGGCCGAGCGGATCGTCGCCTTCCTGATCTGGTAGCGATCGCCGATCTGCTTTTCGGTCAGGCTTTCGCCGGGGCGCAGCACGCAGGCGACGATATCGCTCTTCAGCTGCTCGTAGGCCTCCTCGCTGCGCAATATGTCGGCGGTCGAGGGTGACGCGGCTGCGGATTTCGGGGCGATCATGTCAGGTTTTCCTAGGCAGTTGACGCTGGTTCCGGCATTCGCTAGGCTGAGCATCTCAGTTATGAGTATTAAGCTTCTTAAGAGGGATAACTGACAATGTCTTTGGCCGCCGACTCGCCTCTCTACGCCGTAACCGCCGATATCGTCAACGCCGCCAAAGGGCCTGATCCGTTCGAACGCGTCAGGGCGGTTTTGCGCGAACACACCGACCGCTTTCATGCATCGGGCGTGCTCGCCCATGAAGAGGAAGACGATGAGGTGCTGCTGCATGCCAGCCCTGACTTGACGATCTACCACATCACGCTGTCGCCTGGCCTGCAGTATCCCGCGCACAACCACCTGATGGATGCGCTGATCGGCATCTACAAGGGCAGCGAGACCAACTTCATCTACCCCGTCGACGGCAGCGAGATCGATACCCCCGAACGGCAGGACATCGCGGCCCCCGCCGTGGTGCACATGACCCCTGATACTGTGCATGCGGTCGCCAACACCGGCAGCGCCCGCTCCGGCGCACTGCATGTCTATCTCGGCGATCTGACGGAGATTGACCGCCATATGTGGAGCCCGGACAGCAACCAGGCCGAGCCGTTCGACAATGAGCGGTATCTGGCAGGGGCGCGGCCGATTGGGTAGACAACGTTGAAGAATTGCTAATTATCCCTTTTCGCCGGTTCCGGTGAAATATTTCGATGTCTGCTGCATATTTCAAGCAAAACTCGAAGCCAAATACTCTTTCTCTATTCCTGACTGTAGATTTTTTTTACTTAAGTGTTAACTATACATTGTTGCGCCATTTGGTGATCGCAATTTAGGCAAGAAATACACCTCGCCATCCCGCCAACAAATCGTAGTCAGACTATTGTAAATCTACTACAAAACGGTATCGTTCGGCATATCCATTAGCACTGGGGGGTGTATTTTGGTTGAGATGCGCGCGCGAGCGCCACGCCGTTTTGTCAAAGGTCAAATAGCCGTCGACATTGCCCTCGCTTTCGCGTTTGGCGTTGTTTTCCTTTGTATAATGCTCAGTTTTGCTGTGTTTTTTCCAAACCCGGAACCATTCCAAGCAAGGGTCTTCATTACAACGCTCGCTTTAGCCGCTGGCGGCGTTGGCGCAATGCTCCCTGGATCCATCGAGGTTCAGTTTAAGGGCGTGCTCCGCGCAGGAGGGGCGTTGGCGCTAATGGCCTTGGTATATTCTCAAGAACCGGCGATCACTCGCTCCGCTGTGACCCTCATTGAACCTAGCGCGGACGCCAAACCGCTCGCGCTTTCATTTGTCGCCGATATCGACAATGGAGATGTAGCTGGGTCCTGGGCTGAAATGGATCAGGAAGTGATCGGTAAGTCACCTGCTGATTTTGAAAACTGGAAAACAGTCTACGAGAACTTTCGAAAGCCACTTGGTGCCGTAGATTCACGTGTCTTGATGGGAACGAACCGGGCTGAATCACCGCCGGGATTCCCAGTAGGTCTGTACCGATCCTATCTTTTCAGAACCAGATTCCATGCTGATTCACAGTGCCGTGGCGAGCAAGTCGTCTTGCGCGCGACCCAAAACAAGACGTGGACAGTCACCAGCTATCAAATCAGCCCAACGATTATACCGTGCCAGTAGGTGTGTTATGAGCCGGATTTTAGCGCTTGCAACGATCGTTGTAATGTTCGTGCTACCCGCTCGAAGCGAAACGCTCCCGATTGATCCGGTGGCGCAGGAAAGCCCAGTCTGGTGCTGGATCGCTGTGACGGAAATGCTGATGAAGCACTATGACGTTCCGAACGCGAATGGCGGCGGCGACTATCAGTGTGGGATTGTAGGTACAATTGCATTTGGTACACGTGCGCAGATGTGCGTGTCGAATTGCGCTCTTTGTCAGGTACCCGCCGGCAGCGCCCGAACACTGGTTGAAGCAATTGAAGCATACCCTAAGCGCGTTAGAGCGCTCCTTGGGTTGAATGCGGACGACGTTTCCGCAACCCATCGAGCCCGTGCCTTGACGGAAGACGAAGTGGTTGAGGAGATAGACGATGGAAACCCGATGATTGCTGGCATATCGCCGTCTGGAGGCAGTCTTGGCGTCTCTCAGCACGTTGCCCTTATTGTAGGCTATGATGACGATGGCGCGACCTTGATCGTAAACGATCCTTTTCCGTTTGACCAATCTCATAATCCCTACCTCGCGGCCGGAGCGAACGAGTTGGAGCCTGGCCAGTATGAAATCAGCAGGACGACTTACAAAAGTGCTCTCCACTGGAGACAGACGATACTCGTTAAGAGTTCGGCGCCCGAAGAAGACACGCAGTCCCCTCCCCATTTTTGCTGTACCGCCGCAGGGCGTCTCGGACCTTACCCAAATGATGGGACCACTCCGTCTGGGGGCGCTTGCTTCGGCACAAACGCATTCGGAATGACCTTTCAAGGTACCGCTTGCTTCTGAGGCTCGTCGTGCCAGCAGCGCGGCTGGAAGAACCTGCCCTCTATGCCGACCTCAACGGGAATTTCAGCCGGGACTACCATGCCATTATGGAGGACGGGACCGACACCGCCGCCGAAAACGTCTTCACCCGGCGCGACGGCACCATCCGGCATTTCTGGGGTGCGGAGCTTGGTTTCGAGTCGGCCGATCCGGGCAAGGACCCGACAACCGAGCCGGACCTGATGATGCTATGGAACGTCCTGGACTGAACGCAGGAAGGCCGCGGGACCGACTGGTACCCGAAGATCACCTAATAAACGGTCACATCTACTAAAGGGCCAGGGCTCTGCGCTATGTGAAGGCGCGGCCCGGCCGTTGGAAGGAACTGAATATACCGTCGCGGGGTTATTGTGACGGGAGGAGTTTGAATGATTTCCGTCCGATATATCGTTGCCGACGTCGACGAGGCGGTCGAATTCTATCGAGACAATCTGGATTTCAAGGTCGACAAGCACAATCCGGGCAAGTTCGCCGCGCTGTTGCGCGACGAATTCACGCTCTATCTCAGCGCCCCAGGCGCGGGAAGCGGTGGTCAGGCGGGCGGCGATCCGAGGCCTGGCGGGTGGAACCGATTCATGATCGTTACGAACGAGCTCGACGTTCTGATTGAGCGGTTGCGTCGGGCTCATGCACGATTCCGCGGCGATATAAGCGATGGCGGAGCCGGCCGCGCCATCTTGCTCGAAGATCCGTCGAGCAATGTCATCGAGTTGTTCGAATTCAAGAAGGATTGAAGCTGCATGCGCGGCTGACCCTCCGATTGGCAGGACTTGGGTTGGGTAGAATTCTCCACGACACGGAGAATGGCCGATGTCCCGCGCGGCGCCCCGATTTCTACGGCGCGTCGGTTCTTTGCCGGATAGGCGATCCAGCACCTAATCAGCTGTTTTGCCCAGCGTATCGGCAACCACCGCGCCACGCTCTCCCATCGGCAGAGCGGGCCCCGTGGTCGAGTCGATTGCCGTCTGATGTTCCATCTCGGCATTGATTGCGGCGCCCGCGATGAGGATGATGACTGAAATCCATGTCCACATCATCAAGCCAACGACAGCGCCCAGCGATCCGTAGGTGGCGTTGTAGTTGGCAAAATGCTGCAGGTAGAACGAGAACAGCCACGATGCGGCGATCCAGACGACGGTCGCAATCAAGGCACCCCAGCTCAGCCATCGCCACTTCGCATGTTCGCGGCTCGGCCCGAAACGGTAGAGCAGGGAAATGCCTGTAAGGATGAAGCCTGTCAGGATCGGCCAGCGAGACACCGCAACAAGGGTCTCTGTCCAGGCGTCAAGGTAGAAGAAGCGCAACAAGGCCGGGACAACGCCAACTGTCAGCAACAGCACGATGCCGATCACCAGGGCTCCCATCGTGAACAGGATCGACATCAGATTGAGCGTGATGAAGCTGCGCTTCTCGCTTTCCTCATAGGCGATGTTCATCGCATCGAAGAGCGCCTTCATTCCGCTGTTCGCGCTCGACAGCGCGATCGCAAGGCCGACGAAGAGACCTGTTCCGAGCGCTCCCGGTTTCTGACTGGCCAAAGCCTGCAATTGTCCGCGAATGAGATCCAGTCCCTCCGACGGCAGCAATCCGCCGAGATAGGCGACATGGTCCGCCACTGTCACAGGATCGGCGACAAAACCGTAGATCGAGATGAAGGCGGCCAGCGCCGGAAACAGCGCCAGCAGCAGATAGAAGGTGGCACCGGCCGCGACCAGCAAGACCCGGTCCTTGTTGAACTCTTCCCAGAGCCGCCAGAAGATGTCCCTCCAGCCGAGTGCAGGAATCTGTGACGGCCAGGCCGCATCGCGACCACGGTCCCCATCCTCTGCCCTTATGGCGGCCTTGCTGGCTTCAGACGTTGCCAACGCACGATTGGCCGCTTCGGTATCGATCAACGAGGACTTGGTGTCCATCGCTCAACAGCCCCACACTCCGCATCGCCATGAAAGTTGCAGCTCCTCACAGGGACACTTTGGCGACCTTGTCCTTGTATTCCTCTTTCGGATCGAACCCGAGCAGCATTTTTATGCCTGCAGTCACGCTTGAGCCGTCGAGCCAGATCTCAGCTTCCTGCGGGTCGAACCTCAGCAGTGCCAGCCTCGGGTCGTCTTTCCCGCCTTCAAACCAGGCAGCGACAAAACGATTCCAAGGCCGATCGATGACCACTGGGTTGTTGTCCAGAAAAAGCTTCCCTTGCACTGTGGCGAACAGGTCGTGACCCTTCGATGTGAAGGTACCTGTCGCGCCGCTGCCACCTTTCAGGCCCTCGACAAGCTCGGTGTCTGTGGCCGTGAAGAACCAGATCGACCCCTTCCGATCCTCAATCTGGGCTGTCATCGGACGCGGGATGACCTTGGACCCATCGAGGCCGATCATCATTGTCACGACTTCCAGAACCTGGCTTCGAGTTCGGCAGGGCTGGCCATTGGACTTCCTTTCAATGGACGAAAGAAAGCAAACGGCAGCCGGCCGCATCTGTTCCAATTCATTGAAAGATCTTGCTTGGGGTTCCGCCAGCCAAAGGCCGGTGCAGCGTTGCGCCAGCGCCGCGATGTAAACCAGCCCGCCACGCGCGGATCAGCCCTAGCGTGCATGATGAGCGAGCCGCCATAGGAATGTCCGACCAGGATCGCAGGGCTGCCGACCCCGCCAAGGCAGCTTTTCACGGCGGCGGCATCGCCGGCGGGCGAATCGAGGCCGTGCGATGGCTGCCAACGTCCTGAAGACCTGAGCGGAACACTCAGTCGGTGCTACGATTGCGGCGGAAGAACCAGCCAAAGTAGAGGCAGATCAGGAAAAGCGCAAAATGGATCGTCCCGCGCACGCCACTGAGTTCGGGGGACTGAATGGCGTTTGTCCACATCAGCGGGATCGGAATCTTGGCCAGATAAAAGTAGAACTGCATGCCGCTGCTGACGAAGAACGCGCCGGCCAGAAATTTTCGATACTCGCGGAATCGCACCGCCGCATAGATCGTCGGCAAACCGACGATGACGATCCCAGCCACAAGATAGGGAAGCATAACCGGCTCCAGGGCAGGCCCTTGTCATCCATCATCCTTAAAGGCATTATATTCGAGATATGCCGAATATGTCAAACAATCGCCCTGCCGAACAACGCTTCATCGAGAATGCGGCCAGGTTGCTGATCCCCTGGGGCGTGCCCCAGACAGCGGCGCGCCTCTACGGCTACCTGCTGCTTTGCGCCGAACCGGTCAGCCTCGACCGCATCACGGCAGACCTCGAGATCAGCAAAAGCAGCGCAAGCGTCGCGGCGCGGTTGCTGGAAGCCTACAGGCTCGCCCAGCGCCACGGCGAGCGCGGAAGCAAGCGCGCTTTGTACGCGGTGTCCGACAATTACGAGGGCATGCTGACCGAACAGAACCGCTTGCTCGACGCGCTCGCCGATCTCATGAGGAACAGCACGGACGCCGTCGCGTCGGGAGCAGCGCGCGATCGCCTCGACGAAATGGCGGCGTTCTACCTGGCGATACGCCAGGCGATGGAGACAGCGCTGGGGCAGTGGCGCGCGAAGAAGCCGCGATCCCGATCGACGTGATCGGTCGGCATTCCAGTCCGGAGACAAATCCGCCGAAGGAGCTAGCGCCATGGAACAGACCAAGACGCCCCGGGAGCCGCCCGCGATGTCGCGCGGCACAGGCATTGCCTATGCGATCGGCCTGCCGCTGGGGTTGCTGGGATTGATCTTCGTGCCGGTCGGCACGATTGCCTGGTGGCCCGGATGGGTGTTCCTTGCCGTTCTGATTTCGGCGTTCGGCGTGTCGGCGCTGGTGATCGCGCGGGTCAATCCGATCATCTACCGCGCGCGTAGCCGGTTCCAGCCGGGCACGAAAGGCTGGGACAAGGCGCTGCTCGCGGTCATTCTGCCGGCGATGGTGGCAATCCTGCCGGTGGCGGCGCTCGACGCCGGGCGCTTTCATTGGTCGGCTGTTCCCGTCTGGGCGGTGCTCTGCGGCTACATCGCCGTGCTGGCGGGCGTCGCGGTGACCGGATGGGCACAAGCGGTGAACCCATACTTCGAGCCGGGTGTCCGCATCCAGTCCGAACGGCATCAGCGCGTGATCGATGCTGGCCCATACCGTTTCGTGCGTCACCCCGGCTACATCGCCGCGCTGTTCCTGTTCTTCGGCATGGCGCTTGCGCTGGCTTCGTTCTGGGCCCTGGTGCCCGCCGCGCTGGCGTCGGCGCTGCTCGTCTTGCGCACCGCTTGGGAAGACCGGCTGCTGCGGGCCGAACTTCCCGGATATGACGATTATTCCCGTCGCGTGCGGCACAGATTGGTCCCCGGCTTCTGGTGAGGGCGGGAATCCAATCAGCAATTCCAGGAAAAGTGTGAAGCGGTTTTCCATCCGAAACTACGCAAAAACAAGAGGTCTAGGCAGGCACGCTCGAGCTCGGTCTTGAGGTAGCGGAGGTCGCGAGAGATCGCGCCTTTGTTCAGGAATATCAGTGGCGCAAACAGCGCGTATTTGCGCTTGATATCCCAGGTTCGACAAGTCTCATGCGACGGTTCTCATCCACGCCAGGAAGGACTCTATCACCGCGGATCTCGGACTGTGGGGCATCCAAACAATATAAAAACTGTAGCCCGGCAAGGATAATTGATGCGCTTTGACGAGCGAGCCGTTTTCCAGTTCACGGCCAACCACGACGTCACTACAGATCGCAATGCCTTGCCCGGCGACCACCGCATCGATCGCATGCAGTTCCTCGCGGAAGCTCAAATCCCAAGCTTTGTGCGGGATTAGATCTGGATCGATCGAGCGGGCCGTTGCTAGCCACCGGGTCCAGGTGGGAGCGTCCGGATCCCGGTTCATCCAGTCAAAATGGATCAAGGGATAACGCAGGAGATCGGCAGCACGTTCAATCGTTCGCTCGTCGCTTGCCAATAGTCGGGGACTGCAAATGGGAAAGAAGGAATCGCGACATATCTCCTGCATAGCAAAGCCCAGAGGCGGGCGACGTGTGTAGCGGATCGCCACATCTGCGGCGCCGGCGCGTAGATCGAGTACTGCGTCCGTCCCGATGATATCCAGTGGTACGGCCGGGTTGGCCTCTCGCCATTTCGGCAATCGAGGCACCAGCCATCGACTCGCGAAAGCGTTTGGGCTTGTCACCCGCAATGGCGCTTGAAAATCCGGCTCGGCGACTGCGGCAAGGGAGCCGGAGAGAAGATCAAAGCCGTTGCGGAGGATGGGAAACAGTCGCGCTCCCGCGCTCGTCAGCACCAGCGGGCGCGGTCGGCGCTGGAACAGCTTGCGATCGCATATATCTTCCAACAGGCGGACTTGGTGGCTGATCGCTGTCGGCGTCACGCCGAGTTCCGCCGCTGCGGCCTTGAAGCTGCCGTGCCGAGCGGCGGCCTCAAAGGCGTGCAAAGCGCGGAGAGGCGGGTAGTTTCTCATGCCGGCAGTGTAGATGAATTCCTCTCATCTAGCAGCTAAGAATTTCGCTTTTGCAGAGGGTTGCGTCTCTGTGAGACCATAGTCCTGCCAGAACCGAGGGCGATATCGATGGAGATTCCACGACAGACCGAGGCGCTATCGGGCCGATCTCATTCTCCGAGTGCGGCGATTGAACAGCTACGGCGAGGCTTACGGGGCGAACTGGTGTTGCCGACGGACGCTACCTACGACCAGGCGCGCAGGGTCTGGAATGGGGCGATCGACAAACACCCTGCTGCAATTGTCTTTTGCGCTGACCCTGATGATGTCGTCCATGCCGTGACCTATGCCAGGTCACAAGGCTGTCTCGTGGCAGTTCGCAGCGGCGGCCACAACGTCGCCGGCCTGTCCGTCTGCGACGATGGGGTGGTGATCGATCTATCCCGCATGAAGAAGATCGAAGTCGATCCTGAGCGTCGCATTGCCAGGGCCCAAGCTGGTCTGACCCTCGGCGAGTTCGACGCAGCCACGCAGGCCCACGGCCTCGCCACAACCATGGGGGTCAACGGCGACACCGGTATTGCCGGCCTCACGCTGGGCGGAGGCTTCGGCAAGCTCGGGCGAAAGCACGGCCTGAGCTGCGATAATTTGATCGCGGCTGAAATCGTCACCGCCGACGGACGGCTGTTGCGGGCAAGCGCCAGCGAGCATCCCGATCTGTTCTGGGCCTTGCGAGGCGGCGGAGGTAATTTCGGCATCGTGACGGCATTCGAATACCGGCTGCACCCGCTCGGCCCGGCGCTTCTCGTGGGCTCGGTGCTTCACGATTACAATCATGCGCGCGAGGCCATGCGGTTTTATGATAAATTCTCCCGCAACGCCCCGGACGAGGTGAGCGTCGATGCCGCGCTCGTCACGCTGCCCTCGGGCGAGCGTGCCTTCAACATCTCGGCTTGCTATGTCGGGTCGCCCGAAGCGGGCGAACCAGCCATCGCGCCGCTGATGAAATTCGGATTCCCCATCGACAGTCGCCTTCAAGCCATTCCTTATCTTCAGATCCAATCGGCGGGCGACAGCCTCTTTCCACGCGGGCGACGCTATTACTGGAAAGCGCAGTTCATGCGCGAGATCAGCGATGGCGCGATCGAGGCCCTGCTCGACGCTTACGCGAGGGCTCCCAATCGCTCCTCGCTGCTGGTTTTCCAGCAGGTCGGCGGCGCCATCGCTCGCGTGCCCGCATCGCACTCGCCCTACGCCAATCGCGATGCGGCCCTTGACTGCTTCCCGATCGCGATCTGGGACGATCCGGTCGATGATGAGGTGAACATCCGCTGGGCGCGCGACCTGTGGAATGCGGTCAGGCCATTCTCCACTGGCGGTGTCTATGCCAACAATCTTGGTGATGAGGGTGACGAGCGCGTGCGTGATGCTTACGGTGGCAATTATGCACGCCTCGCCGCGATCAAGAAGCAATACGACCCGACCAATTTCTTCCGACTGAACCAGAATATCAGGCCCGAATAGTTCGGAATATCAGGGGGAACCGTGCGCAGCCGCTGGACGATCCTCGCTGTCCTGTTTGTCGCCCGCGCCGCAATGGCGTTTCAGTTTCAGAGCGTCGGCGCCGTCGCGCCTCTTATCAGCGATGGCGTCGGTGCGAGCCTGGCCGACATCGGCATTCTAATCGGCCTCTATCTTGCACCGGGAGTCGCATTGGCCCTGCCTGGCGCGACCATCGGCCAGCGCTATGGCGATAAGGCGACCGTTCTCGCCGGCCTTCTGATGATGCTGGCAGGTGAAATGCTGATGGCGGCGTCGCCGTTCTGGAGCCTGCAGATCGGCGGCCGATTGATAAGCGGCACTGGCGGCGTTCTCCTGAACGTCCTGATGACCAAGATGGTCGCCGACTGGTTTGCCGGCCGGGAAATCGCAACGGCCATGGCCATCTACATCAACTCGTGGCCAGCGGGCATCGCTATCGCTCTCATGCTGCTGCCGGCAATCGGAACGACATTCGGGGTGACCGCCGTGGGCATTGCCGTTTCGGTTCTGGTCATCGTCGGCATCGGCCTGATAACCTTCATCTATCGCACCCCGGAGGTATCGCCCGCCGGTGGCGCCGAGCGCTCTGGCATTTCGGCCGGGACAACCTATGCCCTCATCGCCGCCGGCCTGATCTGGTGCCTCTACAATGTCGGCTTCGCAATGGTCTTCAGCTTCGGTCCGTCGATGCTCGTCGAGCGCGGGTGGTCCAACTCTGCAGCGGGATCGACGATCAGCGTCGTGCTTTGGCTGGCCACGCTTTCGGTCCCCCTGGGTGGCTTCCTGACCGATCGTAGCAAGCGCGGCGGCGCGGTTCTCGCTACGGGCTGTGTAGGCTTTGCATTTCTGATGCTCCTTCTGTCGCGAAGCGGACCAGTGCTAGCCCTCATCATCGCCATGGGAATCGCAGGCGGCTTGCCTGCCGGCGCGATCATGAGCTTGCCGACGCGCGTGCTCAATCAGAAGACGCGGTCGATCGGGATGGGAGTGTTCTACACCGTCTACTATGCCGGCATGCTGGCTGGGCCGGCGATCGGCGGCAAACTTGCAACCTGGGCCGGCACCGCGGCCGTCGCGCTCGATTTCGGCGCTGCCGCGCTCCTCCTTTGCCCTCTCCTCCTTTGGTCATTCCACCGGATCAGCCGCCTCCCACAGCCGATGGTGGTTCCATCCAGGCAAGGCGGCTAGTCGTGCTGGGACCGCCGGTACGCTCGATGACGGGAAACGGCGGTCTATGGCGTTCGCAAGTCAGGACGATTTAGAGTCAAATGGCGCGCCCGAAGAGATTCGAACTCCTGACCCCCAGATTCGTAGTCTGGTGCTCTATCCAGCTGAGCTACGGGCGCGCAACAGGCCATGACTTGCATAGCCCCGCGATCCGATCCTGGCGACCGGCCGCGACGAGACGTGTTCCCTAACGACTGAATTTCCGAAAAGCAAGCCGATCCCGCAAAAGTTTTGTCGCAGACGCTTTCGACGGTGCAGATCAAGGTGCGACGAGATTCAGCGCAGGCCGGCCTCGCTTGAACGCCGACACACCTTAGGCCGGGCGGCGCAGGCCGTTGCGGGCTTGGTCGAGGCGGACCGGCTGGTCGGGGATGGTGACGGCGAAGGTAGTGCGGCCGCCGATCGATTCAACCAGCTCCACCGTGCCGCCATGGGCGCGGATCAGTTCATGGGCGATGGCCAGGCCAAGGCCGGTGCCGCCGCTACGGGCCGAACCGCGAAACGCCGCGAACAGGTTTTCGCGCGCCTTGGGCGGCAGGCCGGGGCCGGTGTCGGTGACGATGATGCGGCTGACGCTGCCCATGCGCTCGGCCGACACGGCGAGCCGGCGCACCAGCGCGCTCTCGGAGTCGGCTGCCATCGCCTGCACGGCGTTGCGGCACAGATTGGTGAGCACGCGAAACAGCTGGTCGGAATCGGCGTCGACCTCGAAAGCGAGCTCGACGGCGTTGACGAATTCGATGCCGTCCTCGATGTCGAGCAGGCCGTGGACGTCGTCGACCAGCTGGCGCAGCCGCAAACGGCGGCGCGAGGGCGCCGGCTCCTGGGTGCGGCCATAGGCCAGCACGCCTTCGGAATAGGACACGGCGCGGTCGAGCGCGCGCAACAGCTTCGGCGCAAAAGCCTGCACGGTCGGGTCCTTGACCAGGCGCAGGCGGTCCGACATCAGCTGCGCCGAGGCCAGGATGTTGCGCATGTCGTGATTGATCTTGGAGACGGCGAGGCCGAGATCGGCAAGATGCTTCTGCTCCGACAGCATCTTTTGCAACCGTTCCTGCATCTGCGACAGTTCGCGTTCGGCAACGCCGATCTCGTCGGCCCGGGCGGCCGGATGGATGATGCGCCCGGGATCGTCGGGCGCTTCGGAGAAGGACAGCATCGAGCGCGTCATGGTGCGGATCGGGCCGATCATGATCAGGTCGATCGCGGCATAGACCAGCATGGCGGTGAACAGCGAGATCAGCAGCGAGACGAAGGCGACATTGCGCGAATAGCGCAGCATGGCGTTGCGCAAGGAATAGTCGGGCATGATCAGCTCAAATTCCTTGTCGCTTTCGCCGACCGGGCCAAAGACCCTCAGCATACGCTTGCCGCCGAAGAACAGCGTATCGAGCGCTCCGGTCATGCCCTTGATCATGCCGACATTGGCGATGTCGATATGCTCGTCGACCTGGGGCGGCATCTCGGCCACCACCAGGAGGCGCGAGACGCCGCCGTCGCGCACCGCGATCGCCTTGGCGCCGATCGCCATCAGCACGTCGTTCTGGGCGGCGCGGGAGAGCGAATTGGGCTCGCCCTGCACCAGCACGATCGACACGGCGGCGGCGGTGCTGAGCCTCTCCTTCAGCCAGGCCAGGCGGTAGCTGGCGATCCAGGGCAGGAAAATGAGGACTTCGGCCAGGAGCACGAAGACGATGGTGAGCAACAGCAGCTTGGTCGACAGGCCGCGCGCCAATGGCACCGAACGGCTCGGAGCCGGGCGAGCGGACGCCGGGCTGGCGTCGGCTTTCGCCGGGCCGGTCCCTTCATCCGCGGGGGCAAGTTCGCTCATTAAGGCCTGTCTTCACAAACGCTTGATCGGTTGAGATTAGGCGATTGCGGCTTTTTTGCCAATTTCATCCTTCGTTGGACGATGGTACCAGCAATAAAACCGCCTCGGACTGGTCGTTCGCGCCGTGACGAACTCATAGTTCGCGCCGCGACGAACTGGTGTTCGCGCTGGATTGACTCCCAAAACCCTTCTTTCTATAAGCCGCTCACGCTCGGGCCATTCGTCCCGGCGCGGTTTCGATCGCGCCAATACCGGCCCGGCAAAGCTCCTGTTACACAGTGACAGAATCAAGAAGGGCCGCACCCCGCGGTATTAAAACAAATGAAGCGTACCTACCAACCGTCCAAACTCGTCCGCAAACGCCGGCACGGTTTTCGTGCTCGCATGGCCACCAAGGGTGGTCGCGGCGTCGTCGCAGCTCGCCGCAACCGCGGCCGCAAGCGGCTCAGCGCCTGAACGGAAGACGAGATCGTTGCCCGCAACCGGCAAGCCAGTGGGACCAAACCCCAAGCGGCTTCTGAAACGTGCGGAATTCCTGGCCGTCCGCCGCAGTGAAAAGCGGCGCGGGCGGCTTTTTCTCGTTGAAGTTCTCGACCGCAATGACGGTCTGTCGCCGCGCGTCGGCTTCACCGTCACAAAGAAAGTCGGCAATGCAGTCGTGCGCAACCGCATCAGGCGGCGACTGAAAGAAGCCGTGCGCACCCATGCCGCAAGTGACATGGCGCCCGGCAATGACTATGTCATCGTCGGACGTGAAGACGTGCTTACCATTCCGTTCGGCCAGTTGAAGGCCGAGCTCTCCCGCCGTCTCAGCGGAACACGATAGGCCAAGGGCTTTCGATGGAAAACAACCGGAACTTCTACATCACCATCGTCTTGTCGGTGCTGATCCTTGGGCTGTGGCAATATTTCTATGTGCTGCCGCGCAGCGAGCGGCAAGCCGAAGCCACGCGCATTGAAGAGCAGCGGGCGGCGGAGCAGAAGAAGGCGGCCGAGGCCGCAAATCCCGGCGGCACGACGGCGCCCGCGGCGCCCGGCGCCATTCCGAATGCGCCCGGCACCTACGTCACGACGCCGGAAGGCCGCGCACAGGAAGTGGCCAAGACTGCCCGCGTCAAGATCGACACGCCGAGCCTGTCGGGCTCGATCAACCTGACCGGCGGCCGCCTCGACGACCTCAAGCTCAAGCACTACACCGAGACGGTCGACAAGACCTCGCCGCAGATCCAGTTGCTCAACCCGCAGGCGCTGCCCACCGGCTACTATGCCGAGATCGGCTTTGTCGGCAGCGACACGACCGGCGCGGTGCCAGGTCCGGAAACCGTCTGGAGCGTCGACGGCAATGCGACGCTGACGCCGGCGACGCCGGTGACGCTGACCTTCACCAACGACAAGGGCCTGACCTTCAAGCGCACGATCTCGGTCGATGGTGACTACATGTTCACCGTTTCCGACGCGGTGCAGAATTCGGGCTCGGCTCCTGTCACGCTGTCGAATTATGGCCGCGTCATCCGCTTCGACAAGCCGGCGGTTGCCAGCTCCTATGTGCTGCATGAAGGCCTGATCGGCGTCACCGGCACGGAAGGCCTGCAGGAGCACAAATACGCCGACATCGAGAAGAACAAGCTCTACACGCCGAGCAAGTCGACCGATGGCTGGCTTGGCATCACCGACAAATACTGGGCGGTCACCCTGGTGCCGACCGAGAAGCAGCCGTTCCAGCCGCACTACGCCTATTACGACAATGGCCGCCCGCGCTATCAGTCGGACTTCCTCACCGACCCGATCACCATTGCCGCCGGTCAGTCGGCGACGGTGGAGACCGAGATCTTTGCCGGCGCCAAGGAAGTCAACAAGATCAACGCCTACGCCCAGGACCGCCAGATCAGGCTGTTCGACCGGCTGATCGATTGGGGATGGTTCATCTGGATCACCAAGCCGATGTTCTACCTGATCGACACGCTGTACAAATTCTTCGGCAATTTCGGCCTGGCCATCCTGGCCACCACAGTCGTGGTGAAAACCATCTTCTTCCCGCTCGCCAACAAATCCTACGCGTCGATGGCGAACATGAAGAAGGTGCAGCCCAAGATGCTCGAGATCCGCGAGAAATACGCGGACGACAAGATGAAGCAGCAACAGGCGATGATGGAGCTGTACAAGACCGAGAAGATCAATCCGCTCGCCGGCTGTTGGCCGGTGGCGCTGCAGATCCCCGTGTTCTTCTCGCTCTACAAGGTGCTCTACATCACCATCGAGATGCGGCACGCACCGTTCTTCGGCTGGATCCAGGATCTGGCCGCGCCCGATCCGACCTCGATCTTCAACCTGTTCGGCCTGCTGCCCTTCGCGCCGCCGGCATTCCTGCCGCATATGGGCGCCTGGGCGGTGGTCATGGGTATCACCATGTTCCTGCAGATGCGCATGAACCCGACGCCGCCGGACCCGACGCAGGCGCAGATCTTCACCTGGATGCCGGTGATTTTCACCTTCATGATGGGCAGCTTCCCGGCCGGCCTCGTCATTTACTGGGCCTGGAACAACACGCTGTCGATCCTGCAGCAGGGCGTGATCATGAAGCGCCAGGGCGCCAAGATCGAGTTGTGGGACAATCTGGCGGCGCTGTTTCGAAAGAAACCATCGCCGGCTGAGTAGCCGGCGCTCCATTCCAATCGAAAAAGCCCCGGCCTGTTGAACTGACCCCCGAAAGTTGGACACAACCTTCGGGGTTTTTGTTGGACGAAACGCGCATCACGTTCCCGTGAAGGGCGAAACCTGAAGCACGTGAAGGGCGTGTCTCATCCTGTATCGCCCAGAACGTTCAGGACGGATCACCCTTCATTGGAAAATTGCTTCGCTGGAGCCGCATCCTCGTGACCTATGTCGCGGGGACATTGGTGCTGGTGGCCGACTTATCGTGTAACTATTTGTTTCTATTATTTTTTTGCATTTGTTCTCGAAACTATCCCGGGCAATGCCGCGTAACTCTCCCCGACAATCGAATCAACAATTGTCGCAATGGAAGGGTTCTCCAATGACACAGTCCATCCTCAAAGCTCTCTGCATCTCTGCCGTCCTCGCGGCTTCCGGCCTCACCGCCACGACCGCCTACACATTCGCCAATCCCGCCGTCGGCGGCGCCGCGATGTCGACCACGAAGAACATCGTCGAGAACGCCGTCAACTCGCCGATCCACAAGACGCTGGTGGCAGCCGTCAAGGCCGCCGGTCTTGTCGACACGCTGCAGAGCGCCGGTCCGTTCACCGTGTTCGCGCCGACCGATTCCGCCTTCAAGAAGCTGCCCGCCGGCACTGTCGCCACGCTGGTGAAGCCCGAGAACAAGGACAAGCTGACCAAAATCCTGACCGCGCATGTCGTTTCCGGCAAGATTTCGGCCAAGGAGATGATGACCAAGGCCAAGGCGATGGGCGGCAAGTATGAAATGAAGACCGTTTCCGGCGACACGCTGACCGCCGAGGTCAAGGGCGGCTCGCTTTACATCGTCGACGAATCCGGCGGCGCCGCCAAGGTGACGATCGCCGACGTCAACCAGTCGAACGGCGTCATCCACGTCGTCAACAACGTGCTGTTGCCGAAGTAACGGCTTCCGGAAAAGGGATCACGGCAAGTCGCTACGGCTTTTCCCGGCTTGCCATCCCCGCCATGTGTCGCGGAAGCCGTCTTCGACACGGCCGGGGTCCTGCTTGTCCTTCGCAGGGCCCCGGTTTGGTTTTTCACTCGACGACGGCGCTGTGGTCGACCTTGGCCGGTGTCGCCGGCTTGCGCAGCAAGAGCATCAGCGGGATGGCGGCGAGCGACAGGATCATCATCAGCTTGAAGTCGTTCATGTAGCTGATGATCGTCGCCTGCAGCGTGACGACGCCGTCGAGCGCGGCGCGGCCGGCGGCGGTGTAAGGGTTCATCGTCGAAGGCAGCTTCCTGCTGCCGCCCGGGCCGCGAACGTCCAGGTCTATCAGGGCGCCGGTTTCGACCGCTCGATGTCCGATCCGATCGTCATCTGCCGCGGTACGAAGTGACCGTCGAAGCCCCGCAGGGCTCGCTCATCGGACGATTGGTGCTATAGGGCGGATCACGCTATTTTGAACGGCGCACGCGGATTGCGCCTGCGCCCGGCTGCCACTTCTCAACGGACCTCGCCATGGACGGACCCAACCCAGACATCAAGCACCCGATCCCGATGCATACCCGGGTCGGCTTCCTGAAGCCGCTGGTCACGGCACCGAATATCGAGATCGGCGACTTCACCTATTATGACGATCCGGACGGGCCGGACAAATTCGCCGAGCGGTGCGTTCTGCATCACTATCCGTTCATCGGCGACAAGCTCATCATCGGCAAGTTCTGCGCCATCGCCGAGGGCGCGCGCTTCATCATGAACGGCGCCAACCATGCGATGTCCGGCTTCTCGACCTATCCGTTCAACATTTTCGGCCATGGCTGGGAGCACGGCTTCGATCCGAAAACGTGGTCGCAGGAAGTGCGCGGCGACACGATGGTCGGCAATGATGTATGGATCGGCATGGATGCGGTGATCATGCCCGGCGTGTCGATCGGCCATGGCGCCATCGTGGCGGCGAAATCGGTGGTGACGCATGACGTGCCGGCCTATGCGATCGTCGCCGGCAATGCTGCAAAGGTGGTGAAGATGCGCTTCGACGACAGGACCGTGCGGCGACTGCTTTCAGTGGCGTGGTGGAACTGGCCGGTGGACAAGATCGGCCGCAACCTCAATGCCATCAGGGGCGCCGATATTTCCAGGCTGGAGGCAGCGGTTTGAACGCGTTGGGCAATACGGTTATCGGCGTCGAGCTGTTCACCAAAGGGTGGATATTCATCCGCGGCGTGCCGGCGATGAAATTCCTGCCGCCGGAAGGGCCGCCGGAAATCGCTTTCGCCGGCCGCTCCAATGTCGGCAAGTCGTCGCTGATCAATGCGCTGGTCGGCCATAACGGGCTGGCGCGCACATCCAACACGCCGGGGCGCACGCAGGAGCTCAACTATTTCGTGCCGGGTGGGTTTTCCGGCGAAGGCACCGACCTGCCGCCGATGGCGCTGGTCGACATGCCGGGCTACGGTTATGCCAGCGCGCCGAAGGAAAAGGTCGACGACTGGACCAAGCTGGTCTTCGACTATCTCAAGGGCCGGGTGACGCTGAAGCGGGTCTATGTGCTGATCGATGCCCGCCACGGCATCAAGGCCAAGGACGACGAAGTGCTGTCGCTGCTCGACAAGGCGGCGGTGTCCTACCAGATCGTGCTGACCAAGACCGACAAGATCAAGGCGGCGGGCGTGCCGCGGCTGATCGAGGAGACGCTGCTGAAAATCAAGAAGCGGCCGGCGGCGTTTCCGTTCGTGCTCGCCACATCATCGGAAAAGGGCGAGGGTCTCGAGGAATTACGCGCGGCGATCGTGCTGGCCGCCAATGGCGGCTGAGCGAGCCAGCTAGGCCTTTGCCTTGGCCTTCGCCTCCAGGGCGATCAGCTGGTGGCTTTCTTCCTCGGCAAGCTTTTCGGTGCCGTAGTACTTCAGGAACACGTCGACGCCCGTCCGCACGATGTGGTCGATTTCATCCTGGCTTGGCGCCTTGGTGCGGTAGGCAAAGATGCACTGGCGGAACAGGCCGGCCAGGCACAGTTCGGTGAACTGATAGGCGGCAAGATCGACGTCGGCGATCTTGAGCAGGCCGCGATCGACGGCGGCATTAAGGAACTGAGCCACCTTGTCGTGGCCGCGTTTGGGGCCGCGCTCATAGAACCGCGCGCCCATGTCGGGTATCCTGTCGGAGGCGCCGATGACCGTGCGCTGCGCCTGGATGACCTTGGCTGAGGTGATCTTCATCGACAGCACCGTGCCGAACTTCACCAGCGTCTGGCGCAGATCGTCGGCGCGGTCGAGCATATCGTACATGTTCTTGAAGATGGTGCCGCGCTCTTCCTCGATCAGCGCCTCGAACAGTTCTTCCTTGTTGGCGAAGTAGACATAGATCGTGCCCTTCGAGACGCCGGCCTCGCGGGTGATGTCGTTCATCGACGCCGCTTCGAAGCCCTTGTCGATGAACACGCGACGGGCGCCCTCGATGATCTGACTGCGCTTGACCGGATCCTGGCCCGCCGCCGGGCGGCCGCGACGCGCGCTGTCCAGTACATCGCACGAATCATTTTCGGCGTCGGCTAACGTGTCGGCCATAAAAGTCACACCTCGCAAAATAATTCGAACCGACTGGTTCGATTGCCCTTGATATGGGCCCACTTTAACGCTATGTCAACGTCCACATCGAACCGAACGGTTCAGTATAACACGATTTCCTTATATAGCGACAGTAGCGAGATATCATGTCCTCGAACACCCCAACCACGACCGCCGAAGTCCGGCCTTTCCCCGCCGCCAAGGTCTCGCCGGTGATCGAAGCTCCGGAAGCGCCTCCCAAGCCTGCCGCCGAAGTTCTGGCCGAGACCCCCGAGAAGAAGAAGCGCTCGGCGCGCTCACTGATGTTGCCGATTATCGGGCTCGCGCTGCTGAGTGCCGGCGCCTGGTATGGCTATAACTACTGGACCGACGGCCGGTTCCTGATCTCGACCGACGACGCCTATGTCCAGGCCGACATGTCATTCGTTTCGCCGAAGATTTCCGGCTATGTCGACAAGGTCGAAGTCTCAGAAAACCAGCAAGTCAAGGCCGGCGACCCGCTGCTGACCATCGATGACGGCGACTACAAGATTGCCGTCGCCCAGGCAGAGGCCCAGATCGCCACCCTGACCAAGACGCTCGATCGCATCGATGCGCAGACCAAGGCGGCACAGGCGTCGCTGCAGCAGGCGCAGGCGCAGAAGGTCGCCGACCAGGCAGCCGCCGACAACGCCGCCCGTGCCCAGCAGCGCGCCGCGCAACTGGTCAAGACCCATGTCGGCACGCAGGCGCAGCTCGACGATGCCCAGACCGCGCTCGACCAGGCCAATGCAGCCCTTGTCGGCGCCGATGCGCAGATCGCCGCCGCACAGGCCAATATCGGCGTGTTCGAGGCGCAGCGCGCGGAGTCGGCCAGCACGCTGGCCTCGCTGCAGCTGAGCCGCGACAAGGCAGCGCGTGATCTGTCCTTCACCGTGCTCAAGGCGCCGTATGACGGCGTCGTCGGCAACCGCTCGGTCGAGCAGGGCGACCTCGTCAGCCCCGGCCAGAAGCTCGCCGTCGTGGTGCCGATGGACAAGCTCTATATCGTCGCCAATTTCAAGGAGACGCAGCTGGCCAAGCTGGTGCCCGGCGAGAAGGTGCGGGTCTCGGTCGACGCCACGGACGGCCATGATTTCGAAGGCACGGTGTCGTCGCTGGCACCGGCTTCGGGCGCGGTGTTCTCGCTGCTGCCGCCGGAAAACGCCACCGGCAACTTCACCAAGGTGGTGCAGCGCGTCCCGGTTCGCATCGAAGTTCCGGCCGATGTGCTGAAGGCGGGCAGGCTGCGCGCGGGCTTGAGCGTCATCGTCGCCGTCGACAGCCGCACGGCTCCGGCCGCGGCCAACTGAGCGGCTGCCGGGAGAGAACTCCATGGCAACCGCAACCATCACTGCTGGAGCCGTGCCGGCACCTGCCATGCCGGCGGTGCCGACCACCATCTCGACGCGCCGCCTCATCGCCTTCCTGGCGATGGTGTTCGGCATGTTCATGGCGATCCTCGACATCCAGATCGTCTCGGCCTCGCTGGCCGAGATCCAGGCGGGCCTCAGCGCCAGTTCCGATGAAATCCCGTGGGTGCAGACCGCCTATCTGATCGCCGAGGTCGTGATGATCCCGCTGTCCGGCTTCCTCAGCCGGATGCTGTCGACGCGCGTGCTGTTTGCAGGCGCCGCGGCCGGCTTCACGGCGGCCAGCGCGCTGGCCGCGACCGCCACCAACATCGACCAGATGATCGTCTACCGCGCCATCCAGGGCTTTATCGGCGGCGGCATGATCCCGAGCGTGTTCGCCGCTGCCTTCACCATCTTCCCGCCGTCGCGCCGCGCCATGGTGTCGCCGATGATCGGCCTGGTGGCGACGCTGGCACCGACCATCGGCCCGACCGTCGGCGGCTATATCAGCCATGCCCTATCGTGGCACTGGCTGTTCCTGGTCAATGTCGTGCCGGGTATTCTGGTGACCGCCGCGACCTGGTCGCTGATCGATTTCGACAAGCCCAATCTCGGCCTGTTCAGCAAATTCGACTGGTGGGGCCTTGCCGGCATGGCGGCTTTCCTCGGCTGTATGGAATATGTGCTCGAGGAAGGTCCGAACCATGACTGGCTGCAGGAACAGGCAGTGTTCATCTGCGCCATCATCATGGTTGTCGGTGCGGTGCTGTTCTTCTGGCGCGCCTTCACCGCCGAGGAACCGATCGTCGATCTCAGGGCCTTCACCAACATCAATTTCGCCTTCGGCTCGCTGTTCTCCTTCGTCATCGGCATCGGCCTCTACGGCCTGACCTATCTCTATCCGGTGTTCCTTGGGCGCATCCGCGGCTACGATTCCTTGATGATCGGCGAGGCGCTATTCGTCAGCGGCCTGGCGATGTTCGTCACCGCGCCGATTTCCGGCATCCTGTCGAGCAAGATGGATTTGCGCGTCATGATGATGATCGGGCTGCTCGGCTTCGCCGCCGGCACCTGGTGGATGACACATCTGACGGCAGACTGGGATTTCTATGAGCTGCTCATCCCGCAGATCCTGCGCGGCTGTTCGATGATGCTGTGCATGGTGCCGATCAACAACATCGCGCTCGGCACCTTGCCGCCGGACCGGCTGAAGAACGCGTCCGGCCTGTTCAACCTGACCCGCAACCTCGGCGGCGCGGTCGGCCTTGCCATCATCAACACCGTGCTGATCGATCGCAGCGCGTTCCACTACGCCCGGCTGGCCGAGCACGTGGAATGGGGCAGTGCGGCGGCCCAGCAGAAGCTGCAGAACATGACGCTCGACTTCCAGCAGACGCCCGGTCTCGACGCCACCAAGGCGGCGATCTCCAAACTGTCGGGCATGGCCCACCAGCAGGCGTCGCTGCTGTCGTTCATGGACGTGTTCACCATGCTGACCGCCCTGTTCGCGATCATGGCTGTTTTCACCATGGTCATCTCCAAGCCGGCGCCGCCTGCGGGCGGTGGCGGCGGAGGCCATTGAGCGCGTCGGTTCCCCCGCCTGGCGCCCTCATGTGTGACCCCGGAAATCAACCCCCGATTTCCGGGGTCACGATTAAGTACTACCGAGATTTCACGACCTTTATGCCGCGGCAGCCGGCCCGAACCATCTGGTCAGCGCGTCGGTCAGGCCCGCCGATGTCGGACCACCGACCCAGGCCACATGACCGTCGGGCCGAACCAATACGGCGCCGGGAGCTTCGACCGCGCCCAGCACAGGCAGCTCCCATGCACCATCATATCCAGCGTCGACCGAGCGAACCCGATCCGCCCATGGGCCGATGTCGAAAGCGCGGGGTTTTCCAAAGTTGAGCAACAACGGTCGCGCGTCGTGCAGCAGCGCAAAGACCCGCAGCGGCCCGTCGGCGGTGACGAGGTCGAGATCCGGCATGCGACGTCCCAGCAATTCGTGGCCCTCGCCGACATCGTAGCGGATATCCAGACCGGACATCATGCCCGCAAAATGCCTGCGCGGCTCTTCCATGGCGAGAAGCTCAGACACGGTGCCTCGCAGCGCCTTTATGCGTTCGTCTTCACGGCGCAGCACGACCGCCGACATGGTGTTTTGCAACACCCTGGCGGCAACCGGATGACGCTCGGCCTGATAAGTATCGAGCAGGCTTTCCGGCGCCGTTTTCCTGACCACCTGGGCGAGCTTCCAGCCCAGATTGACCGCGTCCTGCACACCAAGCTGCATGCCCTGTCCGCCGTCCGGCGGATGCACGTGGGCGGCGTCGCCGGCCAGCAGCACCCGCCCCTGGCGGTATGACGCTGCCTGCCGGGCCATATCGGTGAAACGGGACAGCGATGCCGGATTGTGGACGCCATAGTCGGTGCCGAAGACAGCAATGAGCGCGTCGCTCAGATCGCGCAGCGTGGGCGGCGCGACAGCCCCGACCTGGCGTTCGGTCACCATTACCCGCACGGTCCCGTCGTCCAGCCTGGTGAGACCATGAATACCTGTTGCATCGCGGTGGATGCCCCAGTTCGGCTCCTCTGTTACCTCGACCTCGCCAATCAGGTTGCTGGTCGTCGGATCCGAACCCGGGAACTCGATGCCCGATGCCTTGCGCACGAGACTTCTGCCGCCGTCGCAGCCGACGAGGTAATCGGCACGAAGCGACCGGCCATCGCTGAGCGCGACGTCGACGCCACTGTCGTCCGGCACGAAAGCCGTCACCTCGCAGCGACGGTAGATCGTGACGCCAAGCTCCTCCACCCAGTCGGCAAGGATGCGCTCTATGTGCTTCTGCCACAAAGCGAGCCCGTAATTGTGCCGGGTGGGAAAGTCGCTGATGTCAAGTGAAACCCCGGCAAAGCCCGCGACCTGGGCAGTCCGCCCTTGCGCCAGAAACCGGTCGGCAATGCCGCGCTGGTCGAAGATCTCGATGGTTCGTGCGTGCAGGCCACCGGAGCGCAGCCCGTCGAGCTCCTGTCCAACGCGCCGCTCGACGATGGCGGCGTCGATGCCGGCCAAGGACAGCTCGCCGGCCAGCATCAGTCCGGTCGGCCCGCCTCCGACGATCACCACAGGATGGGAGATTTGCGACCGGTCGGCATCAGCACGACCGGTCGATTTGCGCTCGCTATGGCGAGCGCGTTCTTCAGTTGGTTGCATAGGTTCTGGCCCTCTCGTTAAGGGCTGCGGAATCTACGCATAAAAAGGCATCTGCCAATTCTTGATTTTAAGAGTTTTGGCCCCATTTTCACAGGTAGGAGGCGGTCGTTGCACCGCCTCCCAAATTCCTGACATCGCCAAGAGACGCTGGACGGTCAGGCAGTGGCCGGCTTGAAGCTGAGCGCAACGCCATTGATGCAGTGGCGCAGGCCGGTCGGCGCCGGACCGTCGTCGAAGACATGGCCGAGATGGCCGCCGCAGCGGCGGCAGTGGACTTCTGTGCGGGTCATGCCGAGCGAACGGTCCTCGGTCTTGCCGATGCCGTTGGGGATTTCCTGCCAGAAGCTCGGCCAGCCGGTGCCGGAATCGAACTTGGTTTCCGAGGGGTAGACCGGCAGGTCGCAGCCGGCGCAGGCGAAAATGCCCTTGCGGTGCTCATTGAGCAGCGGGCTGGTGCCTGGATACTCAGTTCCTTCCTTGCGCAGCACGTTGAAGGCTTCGTCGGACAGGATGGCGTGCCACTCGGCGTCGGTCTTGGTGACCTCGAAAGTTTCGGCTGCCCTGGCGGTCTGGGTTCCGCCCATGCGCAACGTTGCCGCCGCGCCGGCCACGGCAGCGATGGCGGCGCCGCTCAAAAGCAAATCTCGACGGTTCATGACACAAATCCTCCTGCGAGTTGTTTTGCCAAATTTGGCCGCCACTGGAAAATCAAAAGCCGGTGACGGTGGCCTCTGCAAACGAACGCTCCACACCGGCTCCGCGCTTATAGCGGACGGGATGGAGCGCTCGGTCGTTTGCGCGGCCCACGGGGCGCGAGCCGCGCAATCTGCAGGGAGCCTTGACCAACTGTTCGTCGGCGGCAGGCGCTTTGTTACATCTTCGGCAGCAGAACCTTGTCGATGACGTGGATGACGCCGTTGGACTGCTCGACATCGGCGATCGTCACATTGGCGACATTGCCGTTCTCGTCGGTGACGGTGACTTTGCCGCCATCGGCCTTGAGCGACAGCTCGCAGCCGCCGACCGTCTTGACCTTGTGGGTGCCGCCGTCGGCCTTGGCCATTGCGGCGACATCCGCGCCCATCGCCTTGGCGCCGACGACATGGCAGGTGAGGATCTTGGTGAGCTTGTCCTTGTTTTCGGGCTTGAGCAGCGTCTCGACCGTGCCGGCCGGAAGGGCTGCAAAGGCGTCATTGGTCGGCGCGAAGACGGTGAACGGGCCGGCGCCCTGCAACGTCTCGACCAGGCCGGCAGCCTTGAGGGCCGCGACCAGCGTCGTGTGGTCCTTCGAATTGACGGCGTTCTCGACGATGTTCTTGTTGGCGAACATGGCGGCGCCGCCAACCATCGGATTCTCGGCATAGGCAGCGGTGGCGAGGGCGGAGACGGCAATGGTACCGGCGAGCAAAAGGGTGGCGATTCTACGCATAGTGTTCGAACTCCTCGGGTTATTGTTCCTCTTTCAGGAACATGAGGAGATACGGAGAAGAACTGCTTGAGTTTCCGCGCGCCGGAAAAAATTATTCTTTATTTTGTCGGCAAATTACATTTTCGGGGGACCGAACCATTAATTTTTGCCACCGGCGGCCAAAACGAAAACAGCGGAAGATATACTTCTGCTGTTCTTCATGACCACGTCATCACCTTGAGGTTTATCAGATGCCCTTCAGATCGCCCGCGGCAACCACCGGTCCGGTCGGTTGTCCGGTCGGCGAACCACCCGTCGGTTCGACGCTGACGGCGAGCACGGCGCCTTGCGCCAGCTTCTGCTGCACGGCCGGGGTAACCGGGATGTGCGTGGTCTGGCCAGCGGGAATGATGCCCATCGAGACCGGCGCATTCTTGCCTTCTATCATCCACAGCTCGAAGTCCTTGCCGGCGGCGCGTTCGCCCGACACCAGCGACAGGCCGACATCGCGGCGTGCGGCGTCGTAGACGACGAGGTATTTGACATCGCTGCCATCGGCAGTCAGCGAGGCGACGAGGCGCTCCTGCGGCACGACGACCGGCGGCCTGACGTAGGGAACGGCGACGTAGAGCACCAGTGCGGCGAGAGCCGCCGCGGTGAGGCCGCGCCAGAAGGCGAGGCTCGCCCACAGGCTGCCGCTCGGCGCCGCGGTGGTCGACGCTGCGGTGGAGGAGAACAGCCGGCGATCGATAGCCGGCTTGACCGTGGCCGGCGGCTCGACTTCCGCATAGACGGCGGCCATCGGCGAAAGGTGAACCTCCCAGGAATCGACGAGACGAGCGAAGCCGGTCTCCGCGTCAATACGTCCTGAGGCTATCTGGCGTTCGTCCGCCGGCAGCACACCGAGAACGTATTCGGCTGCGAGCAGGTCGTCGCCTCCACGTTCCGGTCCATTTTCTTCTGCCAGGGTCATCTTTCCAGACATTCTCTAAGTTTCAACAGGCTGCGGCGCAGCCATGTTCGCATCGTGTTCAGAGGAACCTTGTGACGTTCCGCCAGGTCGGCGTAACTTTCGCCGTTCAAATAAGCCCCCCGAACGGCCTGCGCCCGGTCTTGTTCTAACTCTTCGAGGCACTGGTAGATGCGCTCGGATTCGCCGCCCGCAACAACCATGGCCTCGGGCCCCGGACCCGGGTCAGCCACGTCGAGCGCGGCATCGATATCGGCAGCAGGCTTGCGCCGCGATCGGATGCGATCAATCGCATGATTGCGGGCTATGGCTACCAGCCAGGAGATTGGGCTGAGATCAGAAACGGCGAAACGATCGGCCTTGGTCCAGACTTTGACGAAGACTTCCTGCAGCGCTTCTTCCGCATCTCCCCGGTCCTTCAATACACGAAGGCACACGCCGAAAAGTTTCGCGCTGGTCTGCCGGTAGAGCAGGTCAAACGCAGCCCGATCCTTCATCGAAGTCCGGACAATCAGGGTGGAGATGTCCTGCGGCGTCATGCCGACAAGCTAGGCGATAGCGATTTATTTGCAAAGGCAGAATTGTTGCTCTCAACGCAGACGTCGTCCCGGCCGGATCGTCAGTAAATGTCGGTTTGTTGCCAAGGAAATCCGCTGTCGTTAGCTTCTCACCAAAAGGGGAAAGCAATGTCGGCCGAACGCATGCTGTGGGAAAACGATGCAACCGGCCTGGCGGAGCTGGTGCACAAAGGTGAGATCTCGCCACAAGACCTTGTCGACGCAGCGATCGCGCGTGCCGAGGCCACCCGTCCTGAAATCAACGCAATTGCCGAACCGCTCTACGATGCGGCCAGGACGCGGGCGAAATCCGTCGACCGCACCCTGCCGCTGGCCGGCGTGCCCTTTGCGCTGAAGGACCTCGGCATTGCCATCAAGGGCGTGCCGACGCATACCGGCAGCCGCATCCCGGCTTTCACCGCCGACTTCCATTCGGTGATGACCGAGCGCTATCTCGCTGCCGGGCTCATTCCGGTCGCCACCAGCACCTCGCCCGAACAAGGGCTGAGGCTGATGACTGAATCGGCCGCCTTCGGCATCACCCGCAATCCGTGGAACACGGGCCATACCAGCGGCGGTTCGTCCGGCGGTGCGGCGGCTTTGGTCGCGGCCGGCGTGGTGCCGGCGGCGCATGCCTCGGATGGCGGCGGTTCGATCCGGGTGCCTTCGGCCTGCAGCGGGCTGGTCGGCCTGAAACCCTCACGCGGCCGCGTGCCGCAGACGCCGCTGATCAGCGAAGCCTGGTACGGCATGGTGGTCGACCATGCCGTCAGCCGCTCGGTGCGCGACTGCGCGCTGCTGCTCGACCTGACGCACGGACCCGACCCGCTGGCGCCCTACGCCGCGCCGGCGCCGAAAGGGACCTTTGCCGCCGCCGCGGCGCGCGATCCAGGCAAGCTCAAGCTCGCCGTCTACCGGAAATCTCCGCTCGGCCTACCGATATCGGCCGAGACGCTCGCCGCGCTCGATATGGCGATAGCGCTGGCCCGCGATGGCGGCCACACGGTGGAGGAGATCGACCTGCCCTATATCGATCGCGAGTTCATGGCCGATTTCGCCAAAACCGTCGCATCCGCGGTTGCCGGTACGATGCGCGACGAGGCGCTGCGCGTCGGCCGCCCGGTCCTGGGCGATATCGAGCGCGCCACGCGCGTCATTGCGCGCTTCGGCGAGATCGTCTCGGCCGGCGAGATCTATGCCGGCCTGCAACGGCTCAACGCCATTTCGCGCCAGTTGATCACCGAGACGGCGCAATATGACGCTGTGCTGATGCCGATCATTGCCCATCCGCCGCTCGCCTGCGGCGCCATGGACCCGAAGGGTGCCGACGAGCTTATCGAAAACCTGCTCGACAAGCTGCACCTTACCCGGCTGCTGAAGCTCAAGCCGCTGCTCGGTCAATTGATGGACAAGAGCCTGTGGTTCACCCATTGGCCGGCGATCCAGAACGTCAGCGGCCAGCCGTCGATCGCACTGCCTGTCCATGTCACCGATGCCGGCTTGCCGCTCGGCATCCAGGCCGTCGGCCGCCCCGGCGACGAGGAGACGCTTTTGTCCTTCGCGGCGCAGATGGAAAAGATTTCGGGCTGGCTGACGCGGCGGGCGCCGCTGAAGGTGCCGGGCTAGATCGCGCCGCCTCTGCGATTTCATCATTATGACAGCAAAGCCGTTTGCGGCTTGCGCCAATTCCCGCTAAGACGCCGCCGTCCTTACCCACATCCAGGGAACCACGCCGATGACGGAGATAACCGCCACCGCCGAAATGCAGGCCGCCCTGCTTTCGCGGGCACTGCCTTATATGCAGCGCTACGAGCACAAGACCGTGGTGGTGAAATATGGCGGCCATGCCATGGGTGATATCGAGCTCGGCAAGGCCTTCGCCCGCGACATCGCGCTGTTGAAGCAGTCCGGCGTCAACCCGATCGTCGTCCATGGCGGCGGCCCGCAGATTGGCGCCATGCTTTCCAAGATGGGCATCGAATCGAAGTTCGAAGGCGGCCTGCGCGTTACCGACCAGAAGACCGTCGAGATCGTCGAGATGGTGCTGGCCGGTTCGATCAACAAGGAAATCGTGGCGCTGATCAATGCCGAGGGCGAATGGGCGATCGGCCTGTGCGGCAAGGACGGCAACATGGTGTTCGCCGAAAAGGCGCGCAAGACCATGATCGACCCGGACTCCAACATCGAGCGCGTGCTCGATCTCGGCTTCGTCGGCGAGCCGGTCGAGGTCGACCGCACGCTGCTCGACCTTTTGGCGCGCTCGGAAATGATCCCGGTGCTGGCGCCGGTGGCGCCCGGCCGCGACGGCCATACCTACAACATCAATGCCGACACTTTTGCCGGCGCCATTGCCGGCGCCTGCCAGGCGACGCGCCTTCTGTTCCTGACCGATGTGCCCGGCGTGCTCGACAAGAACAAGAAGCTGATCGACGAGTTGACGGTGGCCGAGGCCAAGGCGCTGATCAAGGATGGCACCGTGTCGGGCGGCATGATCCCCAAGGTCGAGACCTGCATCGAGGCGATCGAGCGCGGTGTCGAAGGCGTCGTCATCCTCAACGGCAAGACGCCGCATTCGGTGCTGCTCGAACTGTTCACCGAACACGGCGCCGGCACGCTGATCGTGCCCTGAACCGCAGCTGGCCGCAGCCGGTCGATCAGGCGGGTTGGGGCAGGCGCGCAATGACTTTTATTTCGAAGTCGAAGCCGGCTAACCAGTTGACGCCGACCGCGGTCCAGTTGGTGTAGGGCGGTTCACCGAGCACCTTCAGCCGAACGGCATCGATCGCGGCCCATTGCGCGGCCGGATCGGTGTGGAAGGTGGTCACGTCGACGATGTCGTCGAATGTGCAGCCGGCGGCTTTCAGCACGGCCGCGAGATTGTCGAAGGCCAGCTGGACCTGCTTTTCGAAGATCGGCTCGGGCGAACCGTCCTCGCGGCTGCCGACCTGACCCGAGACGAAGAGAAGGTCGCCTGAGCGGATCGCCGCAGAATAGCGGTTGATCTCGTAGAGGGCCTGCCGGCCGGCAGGGAAGATAGCGTCACGCTTTGTCATTTTCACTCCATCTGGACAAGGCAGGTTCGCGACGATGTCGGCCTGCGCTCCGGGCCCTTTACATACGCCCCGTATCCCTGAGATGGGTGCATACGTCGCGTATGTCAATACACATACGTCGCGTATATCTATAAAATGGCAGCAGGCCTGTCAGGCGCCCGGCGGTATCGCGACTGCCGCTTCGGCCGGCTTTCGCGGCGGCCGCACGATAATCATCGATTCCTCTTCGGCATCCTGCGGCGCGCCCCAGAACTCAGCCAGCGTGGGACCATCCTTGAGGCGGCGGTCGCGAGCCAAAAAGGCCCAGACCTCGCGGAACCAGACGCGGCGGCCCATTTGCGTGTACCAGCGCATCGAATGGCGCTGCTCCGGATCCCTGTGGAACAGGATGCGCGCCAATGCCTTCGGCCGCGACTGCACCGCGCCCTCGATCAGCTTGACCGAGAAGAACAGCATCCACGGTTTCAGCCGCGTCATCTGTAGCACCTGGTGCTTGTAGTCCCACAGCCGGGTGTCGGTCTGGATGACTTTGCGGTCCCTGGCGATGCGGAAGAACGGCGTCCAGCGGTGCGGCGTGACATAGAGCGCCTGGATCTGGTCGGGGTCATAGGCAAGCAGCTGGCGGAAGCCGCGCCACAAATCGCGAAAGGTCTCGTCCTCGAAGCCGGCAACCCAGGTCGCCATCGACAATATGCCGTGCCGGCGCAGCAACCGGATTGCCTCGCGGTCGGACGAGGTGCTGCCGCCCTTGCGGATCAATTGAAGCGTCTGCTCGTCAGTGTTTTCCATGCCGAGCAACCAGCGGATGACGCCAGCCTTGCGGTAGAGATGCAGGATGTCGGCATCGCGCACGATGTCGTCGGCGCGGGTCGAGCCGACGATCAGCACCGGCACGTTCTCGGCGATCAATGCGTCGAGAAAAGCGCGCCAGGCCTTCTTCGACACTGTCGGGTTTTCGTCGGCGAGATTGATCAATTCGACGCCGTGCTCGCGATGCAGCCAGGCGATCTCCTGCGCGAATTTCTTGGGGTCGCGATGCCGCCAGCGGGTCCAGAAACCGCGCTGGCCGCAGTAGTTGCACAGATGCGGACAGCCACGCGAAAACTGCATGACCACGGCGCGCTTGCCGCCCCAATAGCTGTAGCGGCGATGATCGATCAGTTCCCAGCCGACGCGGTAATCGTCGAGGGCGGCGATGGTGCCGGCCGGCCGCGTCGCGAAGGGACGGCCGAGATCGTCGCGATAGGCGATGCCTGCGACTTCGGCCAACGGCCGGTGCTTGTCCAGCGCTTCGGTGAGGGCAACGATGGTCGCCTCGCCCTCGCCGCGCACGATGAAGTCGAAGACATCGGTCGCCGCCAGTATGTCGCGCCAGTGATAGGTCGGAAACACACCGCCATAGATGACCAGCGTCGCCGGCTCGAGCGCCTTGACCATGCGCGCGATGGCAAATGCGGTCGGATGCGCCGAGGTCGAGCCGGAATGGCCGATCAGGATGCCGTCGGGCTGTCCGCTCAAAGCATCGTGCACAAGGGTGTCCAATGGCATCGGCCCGAATTCGGCGTCGACGAGCCGCACCATGTGGCCGGCGTCGAGCAGCGGCCCGCCCAGCGCCAGAAGGCCAAGCGGCGGCAGATGGTCGTCAGGCACGCGGCTGCCGATGGCGGTGTGCGGCGGATTGATCAGCACGATGTTCATGACGGACCCCGGAGCAGTGGTCCGCATGGCGTAGCCGGCGTTTCAGATCGGCAATTGGGCTCCATTCAGCAGTTTGCGTGCAGCTTTTCGGCAGAAATGGCGACGCCCGCGCTCATCGCCTTAGATGGGCGAGCGGCACGTGGCCGGGGCCCTTGATGTTCTGCAACACCAGCTGCGTGTGGACGTCTCGCACTCCGGCGAGCCGCATCAGCCGGTGCATGACGAAGGCGTTGAGCTCGTCGACCGAGGGCACCATGACATGCAGCAGGAAATCGTGGTCGCCGGTCATCGTCCAGCATGAGGATACCTCGTCCATGCGTTGCACAGCGGCGATGAAGGTCTCGGGCGAACCGTCGCTGTGGCTGACCAGCCGCACCTCGATGAACACCTCGACCATTAGGCCAACGGCGCGGCGGCTGAGCACGGCGGCGAAGCCCTTGATGATGCCGGCCTCCTGCAGCGCCTCGAAGCGGCGGGCGCATGGTGTCGTCGACAGGCCGATCTCCTGCGCCAACTCGGATACGGGTTTTCTCCCGTCGCGCTGCAGGATGTCGAGCATCTTGATCTCGAAATCGTCAAACTGAGGCATTTTCACTCTCCTTCAGCTTTCGCGTGGTGACTTTTACCTCGAATCCTTCCTCCAAGCCATCATCAAAGCTGAATTGCCTCGCCGGCTGCCGCTAGATTCGGTGAACAGATTCGAAGTGTCATGATCAGAGGAGAAGAGCCATGACGACGATGAGCGTTGCCGAGTATGCCCGTGATTGCGCGGCCCAAGGCCTGCGCGGCGACTATTCGGTGTGCCGTTCCGACTTCACCGTGGCGCAAGGCTATGATTACAGCGCCGAGGAACAGGCAGTGTGGCGCACGCTGTGCGACCGCCAGACCAAGCTGACCCAAAAACTGGCGCACCACTCCTATCTCGACGGCGTCGCTACGCTCGGCCTGCTGGACAGGATTCCGGATTTCGGCGCGGTCAGCGAGAAGCTGCGCAAGTTGACCGGCTGGGAAATCGTCGCCGTTCCCGGCCTCATTCCGGCCGCGCCTTTCTTCGACCATCTCGCCAACCGGCGTTTTCCGGTGACCAACTGGCTGCGCACCAAGGAAGAACTCGACTACATCGTCGAACCCGACATGTTCCACGACTTCTTCGGCCATGTGCCCATCCTGACGCAGCCGGTGTTTGCCGATTTCATGCAGATGTATGGCGAGAAGGCCGAGAGCGTGATTGCGCTGGGCGGCGATGAGATGATCACCCGCCTCTACTGGTACACTGCCGAATACGGGCTGATGCAGGAGAAGGGCCAGCCGCTGAAGGCTTTCGGCGCCGGGCTGATGTCGTCCTTCACCGAATTGCAGTTCGCCGTCGCGAGCCCGGATGCGCATCTCGTGCCCTTCGACCTCGAAACGGTGATGCGCACCGGCTACGAGATCGACAAGTTCCAGCGCGCCTATTTCGTGCTGCCGTCCTTCGACGTGTTGCGCGATGCGTTCCGGACCGCCGATTTCAAGGCGATCGTTACCCGCCGCAAGGGGCAGCCCGCGCTCGACCCTGCGACGGTCTAGCAAATCCGGAACCGGTGTTTAAAGCGCGTCGCATGTCGACGCGACGCGCTTTAGACGCTTTGATCCCGCCAGGCTATTGCATAGCGGTCGGGTTCATCCACAGGAACTCCCAGACGTTGCCGTCGGGGTCTTCGATGTGGCGGTTGAACATGAAACCGAGATCCTGCGCAGGGTTGGGATCGGCGCGGCCGCCGGCCGCCACGCCCTTCTCGATTATCGCATTGACCTCGTCCTTGCTGTCTGTGGTGAGCGCGATCAGCATCTGGCTGTCACGCTTGGCGTCGCCTATCTCCCGTGCCGTGAACTGGCTGTAATGTCCGTGCGTCAGCAGCATAACCCCAATGGAGTCTGAGAACATGATCGAGCTGGCCTGGTCGTTCGAGAACTGCGGATTGAGCGTGCCCCCGATCGCGAGATAGAACTTTGTCGCTGCCTGCAGATCGCGCACCGGTAGATTGAGGAAGATCATCTTGGTCATCGGTCTAAGCCTTGCCTTCGTTGACAGGTACTAGTCAGTCCAGTACCGTTTTCATGGCTATCACGCGGGAACGGTACCGTCTAGTACCGGCCAAGGGGAGCGCGATGAAAATCGACGGTGAGACGAGATCGGCACGCAAGGATCGTGAAATCATCCAGGCGGCCACGGCGGCGTTCATCGCTAAGGGTTATGATGGAACCAGCATGGAAGAAATCGCCACCAGGGCGGGAGCTTCCAAGCAGACCGTCTACAAGCATTTCACAGACAAGGAGACGCTGTTCGGCGAAGTCGTTCTGTCGACCGCTACACAAGCCAACGACATCATCGAGTCCGTGACGACGCTGCTTTCCGAGGCGAAATTCATGGAAGGTGGGCTGCAGCAGCTTGCCCGACGTCTGATGGCGGTCCTCATGGATGAAGAGTTGTTGAAGCTGCGGCGCCTAATTATCGCCAACGCGGACCGAATGCCGCAGCTTGGCCGCAGTTGGTACGAAAAGGGCTTCGAGCGCATGCTTGGCTCAATGGCGTCTTGCTTTCAAAAGCTCACCAGTCGAGGACTGATACAAACCAGTGATCCCCATCTGGCAGCCAGCCATTTTTTTGGAATGCTTCTTTGGATCCCAATGAACGAAGCCATGTTCACGGGAAGCAACCGGCGTTCCAAGGCCGAACTTGAACGACACGCGGATGCCTCGGTGGAGGCGTTTCTTGCCGCCTATGGGGTCCAGCCGAAATAGTCTCGTCCTGCCGACATATGCAGTGATACCCCTAACACATAGGCATCCCTATAGCTCGGCGTCCGTCCCCTCGGCCTTCAGTCGCGCCAGCTGGTCGCGCTGCAGGTCGAGTGCGGCGTGGACGAAGCGCGATATGGTGGCCAGTTCCGCGTCGCTGAAGGTGGCGACGACCTTCTCGCCTTCGCGCGCGATGGCACCGTAGTAGCGCTCCGACAGGTCGCGCGTCGCGTCTGTCGCCTCGATCACCACCTTGCGCCTGTCCTCGAGACTGCGCGTGCGGGTCAGGTAGCCGCGTGCCTCCAGCCGGTCGATCAGCGCGGTCACGGCAGCCGGCGTCAGCCCGGTTGCGATCGCGATGGCGCCGGCCGATTGCGGGCCGCCGTAAAGCAGCCCGATGCAATGGCGTTCGGCCATGTTCAGCCCAAGCCTTGCCCCCACCGCTTCATCATAGGCCTGCGTCGCGTCCTGCCACTGCATGATGGCCAGGCCGATGGCCGTCGTCATGTCGTCACGATTCCGGCTTGACGAATTTATTTCGATCATCTAACTATCAATCTGTCTAACATTTAGACCATTGCATCAATATGCGGCTGCGGCCCGGACATAGCAAGGGGCCAGCCGCCGACAAGGAGTGAAAAATGAGCTTGATTCAACAGCGCGCGCCGCTCTCGCATGAGGAAGAGTACAAATATGCCGAGATGGCGATGAAATGGTATGGCTGGGGCTCGCCCATCGGCCTGGGCATCCTGCTGGTGGCACTGGCCGCGGCCGCCGTGCTCGTGCGCATCGCCGTCTACGGCCTCTAGGGCAATTGCAGGAAAAGTGTGTAGCGGTTTTCCGTCCGGAATTGCGTAAATCGCTACAACTCAGCACGATCTTCCCAAAGGCGCGCCAAGGCGGCGCCGGCTGCCGTCACAGGCGCCGGCGCCGCCTGCTTCTTGGAACATTAGACGTGATGACTGCGTCACACCGTGATGATCTTGCTGAGATGATCACCCATCCGGCAGGCAAGCGCTGTGATCGTCGTCGTCGGGTTGCATTCGCCCGAGGTGCAGAACACCGAGGAGCCGCCGACAAAGAGATTGTCCATGCCGTGCACCCTGCAGTTGGCATCGACGACGCTCTTGGTCACATCGGTGCCCATGCGGGTGCCGCCCATATGGTGGTGGCCGGCCAGTTCCTCGTCGGTCGGGTAGTCCTGGCCATTGGCAAGCCAGTCCATGATGCGGACGCGGCCGAGGTCCTTCTCGATCAACGTCGTGCCGAACAGTTTGAGCCCCTCCAGAATGGTGCGACGCTCCAGTGGCGACTTCTTCCAGTGCAGCTCGATGCGCGGCACGCCGGCATGGTCGACGTCGGTCTTCGACAATTCGATCCGGTTCGAAGCCAGCGGCGCCTGTTCCCAGGCGACGTAAAGCTGGGCCGCACAGCGCAGATTCTGGCTGAGCTGGTAGGCCACCCATTCGGCGGCGTCGGGTGCGGTGCAGGCCAAGTCGGCAATCAGGCTCTTGACGCCGGCATAGGGCGTCTCGATCAGGCGGATGCCGAAATTCATGATCTGCAGCCGCTCCATGGCGGCCAGCGTCGGCGAGAAGAAGGCCTCGTTGACGGCGTCGACCTCGAACTCGCTGTAGTCGGCCAGGATGGCATTGCCGCCCTCGAAAGTCGGATGCTCCATCCAGTAGCGGCCAAGCGCGGTGGCGTTCGGCACCACGCCGCCATTGGAGCGCTGGTTCGACCATAGAAGCAGCCGCGAATTCTCCAGCCCGCCGGTGCAGACGATGAAATAATCGGCGCTGAAGGCGCCGGCATCCTGGCCGTTCGACCACAGCCTGGCGCCGGTCACCCGCTTGCCGTCGCCGGCAAGTTCGGTGGCATAGGTGTTGAGCACGACGGCGATGGTCTTGCTCTTGTCGAGCTCATCGGCGAATTTCTCGCCAAAGCGCACGGCCGGGCTCTTGATCAGCTGCACCCAGCGTATGTCGTCCGAAATCGGCACATCGGGGCGGAAGTCCGGAAGCTCGAGGATGTCATGCACCTCACTCAGATAGGGCTCGATGTCGGCGCGGTTAATCGGCCAGCCGGTGTCCGGCGCCCACGCCTTGGGTTCGAAATCTTGGCTGTCGAGCACCCGGCACCAGCCGGCCCAGTGGTTCGACGAGCCGCCCATGAAGCGCAGCCGGGTAATGTCGAGATCGAAATAGGGATCACCGACCGTGGTGCCGCGGTAGAAATCCTGCGACTCGTCGCTGAATTCGCGCGCGCCAGCCTCCAGCACCACGACCGGAATACCGGCGGCGCCAAGCTTCCTGGCGATGGTGGTGCCGGCAGGGCCTGAGCCGAGGATGCAGACCCTGGGTTTGAAATCCGAGGCGCGATACACCTCATAACTGTCGAAGATCATGCCAGGTCGCTCCGCTTCAGGATCCAGCCATTGACCTCGACGATCTCGTCGGGGTCGGCATGGGGGCGGTCGCTGTCAGGCAGCTTGCGAAACAGCCGTAACGCCGGCATCGCAATCAGCGCCTGCACGATGGTGCGGCGTGATATTTTCTTGATGAAGAAGCTCATGACACGTCTCTCGATGGGGGCTTCGATCCACGCATGGCGTTCCCTGAACGGCACACGTGCCGGCCAGACAGGCCATTTCCGTGCCAGTTCTAGCCGGGAAACAGCTTACAACCGGGTAAACGGCGTGGTTGCGTGACAACGATGTTAGCAAATCCTTAGCGAGCATGAGCGCGAGCCTCAGGCGGCCTCGGAAATGTCCCGGTCGAGGATCGACAAATTGCGGCCACGGTGCTTGGCCTCGTAGAGCCGGAGGTCGGCAGCGCGCATCAGTTCCGAAACATTGGCATCCTCACCGCAAGTGATGCCGCCAATGCTGACGGTCAGCGGCACAGTCCGCTCGTCGACCGGGCGGAAGCGGATCAGCTCGACTTCGCGGCGGATGCGCTCGGCGACACGCCTGGCCTCCGCGCCGGTGGCGCCGACCAGGAAGGCGCCGAACTCCTCGCCGCCGATACGGCCAAGCACGTCGCCGCTGCGCACGCCACGCTCGATGGCGCTGGCGATCAGCAGCAGCGCGTCATCGCCGGTCAGATGGCCGAAGCTGTCGTTGATCGCCTTGAAATGGTCGGCGTCGATGATCAGCAGCGCGCCGCGATCGGATTTACGCCGCGAGCCGTCGAGCGCCGCAAAGAAGCTCTCGCGGTTGAGCATGCCGGTCATGTCGTCGCGGCTCGCCTTCTCCGACAGGCGCCGATGCGCGGCGGCGAGTTGGGCATGCGCGCGGGCAAGATCGCGATGCGCGCCTTTCAGTCTGTCGCTCTGCCAGAAGGTGCTGGCGCAGGCGATCCAGGCGAGCGCCAGCGGGCACACCGTCGACGTCAGCCAGATGGTGCGACTGACCGGAAAACCCATGGCGGGAACGACAATTAGCGTCAGCAAAAGCGAGACGGCTACCGAGCCGAACGCGACGGCGGCGGACTTTAAAAGTATGCGACTCATCGCTGGCTCCCACTGAACCGTCTCTGTGCCAGCAAGCCCTGAAGGCCACCTTTCGGCGATGGCTAAAATTTGAATGGTGAGCCCATTTTTACAACTCTAGATGCGTACAGGTTGTGGATAAGCCTGCCATCAGAAAGGGGTTCGAACGGCCGATATTTCGTGCCATAAGGACGCCATGACCACGTCGCCCGATCCCGCCCGCTTCGCTCACGTCACCGACTGGGTGTTCGACCTCGACAACACGCTCTATCCGCACCATTCGAATCTGTTTTCACAGATCGACGTCAAGATGACGGCCTATGTCGGAGAACTGCTGACGCTGCCGCGTGACGAGGCCCGCAAGCTGCAGAAGGAACTCTACCTCGAATATGGCACTACGCTGAACGGGCTGATGACGCGGCACGGCATCGACCCCGACGACTTCCTCGAAAAGGTGCACGACATCGACTATTCGTGGCTGGTGCCCGATCCGGTGCTCGGCACCGCCATCCGCCAGCTTCCCGGGCGCAAGTTCATCTTCACCAATGGCGACCGCAGGCACGCCGAGCGGACCGCGCGCCAACTCGGCATCCTCGACCATTTCGACGACATCTTCGACATCGTCGCCGCGGGGCTGACGCCGAAGCCGTCGCGCCAGACCTATGAGAAGTTTGCCGAACTGCACGCCGTCACCGGCCACAATGCGGTGATGTTCGAGGATCTCGCCCGCAATCTGGAGGTGCCGAAATCGCTGGGGATGACCACAGTGCTGGTGGTGCCGCGCAATTTCGAGCCGACCTTTGCCGAGATCTGGGAACGCGATCCGGCCAATGAGGACGACGTCGATTTCGTCACCGACGACCTTGCCGGTTTCCTGACGGGAATAGTCGCGGGGAGTGAGGCAGTAGGGCAGTAGGGCAGTAGGGCAGTAGGGCAGTAGGGCAGTAGGAGAATACGGCGGTTGCACTCACCGCATCCAGATCAAATTCCCCTACTCTCTTACTGCCCTACTCCCCTAGCTTGTAGAACCGGCTGATAATCTCCCACGCCTCATCGGCGGTGTCGACGAAGTCGATAATGTCCTGGTCGCCGGGCGTGATGGTGCCCTGTTCGGCCAGGAAATCGAGATTGATGGCGCGTTTCCAGAACGCCTTGCCGAACAGGATCACTGGCACGCGCTCCATGCGGCCCGTCTGGATCAGTGTAAGCGTCTCGAAGAACTCGTCCATGGTGCCGAAGCCGCCCGGAAACACCGCAACAGCCTTGGCGCGCATGACGAAATGCATCTTGCGGATGGCGAAATAGTGGAAGTTGAAGCACAGTTCCGGCGTCACATAGGCATTCGGCGCCTGTTCGTGCGGCAGCACGATGTTGAGGCCAATCGATGGCGCGCCGACATCGTCTGCGCCGCGATTGCCAGCCTCCATGACGCCAGGCCCACCACCGGTGACGACGACGAATTCGCGATAGTAGGACGTGGCTGACTGCTTCGCGCAGAGGCGGGCGAATTTGCGCGCCTCCTCGTAGTATTTGCTGTTTTCCTCGAGGTTCTTCTTCTGCGTCTCGTTCTTGGCCGCCCAGGCCTCGCCGCCAGGTTCGGGAATGCGCGCGCCGCCGAACAGGATCACCGTCGAGCGGATGCCGCGCTCGGCCAGGATCATTTCGGGCTTCAGGAGTTCCAGCTGCAACCGCACCGCGCGCAATTCGCGACGCGTCATGAAGTCGGGATCGTTCCAGGCCAGACGATAGGTGTCGGCGCGCGTCTGCGGCGTATCGGGCACGCTTTTCGAGCGCTCCAGATCCTCGTCCGAATGCGGCAGCGGCGTCCATCCCGCCTTTTCCATAGGAGTCATATGCTTTACCCGTCCCAACAGTTCACTTGCGCCGTCCCGTGGCGCACGCGCGATTGACCCCCAATACGCCTTAACATAAGCAGGTTCCGCAAAAGTGTTCGGCGGTTTTGCGACAAGAACCTGCTACATGCAAAGACCCAGGCAGGCAAAGCCTGCCAGGGGTCCGCGCGATTTTCAAAACAGGTTAAGGCGATGGCCTTAACAGCGTGGTAACGGAGCGAATTCATGTCGAAGCCTGATCTGGCAAGCCTCGAAAAGACCATCGAGAAGGCCTTCGAGGAGCGCGACACGATTTCGACCGCGACCCGCGGCGAAACGCGCGACGCCATCCAGTCCGCGCTCGACCTGCTCGACCACGGCACGGTCCGCGTCGCCGAGCGCCAGACCGACGGCAAGTGGCATGTCAACCAGTGGCTGAAGAAGGCGGTGCTGCTCTCCTTCCGGCTCTATCCCATGGAGATCATCAAGGGTGGCCCGGGCCAGGCCGTATGGTGGGACAAGGTGGCGTCGAAGTTCGACGGCTGGAGCGCTGTCGATTTCGAGAAGGCCGGCTTCCGCGCCGTGCCGTCGTCGATCGTGCGCCGTTCGGCCTATGTCGCGCCGGGCGCGGTGCTGATGCCGTCCTTCGTCAATGTCGGCGCCTATGTCGATAGTGGCACCATGGTCGACACATGGGCCTCGGTCGGCTCCTGCGCCCAGATCGGCAAGAACGTGCACCTGTCGGGCGGCGTCGGCATTGGCGGCGTGCTGGAGCCGATGCAGGCCGGCCCGACCATCATCGAGGACAATTGCTTCATCGGCGCGCGCTCGGAAGTGGTCGAGGGCTGCATCGTGCGCGAGGGCTCGGTGCTCGGCATGGGCGTGTTCATCGGCCAGTCGACCAAGATCGTCGACCGCACCACCGGCGAGGTGTTTTACGGCGAAGTGCCGGCCAATTCCGTTGTCGTCGCCGGCTCGATGCCGGGCAAGGCCTTTCCGAACAATGAGCCAGGCCCAGGCCTCTATTGCGCCGTGATCGTCAAGCGCGTCGACGCCAAGACCCGTTCCAAGACCTCGATCAACGAATTGCTGCGCGATTGATCTTTTTTGTAAACGGACGCACCTTCCGCCGGCGCGACATTCCGTCGCGCTGATTCCGCATGGAGGGGTGACATGGACTGGAAGTATCTTCTGACGAGCTATGAAGGCCGTATCAACCGCGCCAAATTCTGGGCTTGCGTTGGTGTGATATTCGTCGGCGCCATCATCGCCATGATCATCGACAACATCATCGGCACCACGTTCAACAGCATGCCTTACGGTTTCGTCTACCTGATCTATGTGATCGCCACGCTCTATCTGGTCTTCGCCGTCTACGCCAAGCGCTGGCATGACCGCAACAAGTCGGGCTGGTGGACACTTATCGCGCTGGTGCCTTTCATCGGAGCGATCTGGCTTATCGTCGAGCTGGGCATCCTCGAAGGCAACAGGGGCGCCAATCAATACGGACCGGATCCGCTTGCCTGAAAAAATAGACCTCATTTGGCTTTTCTTCAAAACCTCAGGCCGCGTCAGCCCCGGTGCGTATGCGCTGGCCGGCCTGCTTTTGCTGCTTGCCCAGTTTTTCCCGCTCTACCAGTTTGCCAGACTGGAGCCCGGCACCGCAAATAGCCAAGTGTGGGCCACCGTGTTCTGGACCGTTGTGCTGATTTCGACCTGGTCGAGCTTCGCGGTTACGGCAAAGCGTTTCCATGATTTCGGCAAACCGACTTACTACGCGTTGATCTCTCTCATCATCGGCCCGATTCTTCTTCTCATTCTTGCCTGCTTCAGAAGTGATCCCGGGCCCAATCGCTACGGCCGGCACACCAATTCTCCCGCACAACCCTGAGGGCCGACCGGATATCTCGCCATGCGCTACCGCACGCTTGATCCGAAACTGATCATCGACACCGCCGAGCGGCTGGAAGGGCGCGTCGCCGAGCGTTTTCCCGAGGCGGGTCTGCGCGGCGTCGCCGCCGAACTGGTGTCGCTGTCGCGCGACCTGGCCAAGGCGGCGCAGGCGCTCGAGGCGCCGATCTGGTGGCTGCGCGGCGCCATCGTCGCCGCCGTCGCCGCCGGCGCGCTGATTTTCCTGTTCGTCGGCACCATCCTGCCGCTCATCCATATCTCGCAGGCAGACGACGCGGTGCAGTCGGTGCAAGGCATCGAAGCCACGATCAACATGATCATCCTCGCCGTGCTCGGCCTGCTGGCGCTGATCCGCACCGAGGAGCGCATCAAGCGCAAGCGGGTGTTTCGCCAGCTGCATGGGCTGAGATCGCTGATCCATGTCATCGACATGCACCAGCTGACCAAGGATCCGGCCGCATTGTCTGCCAACTTCAGGCCGACCGCGCATTCGCCGGCGCGTATCACCAATGCCGCGGACCTGGCGCGCTACCTCGATTATTGCTCGGAAATGCTGTCGATCACCGGCAAGATCGCAGCGCTGTTCGCACAGTCGGTCAATGACGATGTGGTCATCGACGGCGTCAACGACGTCGAGAACCTGGCATCCAACCTGTCGCGCAAGATCTGGCAGAAGATCACGCTGATCGAGAACCACCCGGCGGTGCAACCGCTGCCGGCGCCGGGCCCGGCGAGCAAGGCGCCGGCTCGGAGGCGCGCGCCAAAGCTGTGACGCAGCGGTGCCGGCGAGGCTGCTTTTCCGGGCTCATGTGCGGGCCACGGTCTGACGCTTACGGCGAGCAGCCTATCCCGTGACGGCTTCCGGCGTCAGCCCGGGTGACCCGCGCTTTTCCTGCTCGGCCTGCCGCACCAGAGCGGTGATCCGTTTAAGCAAAGGAGCCGGCGTGCCGGCCTTTTCGGCGAGGCTCAGGACCGTTCCCTGCAGGTCGCCGATTTCGGTTGGCCGGCCGCGCTGGAGGTCGTCCCACATCGACGAGCGCGCCTGCGGGTCGATGGCGAGCATGCGGCGGGCCACCAGCCGAAACAGCCAGTCCGGCAGCCGGAGCAGTTTCGGCAACAGGCCGGGACGCAGGCCGCCGACCCGCGCCGGGGCGATGTGTGATGCTTTCATCGCCGCCAGCGCCTCGTCGATCTGACCGGCCAGGATCAGCCGCCAGCGGCGGTCGGCAAGTTCACTCGCCAGCGGAAGGCCGGACAGCGCGACGAGCGCATTGTTGAGGTTGATCAGCAACTTGCCCCACTGCACTGCCTTGATGTCGGCATGGGTTTCGACGGCAAGTCCTTCGACATCGAGAAGGTCGGCAAGGCCGGCCATATTGTCTTCGATCATCACCTTGCCCTCGCTGGCACGATGCACGTGAAGCGGCACGTTGCCTTCGGCCGACTGGACGACATTGAACGGCACCATGCCGGCCAGCACCGATCGAGAGCCCAGCCCGGCGCGTAACCGGTCGGCATTGCCGACACCGTTCTGCAGGCTGACCACCACGACATCGCCGCGAGCATGCGCGGCGATGAGCGCTGCCATCTCCTCGGTGGCGCCGTTCTTGACCGTCACCAGCACCACGTCGGCATTGGCCAGGGCGGCGGCCGGGTCGGCAGTGACGGACTCCGGCTTGACGGATCGGTCGCGACCGTCGAGGTCGGTGACACGCAGCCCGCCGGCCAGCAAGGCCTCCGCGATGCGCGGCCGCGCCAGAAACACCACCTTGCGTCCGGCCAGCGCCAGGCAGCCGCCGACATAGCAGCCGATGCTGCCGGCGCCGGCAATGACGATGGTTTTTTGGGCGTTGGCCATGCGATATCCCGTGTTGGCCTGCACTATACGACATGAAAACCATAATGTCGGCGGCAGGACCGGTCATCATCTCTGACCGTGACAGGCCTTTCGCTTTCGATTATCGCTTTGCCCATGAAACTGCCGACCGATCCCGCCGCCAACCTCGCGACCCTCATACGCTGCGCTTCCGTAACACCCGCCGAGGGCGGTGCGCTGGCCGCATTGGAAGGCATGCTTAAACCGCTCGGCTTTTCCGTCGAACGCCCGGTGTTTTCCGAAGACGGCACGCCCGATATCGAGAACCTTTATGCGCGCCGCTCCGGCAATGGGCCGCATCTGATGTTTGCCGGCCATACCGACGTGGTGCCGGTGGGCGACGAGGCGTCGTGGACGCATCCGCCTTTCGCCGCCGAGATCGCCAAGGGCGAGATGTACGGCCGCGGCGCCGTCGACATGAAGGGCGGCATCGCCTGTTTCATCGCCGCCGTGGCGCGCCATGTCGAGAACAAGGGCGGCCCTAAAGGCTCGGTCTCGCTGCTGATCACCGGTGATGAAGAAGGCCCGGCCATCAACGGCACGACAAAACTGCTCGACTGGGCGGCGGCCAAGGGCGAGAAATGGGATGCCTCGATCGTCGGCGAGCCGACCAATCCAGACGCGCTCGGCGACATGATCAAGATCGGCCGGCGTGGCTCGATGTCGGGCAGCGTCACCGTTAACGGCCGCCAGGGCCATGTCGCCTATCCTTTGCTTGCCGACAATCCGGTGCGCGGCCTGATGAGCCTGGTCGAGGCCTTGCTCCACCCCGTCTTCGACAAGGGCACGAAGGATTTCCAGCCGACCAATCTGGAAGTGACCTCGATCGATGTCGGCAATCCGGCGACCAATGTCATCCCGGCCAAGGCGACCGCCACCTTCAACATCCGCTTTAACGACAGCTGGACGGCCGAGACGGTACAGGCAGAGATCCACAACCGCCTCGACCAGGCGGCCAAGCGCAAGAAATACCGGACCGGCAAGAAGACCCCCGTCGACTATGAGCTTGTCTGGCGCGACCGGCCGAGCCACGTTTTCCTGACGCGCGACGACAAACTCATCGACACGCTGCGTGGCTCGATCAAGGCGGCGGTCGGCAAGGAGCCGGCGCTCTCCACCTCAGGCGGCACTTCGGACGCCCGTTTCATCAAGGATTATTGCCCGGTGGTCGAGTTTGGGCTGGTCGGCAAGACCATGCATATGGTCGATGAACGCGTCGCATTGGCCGACCTCGAAACGCTGACCCAGATCTACCAGCGCTTCATAGAAGACTGGTTCGAGCAAGGCTGATCATGCTTTCGGTTGACGAGACCTATTCATCGCTTACCGGCGCCTGGCGGCTGATGCTCGGCAAGGTCGACGGCTTGCGGCTGCTCGACCTGTCGGCGGACGGCTTCTGGAATTCCTTCTTTGCCATCGTCGTCGCCGCGCCGGCGATGATCGTCGGCTGGGTCGGCACTGCCAACGAGATCGGCGACCCGAATGCGTTCGCCGGTCGGCTGGGCATGTTGATCCGCCTGGCAACCGTCGACCTCGGCTCGTGGCTGCTGCCGCTGGTCGCGCTTGCCTTGGTCGCGTCGCGTGCCGGCATCGGCGACCGCTTCGTTCACTACGTCGTCGCCAGCAACTGGGCGTCGGCAATCACCGCCTGGATGCTGCTGCCATCGGCGTTGATCAGGCTCTTCCTGCCGTCCGGCAACCCATTCGCCGAGTTGGTGTGGCTGGTTCTGGTGGTGCTGTCGCTGGTCCTCACCTGGCGGATGACCAACGTCGCGATCGGCAAGGGCGCGGCTGTCGGCACCGCCGTTTTCACAGGCATGCTGGTGGTGTCTCTGGCCGTCTTGTTCGGCCTTGTGGCGCTGCTCGGTATTACCGTACCGACGGCCGCCCCGGCCTAGGACCCATCGGGGTAATCGACACCGACCAGAAAAAGCCCGTCGGGCGGCGCCACCTGGCCGCAGGCGGCGCGGTCTTGCGCGTCGAGCGCGGCCTTGAGGTCGGCAGCCGTCCAGCCGCCGTCGCCGACGCGTTTCAGCGACCCGACCATGGAGCGCACCTGGTTGTGCAGGAATGAGCGCGCCGAGGCCCTGACCTCGATCAGGTCACCCTGGCGGCTCACATCGAGCCGCTCCAGCGTCCGCACCGGACTGTTGGCCTGGCATTGCGTCGAGCGGAAGGTGGTAAAGTCATGTCGGCCGAGCAGGACTTTCGCCGCTTCGTGCATGGCGTCGGCGTCGAGCCGCTTCGGCACCCACCAGACCTTGCCCTTTTCCATCGCAGCCGGCGCGCGCCGGTTGAGGATGCGGTAGAGATAGTGCCGCCCGGTGGCCGAGAAACGGGCATCGAAATCGTCGGGGACAAGCGTCGCCTGCAGGATGGCGACGTGCGCACCCGCCGCCTGCAGATGCGCGTTGATGGCGTCGCGCACCTTATCGTTGGGCCACGCCTTGGCGAGGTCGACATGCGCCACCTGGGCGGTCGCATGCACGCCGGCGTCGGTACGGCCGGCCGCGCGCAACCGCACCGCCTCGCCGCTGAATTTCTCGATCGCCTGCTCTATCGCCTGCTGCACCGAAGGCTGATCCGCCTGGTGTTGCCAGCCGGCGAAGAGGCTGCCGTCATATTCGATATCGAGACGAAAACGCGGCATGGGCGATCTGCACTCGCCTAGAGCCGGAAGATTTCAGGTCGAATCGACCTGAAATCTGAATCCGGCTCTAAATCAAAGAGATAGAGCATGATGTCGTCCGAAAACCGCTTCACACTTTTCGGCATCATGCTCAGGCGGCGAGTGCGGTAAAGGCCTGGGCGTAAACCAGTTTGCCTTTTTCGGGTGAGTCACCCCAGGCCAGCGCCTGCAGCGCCTCACCCTGGTATTCGCTCTCGAACTTTTCGGCGCGCGCATGGTTGTAGCCGAAGCGGCCGTAATAGGCCGGATCGCCCAAGACAACGGCGAGCACTTCGCCGGCGTCCTTGAGGCGGATATGCGCCTCGCGGATCAGCGCACCACCAATGCCCGAACCATGGAACGAAGGTTCCACCGCCAACGGCGCCAGCGCCACCGCCGGGAAACTCTTGCCGCCATTCTGCACATACAGCCTGGAGAACAGGATGTGGCCGACCACCTGGCCGTCTTCTTCCGCCACAAGCTCGACAACGGCGTCGCCGCCGGTGACCAACGCGTCGACCAGACCGGCCTCCGCCTGCTGGCCGAATGCGTGTTCCTCGACGAAGCGAATAGCCTCGCGATCCCGCGGCGTTGCCGCGCGTATCGACATCATGCTCATGAGAATTTCATTCCTTTTTCGATCTTGGCCCCGCGCAGAAACTCCTGCGCGGCAGCGGGCCTTCCGCCCGCCCGTTGAACTTCGACCAGCCTGATTGCGCCTGTTCCGCAGGCGACCGTCAGGCGGTCATCGAGAATTCCTCCCGACTCGCCCATGCCTTCAGAAAGCGTGCCTTCCGAAAGCGTCGAGCGAAGCAGTTTCAGCCGTTCTGTGCGGCCACCAATATCGGCCTCGCACCACGCGCCAGGGAATGGCGACAGGCCGCGAATATGATTGTGGACCTCGCCAGCCGGCCGCGTCCAGTCAACACGCGTCTCCGATTTGTCGATTTTCCTGGCGTAGGTCACCCCGTCAGTCGCCTGCAAGGTGGATGCCAGCGTATTTGTCTCCAATCGGGACAGCGCTTCCACCATCAGGGTGGCGCCAATGTTCATCAAGCGATCATGCAGGTCGCCGGCCGTCATATCGGGTCCGATGGCGCATTTTTCAACCAGTGCCACCGGGCCGGTGTCCAGGCCCTCTTCCATATGCATCACCATCATGCCGGTCTCAGTATCGCCGGCCATGATGGCACGCTGGATGGGAGCAGCACCACGCCATCGCGGCAAAAGCGAGGCATGGCCGTTGATACAGCCGAGCCGCGGGGCCTCCAGAATAGCCTTCGGCAACAACAGGCCATAGGCGACGACGACGGCGACATCGGCCTGCAAGGCGCGGAAAGCGGCCTGCTCACCCTCGCTCTTCAGTGAAATCGGTGTGCGTACCGCGACATCAAGCCGCTCGGCCTCGCGCTGCACCGGCGACGGCGTCAGTTCCAGCCCACGGCGGCCTGCGGCGCGCGGCGGCTGGGTGTAAACGGCTGCTATCTCGTGTCCCGCCTCGGCGATCGCGCGCAGCACCGGCACCGAAAACTCCGGCGTGCCCATGAAGATGACGCGGAGCGACATCTTCTTATCCCACCAGCTTGCCCGGCGCCTTGTCCTTGGCGAGCTTCTTGAACTTCTTGACCACCATGTCGCGTTTAAGCTTCGAGATGTGGTCGATGAACAGCACGCCGTTGAGGTGGTCGATCTCGTGCTGCAGGCAGGTCGCCATCAGGCCTTCGGCCTCGATCTCCTGCAGTTTGCCGTCGCGGTCGAGATATTTCACCCGCACCGAAGCCGGCCGTTCGACCTCGGCATAATAGTCCGGGATCGACAGGCAGCCTTCCTCGTAGACCGACCGCGCGTCGGCGCTTTCGAGCACTTCGGGATTGATGAAGACATGCGGCGCCGGCGTCTCGTCTTCCTTGGCGAGGTCGATGACCAGCATGCGCAGCGGCTCGCCGATCTGGATTGCGGCGAGCCCGATGCCCGGAGCGTCATACATGGTCTCCAGCATGTCGTCGGCCAGTTTGCGCACGGACGCGTCGACGCGTTCGAGCGGTTTGGAAACCTGGCGCAGGATGGGATCGGGAAGGATGATGAGCGGCTTGATCGACATGGCGTCTCACCTAAGACGCCATGCGAAAAGCGTCAACGGGGCGGTTTGCGCCCGTTCACGTTTTGATCTGTGCCAGACCGGCGAATCGGCTATGCTGGCGACATGAACGACCTGAACTCCATCCTTTCCGAACCTGTGGCCCAGCTTGGCGCCACGACGATCACGCTCGGCCATGCGCTGGCCTTCGGCGCGATCGTGTTTCTCGGCCTGTTCCTGGCGCTGGTGGTTGCCCTGTGGCGGTCGGCCAGGGCGCGCACCATCGCCGCCGCGGAAGCCGCCGACCACGCCCGCGACGCCGAGGCGCGGATGGCCGGCATTCTGCAAAGCCAAGCCGAGATGCAGGGCCGCATGGGCGCCATCGCCGAGGTGTTCGGCGCAAGGCAGGCCGAACTCAACCAGTCGATCGGCCAGCGCCTCGACGCCATGACCGGCCGCCTCGGCCAGACCATGACCGAGCAGACCAAATCGACGCATGAAAGCCTGGCGAAATTGCAGGAGCGGCTGGCCGTCATCGATACCGCGCAAGGCAACATCCAGTCGCTTGCCGGCCAAGTCGTGCAGTTGCAGGCGATCCTGTCCAACAAGCAGACGCGCGGCGCCTTCGGCCAGTCGCGCATGGAGGCGATCGTCGCCGACGGCCTGCCGATGGGCGCCTATGAATTCCAGGCGACGTTGTCGAACGGCAGCCGGCCCGACTGCCTGGTGAGGATGCCGAATGGCGCTCCGTCGCTGGCCATCGACGCCAAGTTTCCGCTCGAAGCCTGGAACGCCATTCGCGCCGCCGATGGCGCCGACTTGCAGAAGGTCGCGGCCCAGGCCTTCCGCCGCGACATCGAGATCCATGTCCGCGATATCTCGGAAAAATATTTGATCCAGGGTGAGACGCAGGACACCGCCTTCATGTTCGTGCCGTCAGAATCGGTGTTCGCCGAAATCCACGAGAATTTCGACGCGGTCATCCAGAAGGCGCACCGCGCCCGTGTCATCATCGTTTCGCCGTCACTGCTGATGCTGTCGATCCAGGTCATCCAGGCGATCCTCAAGGATGCCCGCATGCGCGAGCAGGCGCATCTGATCCAGGGCGAAGTGATCCGGCTGATGGAAGACGTAGCGCGCGTCGACGAACGCGTGCGCCGGCTGCAGACGCACTTCGGCCAGTCGGCCAAGGATATTGACGAGATCCTGGTGTCGACATCGAAGGTGACCAGGCGCGGCCAGAAGATCGAGGCGCTGGAGTTCGGCGAAAGCGAACCTGAAGTGCGCGGCGGCGGACCCGCCAAGGCCGAACCCGGGGTGCGGGTGGCGGATTCCAAGACGGGCCAGCTCAGGCTCCGTGTCGTCGAAGGCGACGATTAGACCGTAGCGACGATTACGTGTGCCTGGATTTTGGCCGCAACCTCGCCGTTGCCATGCCTGGCTGCAATCACGGCAGCGACATGATCGGTTGCCGCTTCCAGTTTTCCCGCATCCCTGGCCTCGATCTCGGTGCGAAGAAGCGTTCCCTGGCAATAGGCAACCGCCGGAAGCCGCGGCGAGGATGCACGGCTTTGTTCGGCCCTCGTCTCGATCGCCACACGGGAGAAACCTGCGCCTTCCACCTCGCTGCGGATCAGAGCCGTGTCATGGTAGCCGTGCGGCGTACGGGCGAGAAAGCGCGGCGGGTCGTCCGGAAAGATCTCCGCAAGAGCGTTCGTCACATCATTGGCGAACATATTCTCCTCGATGCGATCCCACACGTTGAACAGGAAATGGCCTCCGGGCTTCAGGACCCGCTTTGCTTCGCGATAGCCGGCGGTGCGGTCGGGAAAGAACATCGCGCCGAACTGGCAGCAAACGAGATCGAAGGCCGCATCTTCAAACGGCAGCGCCAGTGCATCCGCCTGACGCCATTGGATGCGACTGTCGGGAGCTTGCCGCGAAGCCGCAAAGTCGAGCATCGGCTGGTTGAGATCGGTCACGACATAGCTCGCGCCGGGAGACAGTTTTGGCGCCAATGCGCGGGTGACGACCCCGGTGCCTGCGGCGACTTCCAGGACAGCGCCGGGCGACAAGGCCGCTGCCCGTCGTGCCATATCCGCGGCGAACGGCTCGAAAATCAACGGCACCATGTAGCGGTCGTAGTTTTCTGGAATCGAGCCGGCAAAGATCTTGTCTGTTTCCAGCATCGCTACCACCCGCATTCTGTTTGATGGCGAGCCTAGCACATAATTCTGTTTGGGCCGCGTTTAACCGGAACGCAGGGTGCTACTGCGCCTCTACGATGCTTACGCCCTCGAATTCCGGAAGCCAGTGCAGGGCCGATCGGTGCCATTTCTGCTGGGTCGGAACCAGATCCTCGCGTTGCCGCGCGGTCCCGGTCCTGATCCCATAGACCTTCGGGCCGTCGCCAACCGACGTAGCGTAAAGATGCGAGCCGCAGTCGCCGCAAAAGGCTTGGGCGCGCTTGGCGCCGCTCGATCCTGTCTTGATATAGACCTTCGGCGTGCCTTTGGTGATCCTGTAGTGATCCTCAGGTGCGGGAACGGTGACACGAAAGGCGGTGCCGGTCAGTTGCTGGCAATCCGTGCAATGACAGATGGAGGTCTTTTCCGGGTCGACCTCTGCTTCATAAGTTATGGCGCCGCAATGGCACCCACCGTCGATTTTCATCGTCACTCCTCCAAAAGTCGCTCAATCTTAGCCGAGCGATGCGGGAAGGCAACGGCGCCGCGCTAGGCCAGAGGCGGATCGGACGCAGCCTCGATAACCTTGCGCCGGCGTTCCCAGGTTCCCGTCGTCTGCGGCTTGACGAACAGCCTGGTGATCTCCGGCATCTCTTTCTTCAAGAGCGCCTCCAGGCGCTCGACGCAGGCTTCGATCTCGGGCGCCGTCAGATGATCCTCGAACTCGATGCTGAGGCCAGCGACGATCTGTTGTGGCCCGAGGTGGACGGTGAGAACGCCGTTGGCCCGTTGCACCGCCGGATCCTGCTGGGCGATCGCCAGCACCTTGGCCTGTACTTCCGGCGAGGCCGTCTCGCCGATGAGCAGGCCCTTGCTTTCCCGCGCCAGGAAGATGGCGGTAGCACCGAGGATCACCGCGATGCCGATCGAGGCGGCGCCGTCGAGTTCGGGCATGTCGAGGACCTCCGCCGCCAGGATGCCGGCGAAGGCGACGACGAGGCCAAGGAGCGCGGCGCTGTCCTCGAACAGGATCGTGTAAACACTCGGATCCTTGCTCGATTGCACGGCCTGCAGCCAGCCCTGCTTGCCCTTTTGCTGGCGGAACTCCTTCAGCGCCACATACCAGGAGCTGCCCTCGAACAGCATCGAGAGGCCAAGCACGATGTAGTTGATTTTGGGATTGGCGACCGGCTCGGGCGCCATGATGTGGATGACCCCCTCGTAGAACGACACCCCGGCGCCGAGCGCAAAGACGAGCAGGGCGACGATAAAGCTCCAGAAATACAGCTCGCGGCCATGGCCCAGCGGATGTGTGCGGTCCGGCGGCCGGGCAGCGCCGTGCATGCCGTAGAGCAGCAGGCCGCCATTGCCGGTGTCGACCAGCGAGTGCACGCCTTCCGACAGCATGGCCGAGCTGCCGGTGAAGAAGGCGGCGACGAATTTGGTCAGCGCAATGGCGAGATTGCCGGCAAGCGCCGCGTAGATGACCGTCTTCGACCCGCCATGCGCTGCCATGCTGTCCCTCCAAGGCACCCAATGTAACGGCCCTGCGACCGAAGCTCTACGGGCATCACAACGCGTCAGACGCCCGGTCGTTCAGGCCCTTGAAGGCTGGCTGGAGAAAAAGACGCCGCTATTCGATGATCTCGTCCGTCCAGACCTTAAAGCTGGCCAGCGTGCCCGGCCCGAAAATGTGGGTCAGCGGCACGTCGGCGGCGTCGCGGCCGGAGGCAATCAGGATGCGGCCGATGCGCGGGGAATTGTTGCGCGGATCGAAGACATGCCAGCGGCCGCCGAGATAGACCTCCATCCAGGCGGCGAAATCCATGCTCGCCCAAGGCTTCGGCATGCCGATGTCGCTGATGTAGCCGGTGCAGTAGCGGGTCGGGATGTTGAGCGCGCGGCAGAAGGCGACGGCGAGATGGGCAAAGTCGCGGCAGACGCCGCTTTGCTCGCGATAGGCTTCGGCCGCGGTGCGCGTCGGCCGCGCATTGCCGTAGCTGAAGACGATGTGGTTGTGGACGAAGTCGCAGACCGCCTGGACGCGTGGGACGCCGAGCGGTGTGTTGCCGAACAGCCGCCATGCGTCATTGGCCAAAAGATCACTTTCGCAGAAGCGGCTGGGCAACAGGAACAGCAGTGTGTCCGAGGGCAAGTCGCGCACCTCGTGCTGCCAGGCCATCAGGTCGCCCATCTCGAAGGTGCCGGGATCGCGAATGACTGAATCGGTGCCGAAGGTGAAGCGTCCGGGTGGCGCGATGAAGCGGTTGCACCAATTGCCGAAACTGTCGCGGTAGCTCTGAATCGGCACGGCCGGATTGGAGGTCAGGAAATCCGGACGCTCGAGATCGGATGCGCGGGAGTAATGGACGTTGAGCATCGCGATCAGCGGCGTTTCCTGCGGAAAGTCGAAGCTCATCTCGCAGCCGATGTGAATTCGCATCTGTGTCCTGACCGACCTGCCTGATCATCGCCCGGCAGGAAGCGCGGCCTGATGCTGCAGTGCGAAGACAACCATGGCACGGACCGGCATGGTTTACGAGCAAATTAGAAAGCGGTTGAAAGCGGCCCGCTGGCGCCGGCGACAGGCGCCAGCCCCCTTGCAGTCCGGCGTTTCTCTTGTTTCACTTGGCGTCCCAGCAATTGGAGGACCGAATCATGGCTAAAGGTGCGATGAAGGCGGGCAAGGAAGCCCGCAAGCCGAAGAAGGACGCCAAGAAGCCCGCCGCGGCTCCGGCGCTCAAGGCGCCTCCCGTCAAGGCGATCAGGCTCAAGGACAAGTAAGTCGCTCGGACCGAAATCCGGGCAATCCGTTTCGGCGCAGATTTTTACACCGGCGGCATGAGCAATGCCGCCGGTGTTTTGTTGATCGGGCAGGCGAAGCCGCCTATACCGAAGCCGCGAGGACGACCTCGCGCCTTCCCCGAAAAAACCGGCCGGGACGACCCGCCATCCTCATGGAATGGAGTGCATCCCGATGTCGTGGATTTTTCTGTTTTTCGCCGGCCTGTTCGAGATCGGCTGGGCAATCGGCCTCAAATACACCGACGGCTTCTCGAAGCCGCTGCCGACGGTGCTCACCGTCGCGTCGATGATCGTCAGCCTGGGGCTGCTCGGTCTGGCGCTGAAGACGCTGCCTGTCGGTACGGCCTATGCGGTGTGGACCGGCATCGGCACGGTCGGCACGGCGCTGCTCGGCATCTGGCTGCTGGGCGAGCCGGCAACCGCGATCCGGCTCGGCTGCATTGCGCTCATCGTCTGCGGCATCATGGGGTTGAAGCTGGCCGCCTAGACCGAGGAAATCGGCGCACAAATACGTACAGGGCCGCTGGAAGGCGACCCTGATGTCCGATCGTTTCGATCGAAGCGTTAGCGGGCGGAGAAGCCCGGAGGCGTCCGGCCGGTGCGCTGCTTGCGCGCCGCATAGCGTGCGTCGCGCTTGGCCTTGCGTTCGGCTTCGTCAGCCAGCAAACGGGCGATGCGCTCGTTTTCTTCGGCTTCCTTGATCTTCGCTTCAGCCTGCGCTGCCTCTTCGGCGGCAATACGCGCCGCTTCGGCTGCTGCCTCGCGCTCGGCCTTCTCGACCGCCTCGCGTGCCAGCTTTTCCTGCTTCAGCCTGGCCTTTTCGGCCTCGCGCTTTTCACGCGCCTCGAGGATCGCCTTGCGTTCGGCCTGTCTTGCCAGCACTGCAGGATCATCTGCCGCCGGCTTTGACTTGAAGCGCTCCAGAAGCGCCTTCTTTGCCTCGTTCGCGGCATTGCGCCGCTCGAAAATGTCTTTTTCCCTGTAGATAGCCAAGTCCACTTCCCTGAAGTCAATTCGCGACGCTTACATACGCGCGAAAACCGATAGTTCAAGCGCCAAAACGGAATGCCAGCCATGAAATTCTACGCTGTTGCAGCCAGGAGACGCGCTTTTGCCGACCAAAGCCGACAGAAGCTGGCTGAAACAGACATGCACTGTTCATCATCCTCCCCTCTGGCGGCAAGGCGGCTCGGTCGCTACCTAAAGCGCGTCGCGCTTTCGGTCTTTTGTTTCTGTGCATGTCGTTCTCTCAAAACCGGGACCACTTTTGAGCGACATGCTCTAGCCGCAAAACCCAACCATTGGATGACAGATCATGGAACTCGGTCTCTACACTTTTGCCGACGTCAGTCCCGAGCCCGGCCCCGGCGCGATCGGCCCGCATGAGCGGCTGCGCAACCTGATCGAAGAGATCGAGCTGGCCGACCAGGTCGGCCTCGATGTCTTTGGTCTCGGCGAACATCACCGCCCCGACTATGCCGCTTCAGCACCGGTGGTGGCGCTGGCCGCCGCCGCTGAACGTACCAAGCGTATCAAGCTGACCAGCGCGGTCACTGTTTTGTCCTCCGACGATCCGGTGCGCGTCTTCCAGCAGTTCGCGACGCTCGACCTTCTGTCGGGCGGCCGGGCCGAGATCATGGCCGGGCGCGGTTCGTTCATCGAATCCTTCCCGCTGTTCGGCTACAATCTCGAAGACTATGACGAACTGTTCGCCGAAAAGCTCGATTTGCTCCTAGCGATACGCGACAGTGTGAAAGTCACCTGGTCCGGCAATCTGCGCGCGGCAATCAACGACCGTGGCGTCTATCCGCGCCCGTTGCAGGACAAATTGCCGATCTGGATCGCCATTGGCGGAACGCCGCAATCGGCTGCCCGCGCCGGCGTGCTCGGCCTGCCGCTGGCGCTGGCCATTATCGGCGGCGAGCCGGCGCGCTTTGCGCCGCTGTTCGACATCTACCGCGAGGCTGCGAAGCGTGCCGGCACCGGCCCCACGGGGCTTGCCACCAGCATCAATGTGCACGGCTTCATCGCCGGGACCACCGAGCAGGCGGCCGACGATTTCTACGGCCCGCAGGCCGAAGTGATGAACCGCATCGGCCGCGAGCGCGGCTGGGGTCCCACGTCGCGGGCGCATTTCGATCAGTCGCGTGGCCCAAACGGCGCGCTGTTCGTCGGCAATCCTGAAGCTGTGGCGGAAAAGATCGTCGCCCAGCACAAGATCTTCAACAACGATCGCTTCTTGCTGCAGATGGCGATCGGCACCATGCCGCACGCCAAGATAATGAAGGCGATCGAACTCTACGGCACCAAGGTGGCGCCGATCGTGCGCAAGGAAACGGCGAAGTCGGCGCCGGCTCTCGCGGTGCCGGCGGCCTGACCGACAGGCTGGCGGCCTGCCATTAGCCGGCGGCCGCCATCATCTCGGCATGATGGGCCTCGTCGCTTCGTCGGCCGGAACATGCACTCGATGCACAATTCCTGGGCGGCGACGGTCTGTTGCGTGCCGACTGTGGCGCCGGGGCCGTTGCACCAGACGTGTTGACTGGCTCCGATCCCCAAAAGCCGGCTCATGGAACCTTGCCCGGCACTCTGCGTTTGAGGACAGCAGTCAGCCACGCGTCTGATGCACGCGTCTGATGGCGCGTTACTGGCGGTGAGGGGGTACCCATGAAAACCGAACCCGCTGCTCCGGGCGCCGGCACAGCCATATCGGACGACCCGCGAGTCGTCGCGCGCGCGGACACGCATCTGATGCGTTCGCTGCTCATCGGCATTTTCATCCTGATGGCAATTTACGCGCTCTATTTCGCCCGCGCCTTCTTCATGCCGGTCATCCTCGCCTTCCTGCTCACGCTGACCCTGACGCCGATCGTGCGCTTCCTGCGCAAGCGCGGCATTCCCGAACTGGTGTCGGCGACGTTGCTTGTCGTGCTGTCGGTGTGCCTCGTTGCCATCGCAGGCTACCTGCTCAGCGGTCCGGTCATCGACCTCCTCAACAACACCTCGTCGATCGGCCAGCAACTGACCGAGCGGCTGGCGCAATTGCGGCGCCCGCTCGAGAGGATCATGCAAATCTCGCATCAGATCGAACAGATGACCGAGACCTCGCAGGAGCCGGGCATCCAGAAAGTGGCGGTGGCGCAATCCGGCATCCTGTCGGCGGCCGCCAGCAATGTCCTGGCAGCAGGCACAAGCTTCACCATCATCTTCGTGCTGTCACTGTTCCTGCTGGCATCGGGCACGATGTTCTACGAGAAGATCATCCAGTCCTTCGCCAGCCTCAGCGAAAAGAAGCGGGCCTTGCGCGTCGTCTATGACGTCGAGCGCGAGATCTCGCACTATCTGCTCACCGTCACGATCATAAATGCCGGTCTCGGCGCCGTCATCGGCCTTGGCCTGTGGGCGCTCGGCATGCCCAATCCGCTGGTCTGGGGCGTCGCCGCCGCTCTGCTCAACTTCCTGCCCTATGTCGGCGCACTGTTGACCATCGTGCTTGTCACGGTGATGGCGCTGATCAGCTTCGACACCATCTCCTACGCGCTTTTGGCGCCGGCCTTTGTCTTATTGTGCGACATCATCGAGGGCCAGTTCGTGACGCCGATGGTGGTCGGCCGGCGCCTCGAGATCAACGCCGTGGCGATCTTCATCGCCATCGCCTTCTGGTCCTGGCTGTGGGGCTTCGTCGGCGCGCTGATGGCCGTGCCGCTGCTGGTCGTCATCAAAGTGTTCTGCGACCATTTCGAAGGCCTCGGCCATGTCGGCAACTTCCTCGCCGCACAGCAGACGGCGGTCGTGGTGGAGGACGAAGCGGCCGAGGAGAATGGCGAGGCCAAGGCATAGAGGCCGGTACTGCTTGTCGTCTCGTGTTTGTCGTCTTCGGGCCGAGTGCCTATATCGAGCCGGTCAAGCCGGACCCTGCCATGACCGACGCCTCCTTCGACCTCGACGCCTATTTCGCCCGGATCAGTTATCGCGGTTCGATCGATGCGTCGTTCGACACGCTAAAGGCGCTGCACCGGCAGCACCCGCAAGCGATCCCCTTCGAGAACATGGATCCATTGCTGGGCATCGCGGTGAAGCTCGATCTCGCTTCGCTGCAGGACAAGATTTTCGCGCGCCGCCGTGGCGGCTACTGCTTCGAACACAATTTGATCCTCATGCATGCGCTGAAGGCGCTGGGCTTCGAGGTCAGCGGCCTCGCCGCGCGGGTTCTAAGGGGTCTGCCGGAGGACGCCGTCACCGCGCGCAGCCACATGCTGTTGCGGATCGAGCTCGACGGCCGAACCTACATTGCCGATGTCGGCTTTGGCGGCCTGACGATGACCGCGCCGCTGTTGTTCGAGCCGGGCCTCGAACAACAGACACCGCACGAAACATTCCGCATCATCGAGACGTCAGATCATTTTCGGGTACAAGCCAATGTCGGCGGCGACTGGCAGACACTCTACCGCTTCGACATGCAACCGGCCCATGAGGTCGATTATGCGGTCGCCAATTACTTCGTCTCGACCCATCCGACCTCGCATTTCCTGTCCTCCGTCGTTGCGGCGCGCGCCTTGCCCGACCGGCGCTACGCGCTGCGCAACGCCAGGCTGTCGACGCATCATGTCGGCGGCCGCAGCGAGCAACGCGAGATCGCGACGGCAGCTGAATTCGCCGACATTCTGGAAAGCCAGCTCGACATCATCATCCCCGACCGCGCCGCCTTCGAAACCAAGGTCAGGCAGCTGAACATTGTAAAGGCTTGAGGCCCATGACCGCTCTTTCCGTGCTCGACCTGTCGCCGATCGTCGAAGGCAGCAACGCCTCGCAGTCGCTGGCCAATTCGCTCGACCTTGCCCGCCATGCCGAGCGGCTCGGCTACAAGCGCTACTGGCTGGCCGAGCACCACAACATGCCGGGTATTGCCAGTGCGGCGACCGCGGTCGTCATCGCCCATGTCGCCGGCGGCACGAAGACGATCCGCGTCGGCGCCGGTGGCATTATGCTGCCCAACCATGCGCCGCTGGTGATCGCCGAGCAGTTCGGCACGCTGGCGGCACTGCACCCCGGCCGCATCGATCTCGGCCTCGGCCGCGCGCCCGGCACCGATATGGGCACGGCGCGTGCGCTGCGCCGCAACCTCGAGGCGTCAGACAATTTCCCCCAGGATGTCGTCGAGCTGATGGGGTATTTCCAGCCGGCCGAGGCAGGTCAGCGTATCCAGGCTGTGCCCGGCGAAGGCCAGAAGGTGCCGGTCTGGATTCTCGGCTCAAGCCTCTATGGCGCGCAGCTCGCCGCCATGCTTGGCCTGCCCTATGCCTTTGCTTCGCATTTCGCGCCGGCCGAGCTCGACCATGCGCTGGACATCTACCGCTCGCGCTTCCAGCCGTCTGAACAGCTGGACAAGCCCTATGTCATGCTCGGCCTCAACGTTTTCGCCGCGCCGACCGATGCCGAGGCAAAACTGCTGTTCACCTCGCTGCAGCAGGCCTTCGTCAACCTGCGCACCGGACGGCCGGGCCGCCTGCCGCCGCCGGTCGAGGGTTATGACCAGACGCTGGAGCCGATGGCCAAAACCATGCTCGGCCAGGCGCTATCCTGTGCCGTCGTCGGATCGCCCGAAACCGTCCGGCAAGGCATCGACGCCTTCGTGCGCCGCACCGGCGCCGACGAGCTGATGGTGACGGCGCAGATTTTCGACCATGCGGCGCGCGTGCGCTCGTTCGAAATCCTGGCCGAGGCGCACAAATCGCTGTCGCAAGCCGCGTGAGTCGCCAGTGAAGCTTTTGCGGGAGAGGCTCGTCTGCTAAGGGCAGACGCCTTCCTCAGCCAAGAGCGTTGCCGTGACCCATGACCTCGACCAGCGCATGCATTTCGCCATCGATCTGGCGCGACGCGCCGGCGAACTCGGCCTGAAATACTTCCGCGACCTCGAAAACCTGACCATCGAGAGCAAGGGCCACCAGGACCTGGTTTCCGATGGCGACCGCGAGGTCGAACTGTTCATCCGCGCGGCGATCGCCGCCGCCTATCCGCGGGATGGCATTGTTGGCGAGGAACATGCCGCGGTTGAGGGATCGACGGGCCATGTCTGGGTCATCGATCCGATCGATGGCACCGCCAACTTCGTGCGCGGTATTCCGGCCTGGTGTGTGGTCATCGCCTGCGCCAAGGATGGCGAGGCGGTCGTCGGCGTCATCCACGAGCCGTCGACAGGCGAGACTTTTCACGGCCGCCGCGGCGGCGGTGCCTTCGTCAACGGCCGGCCGATCAAGGCCAGCACCGCCGGCCTCGGGGAAGGATCGGTCGGCACCGGGCTGTCGAACCGCGCCGAAACCAGGCATGTCGCGGTGCTCGTCGGCCTGATTATGGCAGAAGGCGGCGTCTTCTTCCGCAATGCATCGGGCGCGCTGATGTTGGCCTATGCGGCATCCGGCCGGCTGCTCGGCTATGTCGAGGAACACATGAATGCCTGGGACTGCCTGGCCGGCATGCTTCTGATGGACGAGGCCGGCGGCATGGTGCTGAAGCCGGACCCGAAGACGGTGCTTGCCCACGGAACGCAGGTGATCGCCGGTGGCAAGCATGTGTTCCCGAAGCTGCAGGCGCTGTGCGCGCAGGCTTTCGGAGCGGCGCCTGCCGGTATTGCGCAGCGATAGGCCACTGTTCAACACATAGGCTGTGGGTTAAAAGCGGATAGGCATTCAGGGGATGCACTATTGCCGGAAAAGGCAATTCCATCGGTTCAAGGGCTTGCCGATGAACATGCATAACACCATCCGGCCAGACCGAACGGCGTTGGGCAGCGGGTCGGCGCAGGCGATCGCCGGCATCTTTGCGCAAGAATTGCAGCTGGCCTCGGTCGGCCTCGACGACAATTTCTTCGATCTCGGCGGCGATTCGCTGGCTGCCGAAACTCTTGTGCTTGCGGTGCAGAGCCGGTTCGGCGTGAAGCTGCAGACCTCGGCGCTGCTCGAAGCGCCGACGCCGCGCGAATTCGGCAGGCTGGTCGCGTTGCAATTGCCCGAGCACCCGGCGCGGCGGCTGGCGGTGCAGGTTTCCGGCAGCCACGGCCAGGAGCCGATCGCCATGATCCATGGCATTTCCGGTTCGGCGCTGTTTGCCAACCGTTTCGGCAAGGCGCTGAAGCAGCGCTATTCCGTCATCGCCGTGCGCGGCATGGGCCTCGAGCCCGGCGAGACACCCTATGACAGCGTCGAGGAGATCAGTGCCAATTATTTCGACGGGTTGAGCTCGGCCACCGGCCAGCATCCGCGTGTCATCGGCGGCATCTGCCTTGGCGGGCTGCTGGCGATCGAAGTCGGGCGGCTGACCTTCAAGGCGACCGGCGAGCGGCCGGCTTTGCTGCTGATCGACCCGCCGCCGCTGGGTTCGGCCTGGCTGAAGCCGATGGCGGACAACCGCATGACCGCACAAAGGCGGCGCCAGATCACCCGCAAGGTCGTCTATTGGCGACTGCTGCGCGACACGCTGGCAGCGGTCGGGCTTGGGCAGTCCAGGCTTGGGCGTCACACCAGGCAGAAGGCCTTCAAGAGCATGCTGGTGCGCGCTGCCGCGGGTTTTTCACCGTCTTCCTACCCTTGCGACATACTCGTCGTCGCCAGCTCGGAATGGAGCGCCACCACGGTCGAGCAGTACAAAGACTGGGCGAGCGAGAACACGCGGGTGGAAACGGTCGTCATGCCGGGCACCCATGACAAGTTCCGGGCCGCCAACATGGACGCGATCGACGCTGCGATCATGGCCTTCCTCGACGCCAGGCGCGCGCCGGCCGGAATGCCGGTCCGCTAGATGGGTTTCGGCCGCGACGTACTGGCTGCCTTCGCCGGCCATGGCGACCGCGTGGCAATGGTCAGTGGCCGCGACCAGATCACCTATGCGCAAGCGCTGACCCAGATCGACCATCTCGCCGCCAATTTCAGCGCGCTCGGTATTCGTTCAGGCGATCGCGTCGGCCTGGCCATGATCGGCAACATCGACGTCGTGCTGTCGATCCTGGCCTGCTGGAAGCTCGGCGCCACGGTTTCGATTACCGACTTTCGCGCGCCGCGCAGCCAGCGGGCGCAGTTTGCGCGCGATTTCGTCCTGACGCTGATCCTCGAAAGCCGCAGCCCACCCGGGGACGATGTCTATCCAGGCGTCGCTTTCCAGGATGACTGGAAACACGCCTCGCCTGCGCCTTATGCCAGCCAGGCCGGCGACGACACCAATCCGGCCTTCCTGATGTTCTCGTCCGGCACCACCGGCGACCCGAAAGGCTATTTGCAGTCGCATGAGGCGCTTGCCGGACGCGTGACGTCGCACCGGCGCGGGCTGAACGGGACGGTCATGCGCCTTTTGACCCCGATGGTGATGTCCTATTCGGCGACGCGCCATCAAGTGTTCAGCTATCTGCGCCATGGCGGGACGATCAATTTCTTTCCGCCGCTATTCACGCCGTCCGAGTTGATCGAGGGACTGCTGTCGTTCCAGGCCAGCGGCTCGGCATTGCCGCCGCCGGTGATTACGCGGCTGGTGCGCGAAGTGGGCGAACGCTCGACCCGGCTGCTGCCGGACCTGGCGGTGCTTTTCAGCATCGGCGGACCGGCAACCGTCGAAGACAAGCTGGCCGCCTACCGCAACCTTTCACCGGGATATCGCATCAATTATGCGTCAAGCCTGACCGGCGGCATCACCACCCTGTCCGGCGCCGACGTGCTGGCCAAGCCCAGCACCGCCGGGCGTCCGTTCGCGGATGTGCGTGTCGAAATTCTCGATGCGGACGGGCGCATGCTCGGCAAGGGCGAGAGCGGACTGATCAAGGCCTGGACACCGACCATGGTTTCGGCGGTGGTGTCGGCAGGCAACAAGCCGTTTGTCGACCCCAAGGTGATGGGCGCCGGCTGGGGCATTCCCGGCGACATCGGCTTCCTCGACGAGGACGGCTTCCTGACCATTGTCGACCGTGAGGCCGACATGATCGTGCGCGGCGGCGTCAATGTCGCGCCGCAGGAACTGGAAAAGCTGATCCGCGCCCATCCCAAGGTCAGGGATGTTGCGGTCGCCGGCTTTCCCGACGCGACGATGGGCCAGGAGATCGCCGCCTTCATCGTCGCCGACCAGGCAAGCGTGGCCGAATTCGAGGCCTTCCTGCGCGCCAACATCTCGCCCGACCGGCGACCGCGCGAGGTCAGGCTGGTGAATTCGCTGCCGTACAGCGACAATGGCAAGCTGCTGCGCCGCCGCCTTGTCGAAACGCTGTCGCCGGCTGCCGCCAAACCGTAGGCTTTTACCTCAACAGGTTACTTCAACAGGTTTCTGGCAGCTTCAAAGACCGCCGGATCCGCCTTGAGCTATGGGAAGCGCCCGTACGAAATAAGGCTCGTCGCTTGCCACCTGCACGAGCGGCGGTTGTTCCTTAGAAGGCTTTGAAAAGACCGGTCAGCCAGGGCGCCGGCCAGGGCTGCGACGCCAGCAGATCGAACACCGCATAGATGCAAAGCGTCGTGCCCGCGGCGACAGCCAGCGCCACATGCAGTGACCGCGATCCGAGCATACAGATACCGCCGGCAACAAAGACGAAGGTGGCGGTGAGGTGGCCTGCCAACAGGACCAGAAAGGCGAGCGCCAGGCAGAGGCCAAGCACGGTGAGATTGCCCTTCATCGCCGGACCGTCGGAAGGCTGCCATTCGCCGGCCGGCTTTACATCTGCGCCGCTGGCAGGCACCGGCTTTCGCCAGCGCAGCACGGTCTGGATAGTCGTCAACAACGAAAACAGCGCCAGAAGGCCGGCCGTGATGGCCGGGAAGATGGCGGCCTCGAAAGGGAAATCGAGCAATGCCGTGACCAGAGCCGCGACGCCAAGCAGCGTCAGCGCACCGCTGGCGGCGATATCGGGCAACGCCGGCGGCAAGGCGTCGGCATTGCCCCGGGCCTTGATCCAGGACACGGTCTGCCTGACCACGCCGGCAATGGCGAGGCCGAGCAGGATGAGCACCAGCGGCTGTTTCAGCCAGGCCCAGCCGGAAATCTGGTAGGCGAGGAAGAAATAGTTTTCGAGGCTGGGGCCGAGCACGAAGCCGAGCGAAAAGGCCGAGCGCGGCCAGTTGAGCTCCTTCATTGCCATGCCGACCGCGCCGACCAGCATCACCAGCAGGAAGTCGAAGGCACTCATATTGGTCTGGTAGGCGCCGACGACGATGAAGGTGACCACCAGCGGCACCAGGATCGCTGCCGACACTTGCGCGATGCGCGCCAGTTGCCTGGTCAGAAGCAGGCAGGTGACGGCGCCGACGATGTTGGCGACGGCGATCGACAGCACCATCGAAACGGTGATCGCGGCGTTCTTGCCCAGCATGTCGGGGCCGGGGACAAGGCCGTGGATGACGAAGGCGCCGAGCAGGATGCTCATCGAAGCCGATCCCGGCACGCCGAAGGCGATGGTCGGGATGAGCGAGCCACCCTCCTTGGCGTTGTTGGCGCTTTCCGGCGCGATGACGCCACGCACATTGCCCTGGCCGAATTTCGGCCCGGGACCCGGCCGGCGCGAGGCATGGCCATAGGCGATCCAGTCAAGCACGGCGATGCCGATGCCGGGCACGGCGCCGAGCAGCGAGCCGATGGCGCTACAACGCAGCACCAGCGGCCATTCACGCAGCGTATCCCTGATGCCTTGCCACATGCCGGCATAGGTCGGCCGCTCGGTGTTGCCCTGGATCGAGCCGCGCATGAGCAGCGAGGCCAGTTCGGGCAGGCCGAACAGTCCGAGGAAGACCAACGAGATCGGCAAGCCGTCCCAGAGGTAGATCTGGCCGAAACTCCAGCGTTCGACGCCGGCAATGCTGTCGATGCCGATGAAGGAGGCGAGCATGCCGAGCATCGCCGCCGCTAGCCCCTTCAAGGGTTGGCTGCCGGCGAGGATGGCGACGATGGAGAGGCCGAAGGCGCAAATGGCGAAGAAATCCGGCGTCTTGAGGTAGAGCACCAGCGGCCGCATGACGGGAATTGCCGCCGCCAGCACCAGCGCGCCGAACACGCCGCCGATCATCGAGGCCGAATAGGAGGCGCCGAAGGCGCGTGCCGCTTCGCCCTTCTTGGCCATGGCATGGCCGTCAAGCACAGTTGCCGCGGCACCGACCGAGCCCGGAACGCCGAACAGGATGGCCGGAATGGTGTCCGACGTGGTGGTGACCGAACCCATGCCGAGCAGCAGCGCGAAGGCGGCAAAGGGGTCCATATTGTAGGTCATCGGGATCAGCAGGGCCATGGCGAACAGGCCGCCAACGCCCGGCACGACACCGACGACGAGGCCGGCGAACACGCCGGTGACCAGCATGAGCATGCGAAATGGCTGCGCCATCTCCGCAATGGCGGTAAGGATCAGATCCACATTGGGCCTATTTCACGAGTTCCCGGGCAGCTGCGAAGACCGCAGGCGTGGCTTTCAGCTCTTGCGCGACCAGCTGGCTGATCGCTTCGCCGGATGTCGGGGTGAGGGTGAGGTCGCCAAGCTTCGTGGCATCGGCGAGAAAATCGGCGTCCACGACCATCGCGGAATAGGCCTTGCGCAGCGCGTCGACGGTCTCTTTCGGCACGCCGGGCGGGGCGACGAGCGGATGGTGGATGTGCAGCGCCGATTCGATGAGATCGGCCGCCTGACGTGCCGTCGGGTCGGCGATGGTTGCCGAAATGCTCGGCGTCGCGCCGGAACCGCCCTGCCCGAACGTGCCTATAATGTTGATCGCGGCGCGATCGCTCCTGAGCAGGGAGCTCGATACCCCGCACATGCCGGCGATCTCGCCGCGTTGCATGGCGAGTTCGATATCGGCGGTGCCGTCGAAACCGGTGACGATCTTGTATCTGGCCTTCATGCCATTCTTGGCCAGTGCGGCGAAGATGTAGGTCGTGCTGTTCTTGCCTGTCGCTCCGATCAGGAAATCCGACTGCAGGAACTTTTCCATCGTGTCGATGCCGGATTGCTTGCTGGTCAGGCAATAGGCTGGATCATCGACCAGCGAACCGATCCACTGCAAGGCAAGCGGGTCGAAATTCGCGTTTTCGGGATCAAGGATCGGGGCGTAGAACATCGCCTCGCTGATCGAGGCGATGACGCTGCCGTCGGCCGGTTCGCTGCCCACGAGCATCTTGGTGAGCTTGAGGCTGCCGCCGCCCGGCACATTCTGCACAATGATGTTGGGCTGCCCGGGCAGAAACCGGCCGAGATGGCGCGCAATCAGCCTCGAAGTCTGGTCATAGCCGCCACCCGCGCCATAACCGACCTTGATGGTGATTGTCTGGAATTCCACTGCCTGGGCCGGCGGGCAAGTGACCCATGAAAGGCTGGCAACGGCAAAAAGGGCGAGCAATCGCGCAAAAATCCAACGCATTATCCAATCCCCAAATGATACGGCACTATAGCTGCGGCAAAAACGATGAGAAGCGGCCTTTTCGTCCATAATGCTGCCCGCTCGACCGCCTCCGCCCGACGGAGGGTCGATTTGGCGCAAGGAGACGCATCGTGGACGCCTTGCGCAGAATGCTTGCGCCCGATGCCGCCTGTTCTTATATACGCGCCAAGCCGCCCAGCGCCGGAATGCCGGTAGCCGGGGCGGAATTTCTTGTGAACAGGGGCTTTCGTCGGAACGCCTTACGGGTCCTGAGAGCCTGCTTAGAGGAGAGACTAGAAAAATGGCAAAAGTAATCGGTATCGATCTCGGCACAACCAACTCCTGCATCGCCATCATGGATGGCAAGGAGCCCAAGGTGATTGAGAATGCGGAAGGCGCGCGCACGACGCCTTCCATCGTCGCCATCTCGGGCGACGGCGAACGTCTCGTCGGCCAGCCGGCCAAGCGCCAGGCGGTCACCAATCCTGAAAACACCATCTTCGCGGTCAAGCGCCTGATCGGCCGCCGCTATGACGATCCGGTGACGGAGAAGGACAAGAAGCTTGTCCCCTACAAGATCGTCAAGGGCGACAATGGCGATGCCTGGGTCGAAGCCGGCGGCAAGAAGCAGTCGCCCTCGCAGATCTCGGCCATGATCCTGCAGAAGATGAAAGAAACGGCGGAAGCCTATCTCGGCGAGAAGGTCGAGAAGGCGGTCATCACCGTTCCGGCCTATTTCAACGACGCCCAGCGCCAGGCCACCAAGGACGCCGGCAAGATCGCCGGCCTGGAAGTGCTGCGCATCATCAACGAGCCGACGGCAGCCGCGCTCGCCTACGGCCTCGACAAGAAGGATGGCAAGACCATTGCCGTCTACGACCTTGGCGGCGGTACGTTCGACATTTCGGTGCTTGAGATCGGCGACGGCGTGTTTGAGGTGAAGTCGACCAATGGCGACACCTTCCTCGGCGGCGAGGATTTCGACATGCGTCTCGTCGAATATCTGGCGGCCGAGTTCAAGAAGGAACAGGGCATCGACCTGAAGAACGACAAGCTTGCCTTGCAGCGCCTCAAGGAGGCAGCTGAAAAGGCCAAGATCGAGCTGTCGTCGACGACGCAGACCGAGATCAACCTGCCCTTCATCACCGCCGACGCGACCGGGCCCAAGCACCTGACGCTGAAGCTGACCCGCGCCAAGTTCGAAAGCCTGGTCGAGGATCTCGTCCAGCGCACCATCGATCCCTGCAAGGCGGCGCTCAAGGATGCCGGCCTGAAGGCCGGCGAGATCGACGAGGTCGTCCTGGTCGGCGGCATGACCCGCATGCCCAAGATCCAGGAGATCGTGAAGCAGTTCTTCGGCAAGGAGCCCCACAAGGGCGTCAACCCGGATGAGGTCGTCGCACTCGGCGCCGCAATTCAGGCCGGCGTGCTGCAGGGCGACGTCAAGGACGTGCTTCTGCTCGACGTGACGCCTCTGTCGCTCGGCATCGAGACGCTGGGTGGCGTGTTCACGCGGCTGATCGAGCGCAACACGACGATCCCGACCAAGAAAAGCCAGGTGTTCTCGACGGCCGAGGATTCGCAGTCGGCCGTGACCATCCGGGTCTTCCAGGGTGAGCGCGAGATGGCCGCCGACAACAAGGCGCTCGGCCAGTTCGACCTGGTCGGCATCCCGCCGGCCCCGCGCGGCGTGCCGCAGATCGAGGTCACCTTCGACATCGACGCCAACGGCATCGTCAACGTCTCCGCCAAGGACAAGGGCACCGGCAAGGAGCACCAGATCCGCATCCAGGCATCGGGTGGTCTTTCGGACGCCGACATCGAGAAGATGGTCAAGGACGCCGAGGCCAATGCCGAGACCGACAAGAAGCGTCGCGCCGTGGTCGAGGCCCGCAACCAGGCCGAGGCGCTGGTGCATTCGTCCGAGAAGTCGCTGAAGGAATATGGCGACAAGGTTTCGGAAACCGAGCGCACGGCGATATCGGATGCGATCGCGGCGCTGAAGACCGCCGCGGAGGGCGACGACGCGGCCGATATCGAGGCCAAGTCGCAGACGCTTGCCGAAGCTTCGATGAAGCTTGGCCAGGCCATGTACGAAGCCTCGCAGAAGGAAGCGGCGGAAGCCGACGCCAAGGCGGACGCCGCCAAGGATAGCGACGTGGTGGACGCCGATTTCGAAGAAATCGACGAAGACGACGACAAGAAGAAGTCGGCCTGAACCGGTTGACGGCAAGATAAAGCGCATGACCCCAAAATCGGAATCGATTTTGGAAAGGATCATGCGCCAATCAAAAGTGCTACAGCGTCCTTTGCGCGTCCGAGAGGACGCGCGGCGCTGTAGGAAGCCCGGCGCAAAGCCGGGCTTTTTTGCAACCCTCGCTGAAAAAAGTGCGGGTCCTGCCGAAAAAGTAGCCGAAAAACACAGACAAGTCCGCGCCGGCCCTAGCATCCGGGCAGCACCGCTCCTAAATCGAGACAACGTGCCGGCAAACGACGCGACATGCATCAAGACGTTGAGCATCCGGACTGCGGGAAAAGATGAAAGCTGATTTCTACGAAACGCTGGGCGTACAAAAGGGCGCGGACGACAGGGAGCTCAAGAGCGCTTTCCGCAAGCTCGCCATGCAGTTCCATCCCGACCGCAACCCCGGCGATCATTCCTGCGAGCACAAATTCAAGGAAATCAACGAAGCCTACGAGACGCTGAAGGACCCGCAGAAGCGCGCGGCCTACGATCGTTTCGGTCACGCCGCCTTCGAGCAGGGCGGCATGAATGGTGGGGCGCAAGGCTTTGGCGCCGGCGGCTTCGCCGACATTTTCGAAGACATTTTCGGCGACATGATGGGCGGGCGCCAGCGCCGCTCGTCCGGCGGCCGCGAGCGCGGCGCCGATTTGCGCTACAATATGGAAATCACGCTGGAAGAGGCGTTTGCCGGCAAGACCGCGCAGATTCGCGTGCCGGCCTCGATCTCATGCACGGAATGTTCCGGGACCGGCGCCAAGCCCGGTACCCAGCCGGTCACCTGCTCGATGTGCCATGGCCACGGCAAGGTGCGGGCAACGCAGGGTTTCTTCTCGATCGAGCGCACCTGCCCACAATGCCAGGGCCGCGGCCAGACGATCAAGGACCCGTGCCCGAAATGCGCCGGCCAGGGCCGCGTCACCGAGGAACGCTCGCTGTCGGTCAACATCCCGGCCGGCATAGAGGACGGCACCCGCATCCGGCTTGCCAACGAGGGCGAGGCCGGTTTGCGCAGCGGCCCCTCGGGCGACCTCTATATTTTCCTGGCGGTGAAGCCGCACGAATTCTTCCAGCGCGACGGCGCCGACCTTTACTGCAAGGTGCCGATCTCGATGACCACGGCAGCGCTCGGCGGCTCCTTCGAGGTAACCACGCTGGACGGCAGCCAGACCAAGGTGAAAGTGACCGAGGGCACCCAGAACGGCCGCCAGTTCCGTCTCAAGGGCAAGGGCATGCCGGTGCTGCGCCAGCCCAATGTCGGCGACCTCTACATCCAGACCGTGGTCGAGACGCCGCAGAACCTGTCGCGGCGCCAGCGGGAGCTGCTGGAAGAGTTCGAACAGCTGTCGTCAAAGGAAAACTCGCCCCAGTCGAGCGGTTTCTTCGCCCGCATGAAGGACTTTTTCGAATCCTTCAGCGAGCGCTGAGTGTCTCGTATGCAGCCGGTGCGGGTGACCGCGCCCGGGCGCTTCCCGAACGTCATCAACATCTTATGGCAGATCGCGCCTTGCCTTGGACCTGTTAGCTGCTAAGTAGCGTGCAGGGGGGTGGTTGAGGAGAACTTGCATGGCACGTGGTCCGGGATTGCGGAAAGCGCTGGCGGAAAAGTTCGACGACGAGCTCAAATTCTTCAAAGGCTGGATCGACAAGCCGAAGACGGTCGGCTCGATCGTGCCGACAAGCTCCATCACCGCCCGCAAGATGGCTTCGATCGTCAATCCGAAGTCCGGCCTGCCGGTGCTTGAAGTCGGCCCGGGCACAGGCGTCATCACCCGCGCCATCCTCGCCCAGGGCGTGAAGCCCGAAAATCTCTATGCGGTGGAATACTCCACCGAGTTCGTGCGCCACCTGCGCCAGCTCTATCCCGGTGTCAACGTCATCGAGGGCGACGCCTTCAATCTCAATGCGACGCTCGGCGACAAGCGGGACATGGTGTTCGATTCCGTCGTCTCGGGCGTGCCGCTGCTCAACTTCCCGGTCCCCCAGCGCATCGCCTATATCGAGAGCCTGCTCGACCGCATCCCGGTGGGACGGCCGATCGTACAGCTGACCTACGGGCCGCTGTCGCCGATCCCGCCCGGCCGCGGCGACTACACGGTCAAGCATTTCGATTTCATCTTCCGCAACATCCCGCCGACGCAGCTGTGGATCTACCGCCGCGAGGCGCATTGATTTGAGTGATCCTTGGCTGTACCTGTCCCGGGACAAGGTTGGCCAATGGCAGTGATTCCGAAAATCCTCGTCTTTGCCGGCTCGGTGCGCAGCGGCGCCTTCAGCGGCAGGACCGCCGATGTGGCGCAGAAGGAGCTGGCCATGCAGGGCGCCGAGGTGACCCGCATCTCGCTGGCCGACTATCCGCTGCCGATCCTGGACGAAGATCTCGAAAAGGAAAAAGGCGTCCCCGACAATGCCGTGAAGCTCGGCCGGCTGATCGCCGCCCATGACGGGCTGCTGATTGCGACGCCCGAATATAACGGCTCGATCCCGCCACTGCTCAAGAACACGATCGACTGGGTAAGCCGGGTGCGCACGGATAGTGGCCGCAATTTCAGGCCGTTTGCCGGCAAGGTCGCGGGCCTGTGCTCGTCTTCGAACGGACATTTCGCAGGGATACGCTGCATCAACCATCTGCGCGCCGTGCTGGTGCGCTGCCAGATGGAAGTGGTGACGCCGGAATGCTCGGTAGCCGATGGCGGCAGTGCCTTCGACGCCGACGGCAATTTCAGGGATGAGAGACTGAACAAATCGATGGAGCATCTATGCCGCACGCTGATCGAAACCTCGCATTTGCTGTCGACCCGGGCATGACCCACGCGCCGACCATGCATGCCCAATCCATGCAGGAAAGGCTGATCGTCGGCCTCGATGTGCCGACGGTGAAGGAGGCCGAAGAGGCGGTGCGCGCGCTCGACGGCGTCGTCTCCTTCTACAAGATCGGCTATCAACTGGCCTTCGCCGGCGGGCTAGACTTCGCCAGGGAGCTGGCCAGCGGCGGCACCAAGATCTTTCTCGACATGAAGCTGCTCGACATCGACCACACGGTGGCCAAGGGTGTCGAGAACATCGTGCGCATGGGCATGACCATGCTCACCATCCATGCCTATCCCAAGGCGATGCGTGCCGCGGTGGAAGCCGCCAAGGGCAGCGATCTCTGCCTGCTGGCGGTCAGCGTGCTGACCTCGATGGACGAGCAGGACGTGATCGACGCCGGCTATGAATACGATCCGCACACGCTGGTGCTGAGGCGAGCCGAACAGGCGCTGCATGCCGGCATGGGCGGCGTCGTCTGCTCGGCCGAGGAGGCGGAAGCGGTGCGCCGCATCGTCGGACCCGACCTGGCGGTGGTGACGCCCGGCATCCGGCCCAAGGGCAGCGACCATGGCGACCAGAAGCGCGTGGTGACGCCCGGCCAGGCAATCCGCAACGGCTCCAGCCATCTTGTTGTGGGCCGCCCGATCGTCGCTGCAAGCGACAGGCGTGCAGCAGCGGAGGCCATACTGGAAGAGATGCGCGCCGCCTGACATTTTTCGAACCAGGAGAAGAAGCATGCCAAAGGGATATTGGATCGCCCGCGTCGATGTGCGCGATGCTGAAGGCTACAAGGACTATGTCGCGGCGTCGAAGCTCGCCTTCGACCGCTTTGGCGCGAAATTCCTGGCGCGCGGCGGCGAGCACGAAAAGGCTGAGGGCCAGGGCCGGGCCCGCAATGTCATTATCGAATTCGAATCGCTCAGCGTGGCCCATGATTGCTACCACTCGCCGGAATACCAGCGCGCCGTCGCCATCCGCCAGAAGGTGGCCGACGGCGAGATCGTGCTGGTCGAGGGGGTCTAGAGCATTTCACCGTTTCACGGGAAACGGCGAACCGCTCTATCTCCTTGTTTTGACGCAATTCCGTACGAAAACCGCTCACACTTTTCCTGGAATTGCTCTAGCGCTTGAACCGGTTAGTGGCGGTTGCGGCCATCGCATCGGTCAGTGTCATGCCCCACTGTGTTCGGCAATAGGCACGGAAATCGAAGCAGGGTAGACCGGGGCAGACCTCGAACTCGATGAGGTGGACGTGATCGTCGGCCTCGACCCGGAAATCGATAGAGAACACGTCGCGCAGGCCAAGCCCGCTCATTAGTCGCTCGGCAATACGACGGATGGTTGCCGCGGCAGCCGGCTGGGCGTCGACGACCGGCTCCAGCACCGGTTCGCTGTAGAGCCCGGCTGCCTTGGCGGCCTCGCCGGTGTCGCCGTAAAGCGCCATCGAGTCAGCCATGGTCTGGAAATCGCCGCCGGAATCGACAAAGGCGATGCCGAGTGCTTCGGCGCCGGTGTCCGGCTCGAGGCCGAGAAAACTGGCGCGCACATTGCGGCCGGTGACATAGGGCTGGACGACGACATCGTCACGATAGGCGGCATAGACACGCCGGCTAAGCTCCAACGCGTGCTGCAGCTCGTGGCAGCGCGAATCCGGCCAGATGCCGACCTTGGAGCCGAGCCGGTTCGGCTTGACGAACCAGCCGGCGGCTGATGGCGGCGGCTCGGCCAGCCAGCGGCCGTCGCGGGCAAGGCCGGCCTGCGGCACCGGCAGGCCGAGCGCGCCGAGCACGGCGCCGGAACGGAACTTGTCCTGGCAGAGCGCGAACAGCGCATCGTCGGCGCCGACGGTTTTGAGCCCGTTCAGACGGGCAAGCGCGGGCGCAGCGGCGCCGCGGAAATAGGCTATGCCGTCGGTCAGCGTCCAGACCAGCGCCGTTTTCGGATCGGCTTTCGCCAGCGCTGCTGCCGCGTCGTCTAGCTCGACCGGCAGGAAGGCGAGGCTGCGTCGCTCGCAAGCTGCGGCAAGCTCATCGAATTCGGGCGCAAGGTCGGTCGACTGCGCCAGATAGGACGAAATTTCGAGCGCACGCTCGGCAGGAAACCCGTCGGCGACCAGCCGGTCGAAACAGGCCTTTTCCGGCTCATGGACGAGGATCAGGGTCGGCGTGTTTTGCGGCATCGGATGGTCGGCTCCCGGCGATAGAGGCTATTACCATCGCACGGCAGGCACCATCGGCTTGCGTGAAACCGACCGGGCCGGGCGGTTGCGTGACAACCGTCAACGAAGCACTGGCGCCTCTCAGGCGATCAGCACGCGCGGCTCGAAGCGGCCGTTGACGGGGATGTCGAGCAGGAAGGTCATGCCGGCCTGCGGGTCGAGCTTGCGTTGCTTGTCGTCCTTGCCCTTCCAGGCCGAGGTCACCGCCAACCGGTCGGCCTTGAAACCGACAAAGGCCGGGCAAGAGGACTGCGTCGCCGGCATCGGGATTTCGCGCAGCAGCGTGCCGTCGGGCGCATAAGCCTTGACCGCCTTGCCGCCCCAGACGGCGTTCCACAACACGCCGTCGCGGTCGACGACCGAGCCGTCGACATAGCCCTTCGAGGAGCGGTGGTCGACGAACACTTTCGATTCGCCAACCGGCAGGCCGGTCGCGGGGTCGCACGCGACGCGCATCAAAAGGCCGGTCGCGGTGTCGGTGTAGTAGGCGATCGTCCCATCCTGCGAGAAACAGATCGAGTTCGACACGGTGATGCCCGTGTAAAGTGTACGCAGCTCGCCTTTGAAGAACCAGTAGATCGAGCCGGCGCCCTTGCCCTCGTTTTTGGCCATGGTGCCGACCCAGAAGGCGCCGCAAGGGTGGACGCGCGAATCGTTGGAGCGCGTCAGCGCATTGTCGGCTTCGATCGGCGTGTGCAGCGTCAGCTTCCCGGTCGAGACATCGCGGACATGCAGGCCGGTCTCGGTGGCGATCAACTGGCGCTTGTCGTCGATGATGGCGATGGCGCTGGCCATCTGGCCGAGCTCATGGACTTTCAGCACACCTGAGGTGACGCCCTGCTCCAGCAACAGCCCGTTGACGATGTCGAACCAGAACAGCGTATCGGTGGCGGGATCGTAGCTCGGGCCCTCGCCGAGTTCGCAGATATGATCCGAGAAGACCGAAACCTTGTCCATCATGCCTCTCCGCCGAACGCCGCATCCCAGGCCGTCACCGCCGCCCGGGCGCGCGTGGCCACCTCGTCGACGCTCATGCCCGGCTTGAACAGGCTGGAACCGAGGCCGAAAGCGGTTACCCCAGCCGACTTGTAGCCGGCAAAGTCTTTCTCCGAAACGCCGCCAACGGCGCCGACCACCGTATCGGCCGGCAGCACGGCGCGCATCGCCGAGATGCCGCCAGCGCCGAGCACGCTTGCCGGGAAGAATTTCAGCGCCGAGGCGCCAAGCCGGATCGCCAGAAAAGCCTCGGTGGGCGTGAACACGCCGGGCATCGTCACCATGCCATGGTGCATGGCGCGGGCCATGACCTCGACATCGATGTTGGGGCTGACCAGCAGCCTGCCGCCGGCCTTGGCCAAGGCATCGACGTCGCCTGCCGTCAGCACGGTGCCGGCGCCGACCAGTGCCGTCTTGGGCAGCGCCGCGACAATGCTGGCGATCGACATAAACGGCTCCGGCGAATTGAGCGGCACTTCGATGGCTTCGATGCCGGCATCAAACAGCGCCTGGCCGATGGCGACAGCCTCGCCGGGCTTCAGCCCGCGCAGAATGGCAACGAGACCCCGCTTGAGCTTCGGGAAAGGTGCGGTCTGGATCACGCGCTCACTCCATTTCTGGCATCATGCCATTTTCCCGCGCGGCCTCGATCAGGCCGGCTCGCACCGCCTCGTCGGCGTCGACCGTCCGTACGGCAAGTCCGGCAAGGTCGAGCGCCTGCCTGTAGAGCGCCGCCAGCGAACCCGAGGCGACCAGCACGATTGCGGTGGCGCTTTCGCCATAACGGCGACCCGCTGAAGCGATCTCGCCGCCGATCAGCAGGCCGGACAGGCACGCGGCGGCGTCATCGGCGTTCAAGGCCTGCAGCAGCCCGGCGGCGCGGATCGAGAACAGCCGCGAGGTGACATCGCCGCCCTCGGCCAGCGCCTTACGGCACCAGTCCTGGAAGAATGGATTGTCCGAGGTCACTGGCTTCGGGGTCTCGCCCAGCGAATGGCGCAGGATCGAGTGAGTGGCCAGCACCGAGAACAGCTCGCCGGTCGGCCAGGTGCAGAAGCCATCGACCGCGCCGTCCTCGACCAGAACCCATTTCGAATGGGTGCCGGGCATGCAGACAAGATGGCGGCCATTAGCCGGCAAACCGGCACCGGCAAGCTGGGTTTCCTCACCGCGCATCACATCCGGCGCGTCTTCCATGCGCTGCGCCAGGCCAGGCACGATGCGGATGTCGCGGCTGAGGCCAGGAATGCGGGCGGCACCCGCGAGAATGGCTCCGATCGGCGTCGGCACGGTGACGTAGGGGGCTTCCAGCCAGCCCTGGCGCGAACCGGCCATGCCGCAGATGATGACCGGCAGTGTGTCAGGTGCGCCAAGCGCCGCCAGATGTCCCTCAAGGATGGTGGCAAAACCCTTTTGCTGCGCGGTGATCAGGCCGTCATCGCCGCGACGTTCGGCAAGCACCCCACCCGCCTCGTCGATCAGCCAGACCCGCATACGGGTCGTGCCCCAGTCGACGGCGGCGACTGCCGGGCCTTTGCCCGCTGCTGCCTGGCTTGCCGGGCTCACAGGAAACCTCCGTCGACGATCAGCATTTGCGCCGTCAGCATGCGCGAGGCGTCGGAAGCCAGGAACAGCACGGTGCCGACAATGTCGTCGGGCTGCATCACCTGCTTGATGCATTGCTTGGCGACATGGGCGGCGAGCCCCTGTTCGGTGACCCACAGTTCCCTTTGCCGCTCGGTGATCACCCAGCCCGGCGCAATCGCGTTGACGCGGATGCCATCGACGCCGAGCTTGCCGGCGAGGCCTTTGGTGAGACCGAGGATGCCGGCCTTGGCGGCGGTGTAGGCCGGCATGTCAGGATGGTTGATGAGATAGGAGGTCGAGGTGAAGTTGATGATCGAGCCGCCGCCGGCCCGCTTCATGCCCGGCGCCACCGCCTGCGCGGTGAAAAAATGCGGGCGCAGATTGACGGCGAGATTGTTGTCCCAGAACTCGACGGTGACTTCAGCGACATCGTGGCGCTCGTCCCACGCCGCATTGTTGACCAGCACGGTGACGTCGCCATGCACTTCTGCCGCCCGGGCAGCAGAGGCGCGCAACGCCTCGACATCGCGCAAATCGGTCTTGAGGTAGAGCGGCCGCCGGCCAAGTTCCTTTTCGACGCGGTCGGCAAGCAGCGTGCTTGGGCCATCGGCGATGTCGATAAAGGCGACATTGGCGCCCTGGCGAACAAAACCCTCGGTCAGCGCTGCACCGATGCCCGAACCGCCACCGGTGATCAGCACCGAGGCTCCCCTGAGGTCGGCAAAATCCGCCGATGGCATCATATTTTCTTACTCCGATCCGGTCGGCGCGCATCCTAGCCAGCCAAGTCCGGGGAGCAAGGGCGAAACCGGCGATTTGTTCGCCTTATGTCAGACAAAAAGACGCAAGCCGATGGGCAAAACCCGCTCGGCGCACGGCAGACCGGAGATCAGATGGCCTTGGCGTAGAGGGCGCCGCGATAGGAATCGCGGAGATAGCCGAGCGTGGCGTCGGCATCGACCGGCTTGCCGAACAGATAGCCCTGGCCGCCGGCGCAGCCGAACTGGACGAGGCGGTCGGCCTGCGCCTCCTCCTCTATGCCTTCGGCCACGACATCCATGCCGAGCCCTTCGCACATGGCGAGAATGGCGCGGATGATGTGTTCCGACGGACGGTCGTCGAGGATGGAGGAGACGAAGGCGCGGTCGATCTTGAGCTTGTCGAAGTGGAATTCGCGCAAGCGGCCGAGAGAGGACTGGCCGGTGCCGAAATCGTCGAGCGAGACGCGGATGCCGACCCGGCGCAGGTCCTCGACGATCTTCTCGGCCGAGGCCGGATCGTTCATCAGGCCGGTTTCGGTGATCTCGATCTCGAGCCGGCGCGGATCGAAGCCGGTGCGGTCGAGGATCGACAATATGTGCAGGCCGGTGTTCTGGTCGACGAGCTGCGAGGGCGACAGGTTGAAGGACAGGAACAGGTCCTTCGGCCAGCTGCGCGCCGCTTCGGTCGCCTTGCGCAGCACCAGTTGAGACAGCGGACCAATGATGCCGCGCTCCTCGGCGATGGGGATGAACACGGTCGGCGGGACGACGCCGAGGTCACGATCGGTCCAGCGCGCCAGCGTCTCGAAGCCGATGGTGCGGCGAGTGTTCAAATCGACGATGGGCTGGAAATGCGGTTCCACCTCGCCGGCCGAGACGGCGCGGCGCAGCGCCTGTTCGATGCGGGTGACGCGCTTGGCCGCCTCCTCCATCTCGCGTGTGTAGACGACGACGCGGCCACGGCCCGAGCGCTTGGCATGGTAGAGCGCCGTTTCGGCCTTGTTGACGAGGATTTCGGTGGTTTCGTCGCCGGAATAGAACAGCGAGCAGCCGACCGAGGCCGAAAGCCTGGCGGTGCGTTCGCCGACATCGTAAGGCGCCGACAGGATTTCGATCATCATGCGCGACTTCTCTGCCGCGGCTTCCTCCGAGAACACCATCGGATAGAGGAAGGCGAATTCGTCGGCGCCGATGCGGCAGACGGTGGAATGGCTGTCCATCGAGGCGCGCAGCCGCATCGCCACCTGGATCAATATGTCGTCGCCGGCCTTGTGGCCGAACAGGTCGTTGATCGGCTTGAAACCGTCGAGGTCGAGAATGCCGACGGTGAACGGCGCGGGATCGTCGGCGCGGTCGCTGATCAGGCGATCGACCTTGTCGAAGAAGCGGCGATGGTTGCCAAGCCCGGTCAGCGTGTCGGTGAACGCCAGATCCGTGTTTTCCCTGCTTGCCTGCCCGGTGCCAAACGTCGTTTGCATCGGTATCCCTGTTTTTGACGTCCGAAATTTACGCTGAGACTGGCAGCAAAGCGTTTAGGAACCGTATCGCGAAATCGATTTTTCGCTGGCGAATGGTGGTTTAGCGGACGCGGTAGAGTTCGACCGGGTTTCTCCGTGTTTCGGCCAGCGGTTCGAGCCAATCGGGGACGCTTCCCTGCATCATCCCGGCCAGGAAGCCTTGCGGCGCCTTGGCGGCGAGCACCTTGCTTTCGGCGCTGCCGCGGCAGAGAGCCACCAGGCCGACATGGTGCTGCGCCACGATCGCTTTGGCCTGGTCCGCCGATCCGAGGAAGGCATCGAGCGCTAGCAGGTCGCCGGCGATGTTGCGATGATAGGGGCCGGCAAAGACACGGTGGCCGGAATAGGCCAGGATGGGCGAGCCGAGATTGGAAATGGCAAGCACCGTGGTGTCCGGCAGCCCGGCCAGCGTCGCGAAGGAGGCCTTGCGCGTGCAGGCCGGATCGGCATCCTTGGCCTCGGCGGAGACCTTGTCGGCCTCGAATGCGCTCGAGGTGGCGGCGGCAGCGCCGGCCCAGACGGCATTCACCGACACCACCCAGACTGCCGCCATACGCAGCGACACGCTGCGCGAAGGGCTGATGCTCGCCCGTTCGCGCCAGCTTGCGATCCAGGCCGACAGCGGTATGACGGCCAAGGTGATCGAGAATGTCGAGCCGCGGACCTGCCAGGCGCTGACGATGAAGGCGGCAACCAGCAAGGCGCCAACGAGGCTGTCCTGGCGGCGCCACGGTCCGCGCAGGCGAAGCGCCATCAGCAGGATTGCCACCAGCGGCGTAACATAGCGCGCCGCCAGCGAGGCCGGTTCGTTGACGGCGATATGGAACAGCGACTGTGCCTCATCGATGTGGTCGAGCCACAATTCCTTGAGGCGCGGATCGAGATTTGCGTAGGGCGGCGCAAGGCATTGCGGAAACAGCGCCACGACAACGGCGCCCAGCATAAGCGCGAGCAGGCCGAGCGAGATCAGCCGGCGGCCGGCCGTGCCATTGGACACCTTGAGCGACGTCACGACGGCAAGGCCCAGTCCGGCGATTGCCGCCACCACGAATTGCACGGCCGAAAAGGCATCGCACTGCGCCTGGCCCCAGGCCGATGGCGGGATGGTGGTGACGAAGACGAGCGCCGAAACCCCGGCAAAGCCGAGACCGAAGTCCCTTGCGATCCGGTGCTCGCCGCCGGGATCGACGACAAACAGCAAGGCGATGCAGGCGCCGATGGTGGCGACATAGGGCGCGGTTTCCATGCCGACAGCCAGCGTCAGCGCCGCGCACAGACCCGAAATCAGCGCCGCCCAGCGGTGCGTAGGCGCCTCGAGCAGCAGGCTGAGGCTGGCCAGGGTCAGCGTCAGCTGGACATTGTGATGATCGAGCGCACCCGGCAAGAAGATGCCGATGAAATGCAGCGCCGCCGCGCCGATGACGATTGCGGGCAGCACGGCGCCGGCGCCGGCAAAGCTGCGCGCCGCGCGGGCGAGGAAGAACACCGCCAGGAAAAACAGCAGCGCCGGCCACAGCACCTGTGCGATCGCCTCGGCCATGGCCATGCTGCCGGTCAGCGCCGAAGCGGCGAGGATGATGGCGGCGAGCGGCGCATCGACCAGCCGCGACCAGTGCATGACGAAGCCGCCTTCCGGCCCCATCCGGTACTGATGCAGGTCGAACCAGCCCTGGCCGGCCAGCATATCGCGAACCTCGACCAGCCGCAGCAGGCTGTCATTGTCGCCGCCGGCATTGCTCAATTCGCGAAAGCCCGTGGTGGCATTGACGGCCAGCGCCACCAGCATAGCAAGCAGCGCCAGCGTCATATCGGACTTCCAGGAGGAAGCACCCGCCTTGGCTGCGTTCATCATCACGGCCTTTGTCGGAAAGAAGCTCGGCTTAAACCTAGCCTTAACAGCTTCAATAAATAGTAAAGTCGCCTGAGCGAGGCCGCATTTGAGCGCGGCCGGAGGCTCCGCCGGGCATCGGGAGACGGAAATGCCGCACGAAGTTCGCCACGAGCCGGCCATTGCCGTGCTCCTGCCCTGCTACAATGAGGAGCTCACCATCGCCGAGGTGGTGCGGCGGTTTCGCGAGACGCTGCCGTCGGCCGCGATCTATGTTTATGACAACAATTCCAGGGATTTGACCGCGCTCAAGGCACGTGCCGCCGGCGCCATCGTCATCCGCGAGCCGCGCCAGGGCAAGGGCAATGTCGTGCGGCGCATGTTCGCCGACATCGATGCCGATATCTATCTGATGGCCGATGGCGACGGCACCTATGCGCCGGAAGATGCACCGCAGCTGATCAACATCCTTCAGACCGAGCGCTGCGACATGGTGGTGGGCACCAGGCGCGGCGTCGCCGACGATGCCGGCCGTTCCGGCCATGCGTTCGGCAACCGCATCTTCAACAGCCTCTACAAGCGGCTGTTCGGCACCGACTTCACCGACATCTTCTCCGGCTACCGCGCCTTCTCCAGGCGTTTCGTCAAGAGCTTCCCCGCCGTTTCCGGCGGCTTCGAGATCGAGACCGAAATGTCGGTGCATGCCTCGCAGCTCAAGCTGCCTGTCAGCGAAATCGCGCTCGACTATGGCCGCCGGCCTGAGGGATCGTCGTCGAAGCTGTCGACCTATCGCGACGGCGCCAGGATCCTCTGGATGTTCGCCATGCTGATGAAGGAGACGCAGCCGCTGCGCTTCTTCGGCGTCTTCGCCATTTTCTTCCTGGCATCGAGCCTGACCCTGATGACGCCGGTGCTGATCGAGTTCGCCCAGACCGGCCTCGTGCCGCGCATGCCGACCTGGGTGCTGTCGGTCGGCCTGCTGCTGTTGTCGATGCTTGCGATGATGACCGGACTGATCCTGGATTCGGTATCGCGCGGGCGCGCCGAACAGAAGCGCATTTTTTATCTCTCGGTCCCGTCGGGCCGGGTCGAACGGCGCGAGCGCACGAGCGAAACCCCGAAAGCCGAGCCGGGCAAGACGCCCCGGGCCGCCTGAGGCCGTGGGCAGGCTCGCCCGCTTCGTCTTTGCCGGCGCCGTCGGCTTCGTCGCCGATGCCGCGGCTCTCTGGCTGCTTTTGGCGGTAACGCCGCTCGGCCCCTTCGTCGCGCGCTTGCTGTCGATCGGCTTTGCGCTCTGCGTCACCTGGCAGATCAACCGGCATTTGACCTTTTCGCCGTCGAGCCGCGGCCTAACGCAGGAGGGTGCGCGCTATGGTGGCGTCGGCATCGCCACCAGCATCGTCAACTATCTCGTCTATTGCGCCATCCTGTTCGCGCTGCCGGCAATGCCGCCGCTGGTGGCACTTGCGATCGCCTCGCTGGTGGCCATGGCGCTGTCCTTCCTCGGTTACTCCCGGCTGGTCTTCGACCGCTGAGGGTCTGGGCCAAGCAAGCGCGATTGGCAGAAGCCGTGGAGTTCCGTATATCGGCGGCATAGCCCGCTGGAGACTAGAAGATGCCCCTGAAAATCGCCGTCCAGATGGACCATGTCTCCACTGTCTCGATCGCCGGCGACACGTCGTTTGCGCTGTCGCTGGAGGCGCAGCGGCGCGGCCACCAACTGTTCCACTACACGCCCGACCGGCTGTCGATGCTGGGCGGCAAGGTGTTTGCCCGCATCGAGGAGATGAAGCTCCGCGACGAGAAGGGCAATCACTACACGCTGGGCGACAAGGTGCGCACCGACCTGTCGGAGATGGACGTGATCCTGCTGCGCCAGGATCCGCCCTTCGACATGAACTACATCACCACCACGCACATTCTGGAGCGCATCCACCCGAAGACTTTGGTCGTCAACGACCCCGCCTGGGTGCGCAACAGCCCGGAAAAAATCTTCGTCACCGAATTTCCGGATTTGATGCCGGAAACGTTGATCACCAAGGATCCCCAGGAAGTCGCCGCCTTCCGCAAGGAATTCGGCGACATCATCGTCAAGCCGCTCTACGGCAATGGCGGCGCAGGCATCTTCCATCTCAGGGAGGACGACCGCAACCTCGCCTCGCTGCTCGAGATGTTCGCCCAGCTGTCGCGCGAGCCCTATATCGTGCAGCGCTATCTGAAGGATGTGCGCAAAGGCGACAAGCGCATCATCCTGGTCGACGGCGAGGCAGTCGGCGCCATCAACCGTGTGCCGGCCGACCATGATTCACGCTCCAACATGCATGTCGGCGGCCGCGCCGAAAAGGCCGAGCTGACGGAGCGCGAGCGCGAGATCTGCGCCCGCATCGGACCGTCGCTGAAAGAGCGCGGCTTCATCCTCGTCGGCATCGACGTGATCGGCGACTACATGACCGAGATCAACGTGACCTCGCCGACCGGCGTGCGCGAAGTGCAACGTTTTGGCGGCGCCGACATTGCGAGCCTGTTCTGGGACGCGGTGGAAGGCAAGCGGCACTAGCTGCAATGCCCGGAAAGGGGGAAAAGCGCGCAGCGCTTTTCCTGAGCATTCATGTAAAAACAAAGAGATAGAGCGGTTCGCCGTTTCCGTGAAACGGTGAAACGCCCTAGAACACCAGGAAATCGTCCGCGGTGACCCAGGTGCCCGGGTCGACGGCGGCAAACTTGACAGCCGCCGCGCCGCCAACCCCGTCCACATCGAACAGCAGGTCGCCAGTCACGTCGTTGTAAAGGATGTGGTCGCTGTCATCGACGGCTTTGTCACCTATCGCGAAGACTGCCGCGAAAAGCGGGCCGGCCTGCAGCCCGACAAACACGGAGCTGTCCAGGCGGATCATATCATCCTGCGCATCGAAGTCTTCGATCCTGTCGCAGTTCGCCGGTCCAAGGGAGTCGAACACGAAGACGTCCCTGCCCTCGCCGCCGGCCAGCCGGTCGCCGCCGGCACCGCCATTGAGGATGTCATCGCCAGCACCGCCACGCAGGTCGTCGGAGCCGGCGCCGCCATCAAGGGCATCGTCGCCCTCATCGCCACGGATGCCGTCCGTGCCCGCGCCGCCGCTTATGACATCATTGCCGGCGCCGCCCTTCAGCCAATCCGTGCCCGCGCCACCGATGAGGGTGTCGGCCCCGGTGCCGCCGAACAGCTGGTCGTTGCCGGCGCCGCCATCGAGCGTATCGTTGAACGACGTGCCGATGACACGGTCGCTGCCGCCTAGCGCGGTGACGAGCGCGGCACGATCATGGGCTCCATAGTTCACTGTGTTCGCGGCGTCGGTCAGCGCGATGGATTCGGCCGGTGGAGCAACCGTGATCGTAATCGTCGCCAGATTGCTGTTGCCCTGGCCGTCCGTGGCGTAAACCGTGAAGCTGTCAGTGCCGACGAAGCCCGCCTCGGGTGTGTAGTCGAACAGATTGCCGTTCAGAAAGTCGGCATGATAGTGCAGGCTGTTGCCATAGTGACCCTGGTGAAACGGATAGTGGTTGCCGTCGAAACGCGTGCTTTGCTCAAAGGTGCCGTGGTCCGGCCCATCGACGACGACAAAGCTCAGGAGATCATAGTCGGCATCGGCGGCGCTGAATTTGATGTCGTCGAGAAATTCCCCCTGCGAAACCGACACATTCAGATTGGCAACCGTGGGCGCATGATTGACGAACGTGTCGGGCTGCAGCGTGCCTCCCTCCAGGATGATCTGGTGCTGGCCGTATTGGGTGTTTTCGCCGCCGAAATACTCGTTCGCCCCGATCCAGGTGACGGTGATGGTGTTGGGGCTGTCGGCGTTGACCGAGACGATCCGGGCCGACAGGTAGGCTGCCTGGTCGGACAAAGTGCGGAGAAGATTGCCGTCATTGTCGAAGACCTGCGTTTCGACCGACGTCCAGGTCTCGGTCCTGCCTTCGTTGGTGAAGCTGGTGATGGTGAAGAAGCCGTCGAAGACATCGACCGAAGCCACGTCAATGCCGCCGAACGGGAAATCGGGCTTTGCCCCTATCGGCCCGATCACGTCGCCATCGGGTTCCGTGATGCTGAAAAGCACCGCGTCTGGGCTTGGATTGGGATAGTCGGGTTCTTCCCATACGGTGAGCTGACTGCCATTGCTTAAGGTCGGCATCCTGTTTTCCTCGCTTTGGCGCCTGGACGCGCTGCGGATGTCCCCCGATCCCAACCATACCATAGTATGCGAGTCGGATCGGTGACACCCAACCGCGACGCGCCTTTGTGGTTAATTCTGTCTCGGGCGAAGGCAGGCGTCGGCATCGTATGGTGCCGGAAGTACGGCGACACTTGCATGTTCCTGTAATGTTCTTGCCTTGGGCTGAAATCTATGGTTGTCTTGGGCCGACATCGCTCGCAGTCTGATCAGAAAGACCCGAGCGAACCGGTATCCGGGGGCTTGAACAAATGGTGGCGCGGGTTCGCACGGTTGCTTTCCAGGGCATTGAAGCCGTGCCGGTCGATGTCCAGGTGATGATCGCGCCGGGCAAGGTCGGCATGCACATTGTCGGCCTGCCCGACAAGGCGGTGGCCGAGAGCCGCGAGCGGGTGCAGGCGGCACTGCATGCGTCGGGCCTGTCGATGCCGTCGAAAAAGGTCACGATCAATCTAGCCCCGGCCGATCTGCCCAAGGAAGGCAGCCATTACGACCTGCCGATCGCGCTCGGCCTGATGGCCGCACTCGGCGCCATTCCGGGCGACATGCTGGCCTCCTATGTCGTGCTCGGCGAATTGTCGCTCGACGGCACCATTGCCGCGGTGGCCGGCGCGCTGCCGGCGGCGATCGGCGCCAATGCCGAGGGAAAGGGGCTGATCTGCCCGTTCGGCTGTGGGCCGGAAGCAGCATGGGCCGGCAAGGATTTCGACATATTGGCGCCGCGCAGCCTGATTGCGATTGCCAATCATTTTCGCGGCACGCAGGTGCTGTCGCGGCCCGAGCCCGGCATCCATGTCTCGGCGCGCGACCTGCCCGACCTCTGCGACATCAAGGGCCAGGAGAGCGCCAAGCGGGCGCTGGAAGTGGCGGCCGCCGGCGGCCACAATCTGCTGATGGTCGGCCCGCCAGGCTCGGGAAAATCGATGCTGGCGCAAAGGCTGCCGTCGATCCTGCCGCCGCTGGCGCCGAAGGAACTCTTGGAAGTCTCGATGATCGCCTCGGTGGCGGGCGAGCTCGGCGAAGGCAAGCTCACCGACCGGCGGCCGTTCCGCGCTCCGCACCATTCGGCCTCGATGGCGGCGATGGTTGGCGGCGGCTTGCGGGTGCGGCCGGGAGAGGTCTCGCTTGCCCATCACGGCGTGCTGTTCCTCGACGAATTTCCCGAATTTTCACCGCAGACGCTGGATGCGCTGCGCCAGCCGCTGGAGACCGGCGACTGCATGATCGCGCGCGCCAACCACCGCGTCACCTATCCGGCGCGCATCCAGCTGGTGGCGGCGATGAACCCGTGCCGCTGCGGCATGGCCGGCGAACCGGGCTATCGCTGCCTGCGCGGCGAGCGCTGCCGCACCGACTACCAGGCGCGCATTTCCGGCCCACTGCTCGACCGCATCGACCTCAGGATCGAGGTGCCGGCGGTCTCGGCCGCCGATCTGATCCGGCCGGATCGGGCGGAAAAGAGCGCCGCCGTAGCCCAGCGCGTGGCCCGTGCGCGCACCATCCAGCGCGAGCGCTTCGAACGGCTCGGCGTCACCAGCGCGACGACCAATGCGCATTGCTCGCCCTCGATCATCGAAGACATCGCCGTGCCGGATGCAGCCGGCCTCTCGCTGCTGAGAGACGCCAGCGAAAAGCTCGGCTTTTCCGCGCGCGCCTATCACCGCGTGCTGAAAGTGGCGCGCACGCTGGCCGACCTCGACGCCAGCGAGACCGTCGGCCGCATCCACCTGGCCGAGGCGATTTCCTATCGCATGATGTCGGAGCGGGTGGCGCAGGCGGCGTAGATCCCTCCCTCTTGAGGGGAGGGGGACGCTGGCGCTCAAGCCTTCCCCTTCAGCTCCAGCCGCCGCGCGTGCAGCACCGGCTCGGTATATCCATTCGGCTGTTCGCGGCCCTTGAACACCAGGTCGCAGGCGGCCTGGAAGGCGATAGAACCGTCGAAGTCGGCGGCCATCGGCCGGTAGAGGGGATCGCCGACATTTTGCAAATCGACGATGGCCGCCATGCGGCGCAGCGAATCCATCACCTGAATCTGCGAGCAGACCTTGTGATGCAGCCAGTTGGCGATGTGCTGCGAGGAGATGCGTAGCGTGGCGCGGTCTTCCATCAGGCCGACATCGTTGATATCCGGCACCTTGGAGCAGCCGACGCCCTGGTCGATCCAGCGCACGACATAACCCAGAATGCCTTGCGCATTGTTGTCGAGCTCGCGCTGGATTTCATCCGGCGTCCAGTTCGGACGCACCGCCACCGGCACCGACAATATGTCGTCGAGCTTCGCCTTGGGCCGGCTCTTCAGCGCAGCCTGGACGGCATGGACATCGACCTTGTGGTAATGGGTAGCGTGCAGCGTGGCAGCGGTCGGCGACGGCACCCAGGCGGTGTTGGCGCCGGCCTTGGGATGGGCGATCTTCTGTTCTAGCATCGCCGCCATCAGATCGGGCATCGCCCACATGCCCTTGCCGATCTGGGCGTGGCCGGCCAGACCGCATTCCAAGCCCGTATCGACATTCCAGGCCTCATAGGCGGAAATCCAGGCGGCCTGCTTCATGTCGCCCTTGCGGATCATCGGCCCGGCCTCCATCGAGGTGTGGATCTCGTCGCCGGTGCGGTCGAGGAAGCCGGTGTTGATGAACACGACGCGCTCCCTGGCCGCGCGGATCGCCTCCTTCAGGTTGACGGTGGTGCGCCGCTCCTCGTCCATGATGCCCATCTTGATGGTGTTTTTGGCCATGCCGAGCAGCGCTTCGACGCGGTCGAAAATCTCGACGGCGAAGGCGACTTCCTCCGGTCCGTGCATCTTCGGCTTCACCACATACATCGAGCCGGCGCGGGAATTCATCCGCCGCCCGTTGGCGCCGACATCGTGCAGCGCGATCAGCGCGGTCATTGCGGCATCCATGATGCCTTCCGGCACCTCATGGCCGTCGCGGTCGAGAATGGCTGGATTGGTCATCAGGTGGCCGACGTTTCTCACCAGCATCAGCGAGCGGCCGGGCAAGGTTAGTGCGCCGCCATTGGGCGCCGTCCAGGCGCGGTCCGGGTTGAGCTTGCGCACGAAGCTCTTGCCGCCCTTGCTGATTTCCTCCGCCAGGTCGCCCTTCATCAGGCCGAGCCAGTTGCGGTAGACCACGACCTTGTCTTCAGCATCCACGGCCGCGACGGAATCCTCGCAGTCCTGGATGGTGGTCAGCGCCGATTCCAGGATGACGTCGGCAATGCCGGCCGGATCGGTGCGGCCGATTTGGTTGGCGCGGTCGATCAAGATTTCGATGTGCAGGCCGTTCTGGGTGAGCAAAATGGCTTCAGGGTTGGCCGGGTCGCCACGATAGCCGGCAAACTGTTTCGGGTTGGCCAGCGTGGTGCCGCCGGCGCCGGCGCTGAGCCGCAAGATGCTGCCCTGGACTGTAAGCCCGTTCACGCCTGCCCATTTGCCGGAGGTGAGCGGCACGGACTCGTCGAGGAAGCGTTTTGCCCAGGCCACCACCTTGGCGCCACGCACAGGGTTGAAGCTTTTGCCCTTCTCGGCGCCGCCGGTCTCGGGGATGGCATCGGTGCCGTAGAGCGCATCGTAGAGCGACCCCCAGCGGGCATTGGCGGCATTGAGCGCATAGCGCGCATTCATCACCGGCACCACCAGCTGCGGCCCCGCGACGATGGCGATCTCCGGGTCGACATTGTCGGTCGAGACGCTGAAGGCTGGGCCTTCCGGTATGAGATAGCCGATCTCCTTGAGGAAATTCTTGTAGGCCTCCATATCGATGGGCGCGCCATTGGCGCGATACCAGGCGTCGATCTGCTCCTGCATGGCGTCGCGTTTGGCCAGCAGCGCCCGGTTCTTCGGCGCCAGATCGTGCACGATGGCCGAAAAACCGTTCCAGAAGGCGTCGGCCGCAATACCGGTGCCCGGCAGCGCTTCGTTGCCTACGAAGTCGTGCAATTCGCGGGCAATCCGCAATCCGGCGATCTCGACGCGATCGGTCATCAGGGCTTCTCCAGATGAAAGGCTTTGCGGCCTTTGGCATGTCAGGGGTGAAGGGTCAATTCAGCTTAGGGTGAAGGCGGCGGGAATCGCCGCCAAATCTCCCCCCTTGAGGGGGAGATGGCCGCGAAGCGGCCAGAGGGGGTCGGTGCGACCGGGCTCGCCCTCCTGCGACAGATGGAGGTTAGCGCCCCACGCGCTAGAACCCCCTCTGTCGCCTACGGCGACATCTCCCCCTCAAGGGGGGAGATTACCCGCGCTAAACCGCAATCCTCGGCCTTCCCGACGCCACCGCCACCACATGCGCTTCGATGAACATGCGCTGAGCCTCGACCGTGGAGACGCGGAATTCCGTCGCCACTTCGATCTCTGCATTATCGGTACCGGCGTCTTTCGCGCGCTCCGCAACGATCGCCCGCACATCGGCTTCCGCCGCCGCGATCGCCTTGGCTTCGTCGGTGAAATCGCGCACCGTTTGCCCCGAGGCGAGTCGAAACAGGCCTTCCTTGGGCTGGCTGACGCGGGCTTCGGCGGAGACGCGGACCTGGCCAACGACGGCGCCGAGGGCGTTGGCGACGTCGGTGTCTTCCGGCACCACGCATTCATTGCCGACCAGCTCGGCCAGGCCGGCATAGTGCAGCGGCGCCGAGGCGCCAAGACCGATGACCGGGCGATCGAGCGCGACCGAGAGCCTGGCGATGCCGGGATGGGCATCGACGGCGCGCTGCACCAGCGCATGGGCGACGGTTGCCGCGCCATCCAGCCCGTCCTCGGCAAAGGCGGTCTCGAGAATATATTCGGCCGACCAACGCGTCAGAGTCAGCAGAACGCGTTCGGAAATCACCTCGGGAGAGGCGGCGATGTTCTGGCCGCGGCCGTCGCGCTTGCGAGCGAAGAGTTCGGCGCCGAGCCGGGCGGTGGCCGCATCCCAGTTGGCCTGCTTGCCCAGCACATGGGCGGCGTCCGAAGGCGTAAAGCCGGAGATGTGCACGAGGCCGCGCGAGACCAGCCGGTTCAGCGTGGCGTTCTGGGCGTTCGAGGCCAGCAGCCTGTCGATGGCCAGCGGCACATTGCCGATCTGCTCGTAGAGTTTGGCTTCAGGCGCGGTCAGGCCGGCCGCAAGCCTGTCCGGTACGCCGGTGCGCAGCGCAAAGCGGCCGTCCATGCGGCCGGGATTGGGCGCACGCAGCTGGCGTTCGAGCTCGGATGTCACGGAAACACCATGCATCATGCCGGCCAGCGCCAGCGGCACCAGGCGGCGCGGCCCGAGCAGGATTTTCGGGTTGAGCGCGCCATCTTCCAGCGCCACTTCGGAATCGCCGCCGAGACCGAAGGTGCGCATGGCCACCGCTTCGACCATGGTGCGGAAACCACCGACCGTGGCGCCTTCCGGATCGAGGCGCGGCCGTCCGCCGTCGAGCACGGCGACATCCGTTGTGGTGCCGCCAATGTCCGACACCATGGCGTTGTCGAGCCCGGTCATGTGGCGGGCGCCGACCAGGCTGGCGGCCGGACCGGACAAAATCGTTTCGATCGGCCGTTGGCGGGCAAAGGCGGCCGAGACCAGCGCGCCGTCGCCACGCACCACCATCAGGGGCGCTGCGATCTTGCGCGCTTCGAGAAAGCCTTCGGTCGCCGCCACCAGCCGGTCGATCATCGAGATCAGCCGGGCGTTGAGCAAAGTGGTGAGCGCGCGGCGCGGGCCGCCGAGCTTGGCTGACAATTCGTGGCTGGCGGTGACCGGCAGGCCGGTCTTTTCGCGGATAAGGTCGCGCGCGGCGAGTTCATGCGCCGGGTTGCGGGTGGCGAAATAGGCACAGACGGCAAAGCCCGACACCGAGGCGCCGAGTTCGGGGAGTGCGGCCTCCAAGCCCGAGAGGTCGAGCTTGGCCGCATTGCCGTGGACATCATGGCCGCCCGGACAAAACACCACCGGGTCGGTGCCGAGCGCGGTCTTCAACCCGTCGCGGGCGAGGTCGGCTTCGGTAAAGCCGATCATGATCAGCGCAACGCGACCGCCCTGCCCCTCGACCAACGCGTTGGTGGCAAGCGTCGTCGACATCGACACGAGTTTGATCGAGGCCGGGTCGGTGGCGGATTTCTCCAGCACCGCGTCGACCGCACCGGAAATGCCGACGGCAAGGTCGTGCCGCGTGGTCAGCGCCTTGGCCTTGGCCAGCACCTTGCCTTTAGGACCCCCCTGTTCCGACCACAGCACGGCATCGGTATAGGTGCCGCCGGTGTCGATGCCGAGGAACAGGGGTTTGGGCTTGGTGGTCATTTCTGGCGGTCCGGAATTCTGTTCCCCCGCCCTTAGCCGATACGGCCTCGCGGATAAAGGCGGGAGAGGTGGGCCAGTTTGACCCTCCTCCTCGCCGCTCATGCCCGCCAAACTTTGTAACGGTCACATTTTTTCATTGGTGCGCGGCCTGCCTTTGCGTGCACCATGCGCCGATCTCATCCCTCTCAGGACTTCGTCATGACCATGCTTCCCGGCATTGCCGACATCCACGCCGCCGCCGCGCGGCTCTCCGGCCTGATCGTCGAAACCCCGCTGATCGAATCGTCGGAACTCAACAAGCGCTTCGGCGGCCGCATCCTGTTCAAGCCGGAGACGCTGCAGCGCACCGGCTCGTTCAAGTTCCGCGGCGCCTACAACAAATTGTCGACGCTGAGCGAGGAAGAGCGCGGCCGCGGCGTGGTCGCTTTCTCGTCGGGCAACCACGCACAAGGCGTCGCCGCTTCCGCCGCAATGTTCGGCGTCAAGGCAGTCATCGCCATGCCCGCCGACGCACCCGCGATGAAGATCGCCAACGTCCGCAAGATGGGCGCCGAGGTGGTGCCGTTCGATCGTTTTCGCGGCGACCGCATGACCGTGGTGCGCCCCTATATGGACAAGGGCATGGTGCTGGTGCCGCCCTTCGACGATCCGGCCATCATCTCAGGTCAGGGCACGATCGGCCTCGAATTGATGCGCCAGGCCAAGGCGCTCGGTGTCAGCCTCGACGCGGTTCTCATCCCTTGCGGTGGTGGCGGCCTGTCGAGCGGCATTTCGATTGCGGTCAAAGACGCCTCGCCAGATACGGCGGTCTGGGCGGTGGAACCCGAGCATTTCGACGACACCCGCCGTTCGCTGATCGAGGGAAAAAGGGTTTCGAACGAACCCGGCCACAGCTCGATCTGCGATGCCATCCTGGTTGCCGAGCCGGGCGAGATGACCTTCGAGATCAACCGCAAGAACCTCGCCGGCGCGATCGCCGTCTCAGACAAGGCGGCGGCACAGGCGATGCGCGACGCCATGGCCCATCTCAAGCTGGTGGTCGAGCCTGGTGGCTGCGTGGCGCTGGCAGCATTGTCATCGGGCGAGATCGAGCTGTCGGGCAAATGCGTGGCCGTGGTGCTATCGGGCGGCAATGTCGATTTCAGCACCTATGCCGAGATCATGGCCGCGGCCTGAGAACCGATATGGCAGACGCTGACATAAGAGCGGCTCTGGATCGCCACTGGGCTGCCTCCGATGCCAATGATTTCGAGACGGAGCATCAGATCTATCGCGACGACGCAGTGCTCGATTATCCGCAATCGGGCGAGCGCATTCGTGGGCGGCGCAACATCCAGTCGTCGCGCGCCGCGCAGCCCAACCAGAAGCGCTTCGCTGTGCGGCGGATCACCGGCTCAGGCGACCTCTGGATCACCGAATATGTCCTGACCTATGACGGGATTCCCTCCTATACGGTGAGCATCATGGAGTTCCTCGATGGCAAGGTGGCCCGCGAGACCCAGTATTTCGGCGATCCGTTCGATCCGGGACCTTCGCGTGCGCAATGGGTCGAGCGGATATCTTGAAACCAGGCGGCGATAGCATGACCGGCCTCCGCCCGCTCGACCGCGCCGAACTGCCGGAAGATACGGCTGCTCTCGCCCGCTACCTCATCGGCAGACTGGTGGTGCGGGAGCTGCCGAAAGGTATCGTCAGCGGCCGCATCGTCGAAACCGAAGCCTATGTCACCGGCGACGCCGCCGGCCATGGCTATCGCGGGATGACGCCGCGCAATCGCTCGTTGTTCCTCGAGGCCGGCCACGCCTATGTTTATCTCGCCTATGGCGTCTCCTGGATGCTCAATGTTTCAAGCGAAGGGGTGGGGACCGGCACCGGCGTGCTGATCCGGGCGCTCGAACCGCTCGAAGGCATTCCGCTTATGCGGGAGAACCGGGGCGTCGAGCGCTTGCGTGACCTGGCGCGAGGGCCGGGACGGCTCGCCCAGGCCTTGCGGATCGATCGTTCGCTCGATGGCCTCGATCTGTGCCGGCAAGGCCCGCTATGGCTGGCAGAAGATGAGCATCAAGCCGGCGACATCGGCCAAGGCATCCGCATCGGCATTACGAGGGATGCAGACCGCCCGCTGCGGTTTTACGTCAGGGGCAGCCCCTTCGTCAGCGGTCCAAAATCGCTCAATCGTTGAGAGCCTAGTCGAGTGTCCGCCTGAACCGCGCGAGTGCTACGCCGGCAAACAAGGCCACGAACGCGACCAACCAGGTGATCTCGCTCGCCACCGCCGGCAGTTCCGCGCCCTTCAGCATCACCGCGCGGGTGATGCGCAAAAAATGCGTCAGCGGAAAAATCTCGCCGAAGGTCTGCGCCCAGCCGGGCATGCCGCGATAGGGGAACATGAAGCCCGACAGCAGGATCGACGGCAGGAAGAAGAAGAAGGTCAGCTGCAGTGCCTGCATTTGCGTGCGGGCAATGGTCGAGATGGTGTAGCCGAGCAGCACCAGCGCCAGCACGAACACAAGAACGGCAGTGAGCAGCAGCGACATCGAACCGGTGAAGGGGATGGCAAACAGGAGCTTCGACGCCGCCAGGACCACCACCACCTGCACCGCGCCGACCGCCAGATAGGGCAGCACCTTGCCCAGCATGATCTCGAGCGGACTGGACGGCATCGCCAGCAGGTTCTCCATCGTGCCGCGCTCGGTCTCGCGTGTCAGCGCGATCGAGGTCATCATCACCATGGTCATCTGCAGGATGACGCCGAGCAGCCCGGGAACGATGTTGTATTGCGAGATGCCTTCCGGGTTGTAGCGCCGGTGCACCACCACGTCGAGCTGGCCCCTGGCGTTCTCGGCCGCCGCCTCCTGCATGCCTTGCGCTCGAAGCAGCGCCTGGCTGGCGACGGTGCTTAGAGTCGAGATGGCGCCGCTGGCGGCGGCCGGATCGGTGGCGTCGGCCTCGATCAGGATCTGCGGATTGTCGCCGCGTTCGACCCGGCGGCCGAAATCGGCAGGGATGGTGACGACAAAGGAAACGTCGCCGCGCGCCATCAGGAATTCGGCTTGCTCGGCACTTTGCGCGACATGGTCGAAGCGGTAGTAGCCGGTCGTCTGCAGGGCCGCGACAATGGCGCGGGTGTAGGGGTCGTTGCTGGTCGCCACGAGTGCGGCAGGCAGGCTTTTGGGATCGTTGTTGATGGCATAGCCGAACAGCACCAATTGTATAAGCGGCACGCCCAGCATCATGGCGAAGGTGATGCGGTCGCGCCGCATCTGGATGAATTCCTTGATCAGCAGCGCACCGAGCCTGGCGAAAGAGAAGACGTTGTTCATGCCATATTGTCCTTCGAGCCGGACATGAACTGGATGAACACATCCTCGAGGCTGGTCTCGCCGGGTTTTACGGTGACGCCCTTATGCTCCTTCTCGACATCGGCGAGCGCCTTTTCGAGTGATGCCTTATCGGAGCCAACGACATGCAGCGTGGCGCCGAACGGCGCAACCTGGTCGACGCCCGGCCGTTCCTTCAGGGCATCGGCGACCTGGTCGAGGTGCGGCCCCTGCAGCACGAAGGTGGTCAGCCCGGCATTCTTTACCACTTCGTCCACCGTGCCGGTGGCCAGCATCTTGCCATAGGAGATGTAGCTGATGCGGTGGCAGCGCTCGGCCTCGTCCATATAGTGGGTGGAGACCAGCACGGTCAGGCCGCCGCTGGCGAGACGATGGATCTCGTCCCAAAACTCGCGCCGCGCCTTCGGGTCGACGCCGGCGGTCGGCTCGTCGAGCAGCAGCAGCTTCGGCTTGTGCATGATGCAGGCGGCGAGCGCCAGGCGCTGCTTCCAGCCGCCCGACAGCGTGCCGGCGAGCTGGTTGCGGCGCGTCGTCAGGCCAAGTTCTTCCAGCGTGCGCGCCACATGCTCCTCGACCGGCTTCAGCCGGTAGAGCCGCGCCACGAATTCGAGGTTCTCGCCGATGGTCAGATCCTCGTAGAACGAGAATTTCTGCGTCATGTAGCCGACTTCGCGCTTGATCCGGAGCGAGTCGGTTCGGATGTTGAAACCCAGCACCGTGCCTTCGCCCTCGTCGGGCGTCAGCAGGCCGCACATGATGCGGATGGTCGTCGTCTTGCCGGAACCGTTCGGGCCGAGAAAGCCGACGATCTCGCCTTCGGCCACCGCCATCGTCACATGGTCGACGACCGTCTTGTCGCCGAAGCGCTTGACCAGGCCATGAACGTCGATGGCGTTCATTTTGCCGAGGCCGCCAGCTCGACATCCACGATCTGCCCCGGCTGCAGCGCTTGTGCATCGCCCTCCGGCCGCGCCTCGACGAGGTAGACCAGCTTCTGCCGGTTCTCGAGCGAATAGATGACCGGCGGGGTGAATTCCGGATCGGGCGAGACATAGCTGACGCGCGCCTTCACGGCCTCGCCGCAGCCGTCGCAATGGACGGAAAGCAACGTGCCGACCTTGATCGATGAAAAGGCTCTTTCCGGGATATAGACGCTGAGTTTCACGGCGCCATCGGGCAGCATCGAGATGACGGGCGCTGTCGGGCCGGCGGTGTCGCCGGGGTTGCGGATGACGTCGTTGACGCGGCCGGGCGAGGGCGCCGCCAGCACCCGCTTCGACAGCCGCCACTCAGCCTGTTCCAGCGCCGACTGCGCCTGCTTGACCTGGTTGTCGGCCGCCTTAATCGTTTCGGGCCGCGCCGGCAGGCCGCCGACGGCGAGATTGGCTTCCGCCTGGCCGACCTGCGCATTGGCCGTCTCCAGCGTCGCCGACGCGGTGTCGTAGTCGGCCTGCGTGCCGGTGCCGCGCTTGAACAGATCGCTGGCGCGGTCATAGCGACGCCTGGCGTCGGTGGCTTGCGCGCGGGCCATGTCGACCTCGGCCTTCAGCACGGCAATCTCTTCCGGTCTTTTGCCAACCTGCAGATCGGCAAGCTGCGCCTGCGCCTGGGCGAGCGCGGCCTCGGCTTGCGCCACGGCAATCTTGGCGTCGGCGCTTTCCAGCGTCACCACCGGCGTGTTGGGCTCGACACGGTCGCCGCGCTTGACCTTGACGGTCTCGACCTGCGCCACCTCGATCGGCGCCAGCAAGACATACTCGCCCTCGACATAGCCGACGGCCAGGGGTGCCGCCGGCGCGCAGGCGCTGAACAGCTGGGCCGCGAGGGGCAGGGAACAGAGAAAACTCATCGCTTGCCCTCCTTGCGGGCGGCCGGCTTTCGCGCGCCCAGCATGGCCTCGAGGTTGTTGGTGGCGACCGCCACCACCTTGGCGGCTTCCGCGGCGCCGATCTCGCGCCAACCCATTCGGCGCAGCACCGCCTCGCGGCCTATGCGGAAATAGATGACCTGGCCGATCAGCGTGAAAACCGTGAGCTTGGTGGCCTCGCTCTCTGCCGGCTCGCCGGTCGCCTGTTCCCAGACCTGGCAGAGCCGCCGATGCGTCGGCTCGAACACGCCGGCATAGATGCGGTCGAGCGCCGCTGTGGGATGCGAGAGCTCTCGGAGTACGAATTGTACGATCTCGCCAGCCTCGGGACTCGCGACGATGAACCCCACCATGCGCTCCAGCGCCGCGAACAGCTGCGCCCTGGCAGCCTCGGGAGTGGACTGAGCCGGCGCAGTTCCGATCGCCTGTCCGGCGATCGCCTGGATGGTCTCGACGATGTGGTCGGCGGCGGCCGCGCGTAGCCCTTCCTTGCTGCCGAAATGATAAGCGATGGAGCCGATATTAGCCTTGGCCTCCGCCGCGATCTCGCGCGTCGAGGTGCCGTCGAAGCCCTGCCGTCCGAACAGTTTGAGCGCGGCCACCACGAGTGCGGCGCGCGTCTGCTCGGCGGGCGATGTCTCCTGGCGGGGCATTTTGTCGAGTACTGGTTTGATCATGCCAGCAATTTAATCAATCGATTGATTAAAGTCAAATTGATTCTCTGTGCCGGCTTGCCATGTCGAGCCGCAGACGCTTTAGTGCGCGGCCATGGGCAAGGAAGTCGAACGCAAGTTCCTGGTCTCCAGCGCCGAGTGGCGTAATCTGGCCGACGCGGATATCCGCATTCGCCAGTTCTACCTTGCCGCAGCCCCCGGCCGCACCGTGCGGGTGCGCATCAGCGACGGCAGCTCGGCGAAGCTGACGCTCAAATTCGGCAGCCGTGCCCGCGAGCGCGACGAATACGAATATCCGATCCCGCTGGCCGATGCCGAGGAGATGCTGGCCTTCGCTATCGGACATGTCATCGAGAAGACACGCCACCATGTTAGGCATCGCGGCTATCTCTACGAAGTCGATGTTTTCGGTGGGATTCTTGCCGGCCTGGTGGTGGCCGAGCTTGAGACGCCGGAGGATGTACCTGACGAAATGCTGCCCGATTGGCTCGGCCGCGAAGTGACCGGCGAGCAAAGGTTTTACAACGCGTCGCTCGCCCTTGGGGGGATTCCGGAGATCGCCGCATGAGTTTTCGCATCGATCCGCGCCTGCCGCTGACCGGCGAGGTCAGACGCATCCTTGGCGAGGAAATCGGCAAGGCGCTTGCGCATCTGGCCGCGGCGCATGACCGGCCGGAGCAGGCGCTGCACAAATGCCGCAAGCGCCTGAAGAGCGCGCGCGCCTTGCTACGCCTGGTCCATTCCGGTAACGAAACGTTTTGCGGGACCGAGAACCAGTGCTATCGCCAGGTGGCGGCCCTGCTTGCCGGTCCGCGCGAGGCAACCGCCCTGGTCGAGACCATCGATCGCCTGGCCGCCGCCTTTCCCGAGCAGGTTGCCGGCGGCGGCCTCGACAGCGTGCGCGATCGGCTTATTGCCCGCCAGCATGAAATGCATGCCGGCGCCGGCCTCGACGCCGCCATAGGTGCTGCGACCGCCGCCTGCGAGGAAGGCCTGGTCCGGATAGAGCGGCTGCTGCTCCCGGATTTGCCCGAACACGCCGCCGACGTGCTCGCCGACGGCGCCCGCAAGACCTTGCGCCGCGCCAGGAAGGCGCTGGACAGGGCGGGATCGCGCGGTGGGGCCGAGGATTTCCACGACCTGCGCAAGGCGGCAAAGACCCACTCGATGCATTTGTCGCTGCTCGGCCGGCTGTGGCCGACGCCGATCAAGGTGCGGCGCAAGGCGGTCGACGAACTGGGCGAAAAGCTCGGCGAACTGCACGATGTCTTCGTCATGCGCGCCCTGCTCGAAGCCGACGACGAACCGCTCGGCGATGCCCAGGACACCAAGCTTCTGGGCAAGCTTTTGAAGCGCTCGGAAAAGAGCCTGAAGAAGGCCTGTCTCGCCGGGGCTGCCGGGCTGTTCGGCGACAACCCGAAGCGCTCGACGAAGAAACTTGCCCGCAATGCGCGCGACGATCTCGCCGGCCCGGCGACCCAGGAAGACGCGAACGCGACGGTCGGCTGACGGCCCGCTGGCCCTCGCCCACCACCCCGTGCTAGTCACGCTCTACGATGACCGCGCCCGCCGAAACGCTTCTCGACCGACTTGGCCGCTGGCTTGCCGGCCGGCTGCAGGACGAATCCTCCGGCTATGAGCCCTACACGCCGTCCGACGCCGAGACGCTGCGTCGCGCGCTCGAACCCGGCGACATCCTGCTCATCGAGGGCAACCAGAAGATCTCCGCGGCCATCAAATACCTGACCCAGTCGACATGGTCGCACGCCGCCTTCTATGTTGGCGATGCCTTGCCCGAACCCGCTGATGGATCGGAGCGGCCGCGCCTGATCGAGGTTACGCTCGGCGAAGGCTGTGTCGCCGTGCCGCTGTCGCGCTACCGCACCTACAACACGCGCATCTGCCGCGCGAGCGGCCTGACGCCGGAAGACCGCGACAAGGTCGTCGCCTTCATGATCGGCAAGCTCGGCCTGAAATACGACCTCAAGAACATCTTCGACATGCTGCGCTTTTTCCTGCCGGCGCCGCCGGTGCCGGTGCGCTGGCGCCGCCGCATGCTGGCTTTTGGCTCGGGCGATCCGACGCGCGCCATCTGCTCGACGCTGATTGCCGAGGCCTATGGCGAGATCCGCTATCCGATCCTGCCCGAGATCACCCGCGCACCCGGCCGCGCCTCGGCGCAGTCGAGCTATTCACGCCGGGAAATCCTGCACATCCGCCACCATTCGCTCTACACGCCGCGCGATTTCGACCTGTCGCCCTTTTTCCGCATCGTCAAGCCGACGCTGGAATATGGCTTCGACTACCGGGCGGTGACCTGGGACGACAAGGCAAGCACAGACGTCGCAGCCGCGAAGGCTGGCGCAATCGCCTCAGACACGTGATGGCTTGGCGCGGCCTGCATCATGCCGAAACCGCGATAGCGCCCTGGTTTTCGGCTCTGTGTTCGACCCAGACATGGACCGGTTCGTCCCGGCCGCGGATGCTCACCGGTCCATGATCGCGCGCATTCAACTGTGTCGTGGGCGATTCCGCCTTCGCGGCCTCAATCAGTCGTGACCCAAAGCAAATATTCGCCTGAAGCTCACGGCAGAGCGACTGCAAACGGCTGGCGACGTTGACGGTGTCGCCCACCACCGCGAAGGACAGATTGCGCTCGCTGCCGACCGCGCCGATGACGACAGCGCCATATTGTGCACCGATCCGAACGTCCAGCGGCGGGTATCCCCTGGACACGCGCTGCACATTCCAGTCTTCGAGAGCGGCGATCATCGCTTCAGCGCATTGAATGGCCCGAGTCGCGTCGTCATGGCTGGCTTGCGGAACGCCGAATGTCGCCATGATGCAATCGCCGATATAGTTATCGACGGTGCCATGGTGGTCGAAAACGACCTGCTCCATGCGACGGTGGAACTGACGCAGAAGTTCGAACACTGCTTCGGCCGGATGATCCTCGGAATAGTGTGTGAAGCCGACGATGTCGGCGAACAGCACCGCGATATCCTGCCGGCGGACCGGGCCGAAGGGCTCGTCATCCGTGGCGAGCTGGTCGACGACATTGGGCGAAAAATGCCGGGCGAGATTGGCGCGGGCACGCTCTGCCTTGACATAGTCTTCCGACAGATGTCGGGAACGAGAGACGACCAGCGCCATGATTGCGCCGATAATCAGCACGACCAACACGTTGGTCGCCTGCGCGAATGTATCGACGAAATTGGGGTTGAGATAGAGGTTCAGTCGCTCTGTCACCGGCATCGAATAGAGGTTCGTCGCCGGAATGACGGTTCCCGGACGAAGAATCACCCATCCCACGCCGATCGTCCACGTCAAAGCCGCGAGCGCGCCGAGATAGAGCGCCAATCGTGTCGAAAGGGTCAGCGCGCCAAGGCATACGAAAATCAGCAGGAATTTGAAACTGCCCTCGCGCAGTTGCATCGCGGCCGGCGCGACCTCCTGGGAAAACGGGTTGGGCGTTACCAGCAGAACGGTCAACAGAATGATGTCCAGCGTACCGACGAGATAACCGATCCACCATCGCGCCGTGCGACGGCGCGCAAAGCGAAACTGGATCAGGCCGACGAGCTGGAACAGCAACAGGCCCGCCAGCACGAAGAGCAGCGAGGCATCCCAGCGGCTGATCAATGAAAAGAAGCAGGAGATCACGGCGAGCGATGCCGTCCGCGCCCAGAACTGCAATGCAGCACCCTGGCGTTCGGCGCGCGCCCGCAAATTTTTCAGGCGCGAATAGCGGCGAAGTTCAAGTGTTGGCGCGGTCGGCATGGGATCACTTCGATTTCACGGGGACGTGTCACGCACTCGGCAAACCCGACCTCTACAGTCTGGCAAATCAGTGCGCGAACTCTATCATGAATGTGGTTTCATTTTTGAAACGCGGCTGCAAAGAGCAAAAACGTCCAGACAAAGGATCATGTTGAAAACCGCAGCAGGACTGGCGGAGGCTTGGCCGTGTCAGGCCGGCAAAGGACGGCGTCCCTTTGCAGGAGCCGCGGGCCGGTCGAATGCTCCGGCATCCCTGGGGTGCGGGCCGATCGGCATGATCGCCGGAAACGGCGTCGCACCGAAAGCAAACGTCCATTTGTAGCCGGTCAGCTCGTCCTCGGGCGTTGTGTGCTGGTCGTGATGGGCGAGCAGCTTGACGCGCTCGGCCAGTTCCTCGGCCTCGCGCTTCACCATCTCGGCCGTTTCCGGCCGCATCCGCCGCGAGAAGGAGACAAAGGTCGCTTCCCGCTCCAGATGGGTGATCGCCCAGCCGATGAAATTCTTGTTGGTCATCTCGAACAATGGCCTGAGCGGCCCTTCGAAATTCCACTGGATCGGCGTGTCGACCAGCAGCCGTGCCGACAGCCCGCTGCCCAGCGCGATCAGCCCGAGCGCTTCGAGATCGCGCAGATAGAGGAACATCGAGGCTTCGCTCAGGCCTTGCGAGCGCATGACGCCCTCGGGCGTGAATTTCTCCGACAGCATGACGAAGATGAACAGCAGCGCCGGCCGCCCGGCGAGCTTGCGCTCAATCTCCGGTGCGATGCGGTTGACCGGTCCTGGTCCCCTGTTCATCGACCCCAGCACATTTTCCAGCTCGACGCCGGCGGCCGCGCAAATCTCCACCAACCGGTCGAGCTTGCAATTGCGCTCATGGAAGATGCGCTTCACCGTCGGCTCGGAAACGCCCATGCGCTCGGCAAGGTCGCGATAGGTGACGCCCTTGGCCTTCAACGTCCGCTTCAGCGCCTCGAAGATCAGGCCATTCATGGGATGCACCTCTTTTGCGCCATTTGGTATCGAGTTTCGATACTAGCGGCAATCGGACTTTCCGAAAAGTATCGAAATCTCTAGCTCTCCGCTCGTCATCAGGAGACCTGGCCATGAAAACCCTCATCACCTCGATTTGTTTCGCCGCCTTCGGCATCGCGCTTGTACCGGTCGCCGAGGCCGGCGAAGTCTGGCGCGCCTCCGGCTTCCAGCAGCCGGAATCGGCGCTGTTCGACGCCGCCAACAACCGCATCATCGTCTCCAACATCGTCGGCAATCCCGGCGAAGCCGACGGTAACGGTTATCTCTCGGTGCTGTCGCCGGACGGCAAGACGATAACGCAACACTGGGCCGACGGCATGGATGCGCCGAAGGGCTCGGCGATCACCGGCGGCAAGCTCTACGTCGCCGACATAACCAAGGTGCGCGTCGTCGATCTCGCCAGCGGCAAGCTCGTGTCGACCATCGATGTGCCTGGCGCCGTCTTCCTCAACGACGTGACATCGGACAGTTCGGGCAAAATTTATGTCACCGATATGCTGGCCGACGCCATCTACCGCATCGACGGCGACAAGCCCGAGTTGTTCGTCAAGGACGCGATGCTGGCGTCACCCAACGGTGTCTTTGCCGATGGCCATCGGCTGATCGTGGCGTCCTGGGGCAAGGGCATCAGGCCCGATTTCAGCACCGCCGAGCCCGGCGGCCTGTTGTCGGTGGATATCGCCAGCAAAGCCGTCACGCCATTGCCCGGCGCGCAAAATTTCGCTGACCTCGACGGCGTCGTCGCCATCGGCGACAGCATCTACGCCACCGCCTACATGACCGGCACGCTCTATCGCTACAAGGTTGGCGGCGCCCCACAGGTTGTGGCGCAGTTCAAGCCGGGCAGCGCCGACATCGGCACGGACGGCACGCGGATCTTCGTGCCGCTGATGAACGAAGGCGAGATCGCGGTGCTGAGCCTGGACTGACAACGCACACTTGCCTGCTCAGTCAGCGGGTACGGCTTTGAGTTGCGCCCGCGCATCGTTGATCGAGGCAGCAAAGGTCACCAGCGGCCGCTTGACGCCGTGGGTGTCGGCGGTTTTTCTGCTGGCAGGCTGCGGGCACGGGCTGATCAACCGGCTGATCTGATTTCCGCTCCGGACCGTTAGTTTTCTTCAAGCTCGCTGTCACTATCTGCCACCGCATGCCGCCGCTGCAGCAGCCGCGCTGCCAGCCAGCACAGCATTGCCCAGGCGAAGCCAGCGCACCAGCCGGCGAGCACGTCGGAAGGCCAGTGGACGCCGAGATAGACGCGGCTGACGCCGACCAGCAGCGTCGTCAAAACCGCCAGGCAGAGCACGAAGATCTTGGTCGTGCGTCCCGGCAGGAAGCGCGCCGCCAACGAGCCGAGCGTCAGATAAGTCACCGCCGAAACCATGGCATGGCCGCTTGGAAACGAGAGCGAGGTCTCGTTGGCCAGGTGAGAGACGAGGTCCGGGCGCGGCCGGTCGACGCCGGCTTTCAGCAGGCTGGACAGCGCCTGGCCGCCAGCCACCGCCACCAGGATGAACAGCGCCGTTCCTGCCTTGCGGATCAGCAGCAGATAGACAATCACCGCCGCCACGATCAGCACCAGCACCGCGGAGCTGCCGAGGCTGGTGATGTCGCGCATCGCTCCCTGCAGCCAGAGCGGGCCGAGCGGAACCTCAGGATGGCCGGCCTGGCGGAAGGCGAGCAGGATCTCGGTATCGAAAGCATGCGGGGTGGTGTCGCGCGCCACTTCCATCAGCTCCTCGAACCCCCACAGTCCGCCGGCGATGATCAGTCCGGCGAGCAGCACCGGAAATTCGATCCTGTTGGCGAGGGTACGGATGGCGGCCTTCATCGGACTATAACCGCCCCTGCAGATAGGGCCCGAGTGTGATCAGCGCCACGGCGGCGATGGCCAGCACAATGCCGGTTGCCTGCAAGGCATTGACGCGCTCGCCGAAGAACACCAGCGCCACGGCGTTGACCGCTACCAGCTGGATCACCGCCGACAGGCTGAACGAGACCGACATGCCGAACTCGCGGACCAGCCGCAGCATCATCAGATTGCCCGCCGTATAGAGCGCCAGCGTCAGCAGGATCTTGCCGAGGCTCGGCGCCAGCCCCCATTGCTTGGCCGCGATTGCCGCCAAAAGGAAAATGACCGTCGAAATGACGAGCTGCGCCAGTCCCCAGAAACTCACTTTTGTGCCTCGCTGCCGTTCTTGGCAGCCCTTGTTTCGCAAGCGCGCCGGCTCGTCAAGCAGACTGCAGCGGAACAAGCCCGACCGGTGACGAGAGGCAGCCGGGTGGATGGCAGCAAGATCGCGGTCTGATTGCCAACGCGCGGGCCGGATTCACCCAAATCCAGGCGACTGTTCCACTCAAGCCTCGGGAAAGATTGGACATTTAATCATGGCGCCCTAGGTCTTCTAGAGGAGGCTGCCATGCCGAAGTCTGTTTATGACCGTGGCCTGCTCAGGCCCGATGACATCGCCAAGCTGCAACGTGTGTTCGACGAGGCCTGCCGCAGGCGCGACGTGCATCCCGATTCGGCCGAGGCACGGGAGATCGCGCTGAACGTGCTTGCGCTCCACAATGCCGGCATGGTCGAGGAGGACATGCTTATGGAAACCGTCGGGTTCCGCCGGTTGGAGCCGAAATCGGCGTGAAGCCGTGAGGATGGCCCTTGGCCTAGCCGGCGCGCTGCACGACGGCCACGTTCATCTCCGACCTTAGCTTGAAGCCGATGGATTCGTATAACCGAATCGCGTTGGCATTGTTGGCATAGGCGTGCAGGTAGGGCACCTCGCCGCGCGCCATGATCCGGTTCGACACGAACAGCGACAGCAGCCGGCCAAGGCCGCCGCCGCGAAAGTCCGGATGCGAGCATACGCCGCTGAGTTCGCTGTATCCGGGCTGCTTCATGCGCTCGCCGGCCATCGCCGCCAGCCTGCCATTGATCTTCACGCCCCAGAAATCGCCGAGACTGAGCGCCTTGAGCGTGAACGGCCCGGGCTTGGTCAGCGTCGCCAGAGCGAGCATCTCGGCCGCATCGTCCAGCGTCAGTTGCTGGACGCGCTCATCCGACACGGCGGGCAACGGCGCCTCGGCGACCATCTGAACACCGAAGGCGGTCACGGTCGCGGCCAGTTCAGACGGCAGGGCAATAGGATCCGCCTGAAGCATGAACACGCTTTCACCTGCGGGAACGAGTCTTGTGAGCGCCTGCAGGCTTTCGGCGTCGTCGATCGCGGTGGCGGCGAAGGGAACGATCGAGGAGGGATAACGCCTGGCGAGCTTGTCGCCATAGGCAAAGATTCGATGCCGCGTGTCGAGCGCGCTCCAGACGGGTCGGTCGAGGATATGGCTCATGGCGCGACACCCTGCTTTACGCGACGATCGAGCGGAGCCGCCGCCAGGCCGTCCTCGATGGCCGAGAGTTGTTCTAGAAGTGGCCCTGCAAGGCCTTTGCACAGGTCGGCGACGGCATTCTCGATGCGCGGCCAGACGTCCCGCTTCGCTCTGTCGACCAGACGTTGACCATTCTTGGTCAGCGAGACCATTCGCCGCCGCTGGTCGCCGTCCGACTGAATGGCCTCGACCAGGTCCAGCTCGGCCAGCAGCGCCACGCTGCGCGTCACGCCCGGCTGGGTGATGCCGAGCGACTGCGCCAGCTCGCCGACCGGCAGCGGCCCGAGCCGATCAAGCGCGGCCAGCAGAGGGTACTGGCTCGACTGGACCGGAACCTCCAGGCCATCGAGCATGCGCTGCGTATCGGCCTGCAGCTGCTCGCCGATGCGCTTCAGCCTGCTGCCGAGGGTGAGGTAGCCAAGAGATCGAATGATGTCTTCCATTGGTGGGTCCGCTCGTTGCACAACCATAACATGTTATATAACAAGGCAAGAAGTGGAATCAAGAGCACGCCACGGCGATTTGCCGGACGCCTCCAAGCTTAGTCATCCACGGGCGATCTGCCTTGCAATCGCTTCGGCCTGCAGGCCGGCGCTGTGGAAATAGCTGGTCAGGCTCGGCCGCATGCCGATGAACCACAGACCGGGCTGGCCGCTCGGCGTGCCGCCATTGGCTTTCGGCACGCCCTTGGCGTCGAGCACGCCGAGGTCGCCCAGCATGGACTCCAAGCCGGTGCGATAGCCGGTCGCTGCGATCACCACATCCGGCTCAATCACCGTATCGTCGTTCAACCGCACGCCCGGGCCTTCGAAGGCCGCGACGGGCGCCACCACCGAAATCCGTCTGGCCTTCAGCGCGGCGACGGCGCCGTCGTCGACGGCAATCGCGATCTGCTCGACGCCGAGCCGGCTGGCGCCGCCTTTCGGCGCCGGCGGCAGGCCGAAGCGGGTAAGGTCGCCAAACACCAGGCGTTGCGTCGCCGCGATCATGGCGTCGGCAATCCACGTCGGCAGCATCGCCATGAAGCCGCCGAAGCGCGCCACGGCAACCTTGCCGATCCGCTTCGGCATCAGCGAAGGACCTTGCCTGGCCGACAGCCACACGGCATCCGTGTCGGCGCGGGCAAGGTGGTTGAGCACGTCGAAGCCGGAATTGCCGGCTCCGACCACCAGCACTTTTTTGCCGGCATAGTCCTCCGCTGTGCCGAAATCGGCGGCGTGGACGAACTTGCCGGCGAACGTCGCCTTGCCCGGCCAATCCGGTGTCCACGGCAAGCGGTCACGGCCGGTGGCAACGATGACGTGACGTGCGCTCAGCACTCCTTGGCTGGTATGGACGAGCCAGTGGCCGCCGTTGCGCTCGACCCGTTCGACGGCGGTGCCGAATTCGACCCTTATGCCGCGGATGCGGGCAAAATCATTGAGATAGCCGACGATGACATCCTTGTTCGGAAAGGCGGCGGTGCGCGACGGATAGGCAAGGCCGGGCAGGGCCGACAGCGCGCGATGCGTATTGAGGGTCAGCTTCTCGTGCCGTCGCCGCCACGGTTCGGCGATCCGCTGTTCCTTGTCCAGCACAACCGCCGCCATGCCGCGCCGGCCAAGCGCGTCGGCAGCGGCCAAGCCGGCCGCCCCGGCGCCGATGACGATCACCGTCTCGTCAGAGCCTTTCGGCCCCGGGACGATGGGCATCGTTTCGCCTGTCGTTGCCGCCATTCGGTCGAGATTCCCTTTTAGCTGCGCCATGGGACCCGTCCTATATGGCCCGTCCTGTATGGCACATGGGCGATATGATCGATAATGAGGTCGCGTCAATGCGACTGATTCGAGGCCTTGGGGGCAGGCCTCTGTTTATCATCGGCACGCGGAAGCTCGACCATGCCCTCCTTGCGTATCTTTCTCGACAGACTGCTGGAGGGCGCTGCAGCCAAGGTGCCGCGCCAGGATTTGTCGCATGTCGAGCGGCTGGCGCTGGTTCGCCAGCACGGCGACTTCTCTCTGGCCTATTCGACCGCCGTGCAGCAAAAACTGTCCTATTTCGGCGACACTGAGGGCTATATCGCCTTCGGCACCAAGATGAAGCACCATTTCGCGCTCGGTGACCCGGTGGCCCACCCGCCTGATCGGCCCGACTACATAAGACGCTTCGTCGAAGCCGCCGACAGCCCGTGGTTCGTGCAGATCGGCGAACCGACGGCGCGCGTGCTGTCCGGGCTCGGCTACCAGGTCAACTGTCTCGGCGTCGACACGCGGCTGGAGCTTCCCGCGCACGACTTTTCCGGCAAGCGCAACGAAACCGTGCGCTATTCCGAACGCTGGCTGTTGAAGAAGGGGTTTTCCTTTGGCGAGGGAGCGGTCTACCTCGACGAGGTCCAGCGCCTGTCGCAGAACTGGCGGGCCGACCGCATCGTCAAGCGCTGGGAGATGGCCTTCCTCAACCGCCCCTTCGCCGATCATCTCGGCATCGATATGCGCCGTTTCGTGCTCTACAGCCCGGAAGGCGAACTCGTCGCCTTGCTCGATTTCGATCCGCTGTTCCGAGACGGCAAGGTGATTGGCTATACCACCTCGTTCAAGCGCAAGCACATCGATGCCTCGCCGCATGCCGAAATCGGCCTGACCAAATTCGCCGTCGACCGCTTTCGCGGCGAGGGCATTTCGGTCGTCACGCTCGGCCTGTCGCCGATGCTCGACGTCGGCGCCAATGAATTTGCCGAATCGAGCTTCTGGCGCAACGCTTTCGAGCGCGCCTATGAATCACCCTGGGTCAACCGCAGCAAGTTCAACCTCAAGGGCCAGGCGGCGTTCAAGCGCCGCTTCCACGGCATCGAGGAGCCTACCTACATCGCCTTTCGCAAGGGGACGCTGGTCGAGATGCTGGGCCTGCTGCGCCTGATCAAGGCGATCTAGCCCTTGGCCGAAGCCACGGCTCGTCAGTTCCTGAGCCGGTAGCCGGTCCTGAATATCCAGGCGACGATGGCGATGCAGACCGCCAGGAAGACCACCGTCATGCCGAGGCTGATGCCGACCGAGACGTCCGACTTGCCATAAAAGCTCCAGCGGAAACCGCTGATCAGATAGACGACGGGGTTGAACAGCGTCACCGTGCGCCAGACCTCGGGCAGCATGTTGATCGAATAGAAGCTGCCGCCAAGGAAGGTCAGCGGCGTGATGATCAAAAGCGGCACCAGCTGCAACTGCTCAAAACTTTTCGCCCAGATGCCGATGATGAAGCCGAACAGGCTGAAGGTCACCGCCGTCAGCACCAGGAAGGCGAGCATCCAGAACGGGTGCTGGATATGCAGCGGCACGAACAGCGAGGCCGTAGCCAGGATGATCAGGCCGAGAATGATCGACTTGGTTGCCGCACCGCCGACATAGGCGATGACGATCTCCAGATAGGACACCGGCGCCGACAAAAGCTCGTAGATCGAGCCGACGAATTTCGGGAAATAGATGGCGAAGGAGGCGTTGGAGATCGACTGCGTCAACAGCGACAGCATGATCAGGCCGGGCACGATGAAGGCGCCGTAGCTGATGCCGTCGATCTCGGTGATGCGCGAGCCGATGGCCGAGCCGAAGACGACGAAATAGAGCGATGTCGAGATCACCGGCGAGACGATGCTCTGCAGCACGGTGCGCAATGCACGCGCCATCTCGACCCGATAGATCGCCCAGACTGCGCGCCAATTCATGCGTCTTGCCTCAACAGATTGACGAATATCTCCTCGAGCGAGCTGTTTTGCGTGTCCATGTCGCGGAACTGGATGCCGGCCGCCTCGAGCTCGCGCAGCAGCGAGGCGACGCCGGGGCGTTCGCTCTGATTGTCATAGGTGTAGGTCAGTTGTGTGCCATCCGGCGACAGCTCCAGTCTATAGCGCGAGAAAGCATCGGGAACGACGGTCAGCGGCGTGCGCAGCTCCAGCAGCAGCCGCTTGCGTCCAAGCTTGTGCATCAGCTCGGCCTTGCCTTCGACCAGGATGATCTCGCCCTTGTTAATGACGCCGACGCGGTCGGCCATCGCCTCGGCCTCTTCGATGTAATGCGTGGTGAGGATGATGGTGACGCCATCGTCGCGCAGCCGGCGCACCATCGCCCACATGTCCTGGCGCAGCTCGACATCGACGCCGGCGGTCGGCTCATCGAGGAACAGCACGCGCGGCTCGTGCGACAGCGCCTTGGCGATCATCAGCCGCCGCTTCATGCCGCCCGACAGCGTGATCGCCTTGGCGTCCTTCTTGTCCCACAGCGAGAGGTCGCGCAGCACCTTCTCGACAAAGCCGGGGTTGGGCGCCTTGCCGAACAGGCCGCGGCTGTAATTGACCGTCGTCCACACCGTCTCGAAGGCATCGATGGTCAGCTCCTGCGGCACCAGCCCGATCAGGCTGCGCGCGGCGCGGTAATCCCTGTTGATGTCATGGCCGTCGACCGTGACCGTGCCCGACGAGCGGTTGACGATGCCGCAGACGATCGAGATCAGCGTCGTCTTGCCGGCGCCGTTCGGCCCCAGCAGCGCGAAGATCTCGCCGCGCTCGATGTCGAGGTTGATTTCCTTCAGCGCCTTGAAGCCGGTGGCATAGGTCTTGGTGACCCCGGAAATCGCAATGATGGAGGGCGAAATAGTGGAAGACATGAGGCGGGAAACGACTGCTTGAAAGGGATTATTATTGCGCTGAATGTCGGTGCGCACGGCCGGAAGTCAATGCCGCTGCTGACAATTCTGGACAAACGTTCTCTTTTTGCCGTTTCGCCGTGCGTTGCTGCAGACGGCTTTGTGAAGAGGACCCCCACCCTAACCCTCCCCACAAGGGGGAGGGAACGCTGCCGCCCGCCTCCCTCATCTGACGTCATAACCCCGACAAATTGGCCGCTGTCAGCGCCGACGCAAGTCTCCCTCCCCCTTGTGGGGAGGGGTTAGGGGTGGGGGTATTCGTAGGGTGCCGTCATATGCGATTGCTCCGGACGGTGGGGCACTGACGGTTTGGCCCGATCTGCTGCGACAACGCGCCCCGCGTGGCGCCACGTCGCTTTGACCGCACCGCATCCGCAGCCTATCCTGCGGCAAGAAACAGCAGCCGGAGCCCGCCATGGACCCGCTCATCCTGTCGCGAATGCAGTTCGGGGCGAACATTTCGTTCCACATCCTGTTTCCGACGATCACCATCGCGCTTGGCTGGGTGCTGCTGTTCTTCAAGCTGCGTTACAACGCCACCAATGATTCCGCCTGGATGCGCGCCTATTTCACCTGGGTGAAGGTGTTCGCGCTGTCCTTCGCCATGGGCGTGGTGTCGGGCGTCACCATGAGCTTCCAGTTCGGCACCAACTGGCCGGGTTATATGGAAAAGGTCGGCAACATTGCCGGGCCGCTGCTCGCCTACGAGATCCTCACCGCTTTCTTCCTCGAAGCGGCCTTCCTCGGCATCATGCTGTTCGGCTTCCGCCGTGTGTCGAACCGCGTCCATACGCTGGCCACCGTGCTGGTCGCCGGCGGCACCACGCTGTCCGCCTTCTGGATCATCGCGCTGAACTCCTGGATGCAGACGCCGGCCGGCTTCGAGATCATCGACGGCAAGGCGCATCCCGTCGACTGGTGGGCGATCGTCTTCAACCCGTCCATGCCTTACCGCCTCGTGCACATGCTGCTCGCCTCGGGGCTCACCGTCTCATTCCTGATCGCCGGCCTGTCGGCGCTGCGCTATCTCACCGGTGACCGTTCGGAATCGATGTGGAAGGCGCTGCGCACCGGTGTGTTCACCGCCGCAATCCTGATCCCGATCCAGATCTTTGCCGGCGACCAGCACGGCCTGAACACGCTGGAGCACCAGCCGCAGAAGATCGCCGCCATGGAAGCCAACTGGAACACCGGGCCCAACGTGCCGCTGGTGCTGTTTGCCTGGCCGGATGAGGCGACGAAGGAAAACAAGTTCGAGGTCGCCATTCCCGATGGCGCCAGTGTTGTGCTGCGGCACTCGACCAGCGGCATCGTGCCGGGGCTGAACGACTATCCCGGCCTCCACCCGCCGGTCCTCCCGTTGTTCTGGGGCTTTCGCATCATGGTCGGCACCGGCATTTTGATGCTCATCGTCTCATGGTCGGCCACCTTCTTCCTCAAGCGCCGCCACAGCCTGCCAAGGCCGCTGGCCATGCTGATGGTGCCGATGGCGCTATCCGGCTGGCTGGCGACGCTCGCCGGCTGGTACACCACCGAGATCGGCCGCCAGCCCTGGCTGGTCACAGGCGTGTTGAAAACGGCGGACGCCGTCGGCCCGGTCGCCGGCAGCCATGTCGCACTGACGCTGGCGATCTATCTCATCCTCTATGTGCTTTTGCTGATCGCCTATCTCGGCGTGCTGGTGCACCTGGCGCTGAAGGCGGCCAAGGACGGCGACACCTCGCCGCTGCCGGGCGTGATGAAGACGGCCATGTCGCAGCCGGCTGCAGGAGAGTGAGGATGTACGCTTTTACGGTCAGCGCTGCCCCTCACCTGCCTGCCGGCATCCTCTCCCCGTATAGGGACGGGGAGAGGGGCGCTGTCATCGCCGCTTTCGCCAATCACCACCGCTGCAGAACGGGTGCCGAGATTACGACCAGCCCCCTTCTCCCCGTCCCTATACGGGGAGAAGGTCCCGGCAGGGGGATGAGGGGCAGCGCCGACTTCGTAAATCAAGACCAGTGCGTAAGGAGATACCAATGACCTTTGACTGGCCAACCGCGCTCCCCCTCATCTTCGCCGGCCTGATGGGCCTGGCCATCCTGATCTACGTCATTCTCGACGGTTTCGATCTCGGCATCGGTATCCTGTTCTCGGTCGCCGAAGATGCCGAGCAGGACACGATGATCGCGGCAATAGGCCCGTTCTGGGACGCCAACGAGACCTGGCTGGTGCTGGCCGTCGGCCTGCTGCTGGTCGCCTTCCCGATGGCGCATGGCGTCATCCTGACCGCACTTTATCTGCCGGTCTTCGTGCTGCTGGTCGGCCTCATCCTGCGCGGCGTCGCCTTCGATTTCCGCGCCAAGGTGCCGTCCGGCAAGAAGCAGCGCTGGAACCGCATTTTCTTCCTCGGCTCCATCATCGCCTCGCTGGCGCAGGGCTATATGCTCGGCGTCTATGTGCTGGGCCTCGATGTCGGCCTTGGCGGCATCGCCTTCGGCGCGCTGGTGGCGCTTTGCCTGTCGGCGGCCTATGCCGCGATGGGCGCCGCCTGGGTAATCTACAAGACTGAAGGCGCGTTGCAGAAGAAGGCGGTGGCTTGGCTGCGCACAACCCTCGTGCTGACCGCGCTCGGCATGGCGGCGGTGTCGCTGGCCACCCCCTTCGCCAGCCCGCGCATCTTCGCCAAATGGTTCGGCTGGCCCGAAATGCTTTATCTGTCGCCGCTGCCGATCCTGTCGGCGCTGCTCTTCCTGTGGCTGTGGCGGCAGACCTTCTATCTGCCCAAGCCCGACGACCGCCATGCGCTCCGGCCGTTCCTGACGCTCGCCACCATCTTTGCCCTCGGCTTTGCCGGGCTGGCGTGGTCGTTCTACCCCTTCGTGGTGCCCGACAGGCTGACCATCTGGCAGGCGGCGTCGGCAACGGAAAGCCTCGCCATCATCCTCGCCGGCACGGTGGTCGTGCTGCCGGTGATTATTTTCTATTCGTTCTATGCGTATCGAGTGTTCGGCGGGAAGGCGACGGATTTGACGTATGATTGAGGGGAGCTGATCTCCCCCCTTGAGGGGGAGATGGCCGGCAGGCCAGAGGGGGTCGCCGCGCGTGGAGCGCTAACCTTCGTCTGCCGCAGGAGGTCGCGTCCGGTCGGACCGACCCCCTCTGTCGCCTTCGGCGACATCTCCCCCTCGAGGGGGGAGATTAGGTGTTCAGCTCTTCCCCGCCAGCACCAGCACCGGCTTTTCGCTGTACAGCGCCGGGAACAGCGACTTCAAATTCGCCACCTTGGGCAGGTCGTTGTAGACGATATAGGGGTAGGTCGGGTTCAGCGTCAGGAAATCCTGGTGATACTCCTCGGCCGGATAGAAGGTCTTGCCCGTTTCCAGCGTGGTGACGATCGGCTTGGGAAACACCTTGGCCTTGTCGAGCTGGGCGATGTAGCTCTGGGCTATCTTCTGCTGCTCACTGTTCTCGGCAAAGATGGTCGAGCGGTACTGGGTGCCCGAGTCCGGGCCCTGGTAGTTCAGCTGCGTCGGGTTGTGGGCGACCGAGAAATAGACCTGCAGCAGCTGGCCATAGGTCACCTTGGACGGATCGTAGGTGATCTCGACCGATTCGGCGTGGCCGGTGCGGCCGCTGCCCACCGTTTCGTAGACGGCGTCATCCTTGGCGCCGCCGGTGTAGCCGGAGACGGCCTTGGTCACGCCCTTGACGTGCTGGAACACGCCCTGCACACCCCAGAAGCAGCCGCCGGCGAAGATCGCCTTCTCGCTGCCGCTGGCTGCCTTCTCGTCCATCGCCGGCGGCGGGATCACCACCGCGTCCTCGGCCGAGCGCGCCGGGCTCTGCCAGAAGGCAGCCGCCGCCGCGGCGACGATGAGCGCGGCAAGCGCGCTCTTCAAGATCGGCGTTCTCGTCTTTGCAATGCCGGTCATGTCTGATCTCCTTGATGGTGGCGACGACTATACGACAGATCGTCCCGTCTGGTTTCTCAAATTGCCGTGCGCCGCCCGGCCGCTGTACAGCCGGGCCGCGGGTTCAAGCCTTAGTTAGCGGGCGCCATCGCGTCCGCCGGCTTCATCGCATCCGTTGCGGGTTTCATGGCATCGGCCGGCTTCATGGCGTCGGTGGCGGGCTTCATCGCATTCGTCGCCATCGGGTCGACGGGCTTCATGGCATCGGTCGCCGGCTTCATGGCGTCCGTTGCCGGCTTCATCGCCTCGGTGGCCATCGGATCGGCCGGCTTCACCGCGTTGGTTGCTTCGTCGGCGCGGGCGCCGGCGGCGAAGGCCGTCATCGAAAGCGCAAAGGCGAGCGCCGTCAGGGTCTTGGTCATGGGTACTTCCTCTCTGATGAGGGCGCGCGGATGCGAGCCCGGTTATGCCGCGCTAGCGGCGTTGCGTAGAAATAGAAAAATCAGTTGGCGGCTGCGGCCAGGATCGGCCCGCCGCCGGGCGTCTGCACCAGCACCGCCGTGCTGAGGCCCCCGGAGGCTGCCGGCAGCGGCAGCGAGGTGGCGTCACCGCTCCAGCTGCCGAGTTTCTCCAGCGAATGCACGACATTGGCATGCGGCAGGGTGCGGCCGGTGTTTTCGCCGCGCGCCACCGGCACCTCGATGACGCCCTTGTTGTAACGAACCAGCCAGACATCGGCCTTGCCGCCGGGTGCGGAACCCGCGCCGATGCTGATCTTGCCGCCGTCGAGCGACAGAGACGGGCCTGCGGCATGGGTGCTCGAGGTAATCAGCTGCTCGATCTCGCCGGGCGCCGCGCCCACCGCATCGGCGCCTCCATTGACCACGACCTGCGGCGTGAACGGACCCGAGCGGCCGAGCGACGGCTCATAGCGCACCTGGCGCTGCGTGAACTCCTCGCGGCCGAACGTGTCCTTCCAGCCGAGATAATCCCAATAGGTGACGTTGAACGACAGCGCCAGAACGCCTGGCTGGTCCTTGACCTTGATCAGGTTGGCATTGGCCGGCGGGCAGGACGAACAGCCCTGGCTGGTGAACAATTCGACCACGGTGAGCGGCTGGGCGAAGGCGGTGCCGATCGACGACAACAGCGATGCTGCGAGGAGGCCGGACAAGGCGATAAGTTTTGTGGACATTGGGCTTGCTCCGTGGGGCGCTGGGATGCGCCGGTCATCACCCACTTCGCAGCCGCCCGAGGCTTCGTTACATCGCTCACCGGTTTGTGATGTGCGCGATGCGGGACGACACCTGTTCTAAGCGTTGGCGCTGCCCCTCACCTGCCTGCCGGCATCCTCTCCCCGTAGAGTGACGGGGAGAGGGACGCTGTCATCGCCGGTTTCGCCAATCGCCAATGTTGCAACAAGAAGAGCGCCGCGGCTGCGGCCAGGCCCTTTCTCCCCGTCACTATACGGGGAGAAATGTCCGGCAGGACAATGAGGGGCAGCGCAGACATTGGTCATTGCGGCTTCATTCCCGGCAGTGTTGCTCTGCAAACCCACCCCCGCTTGCCCCTGCAACCCGCCCCTGCTAAAGCGCGCGACATGAGCACGCCTCTCGACCACATCCGCAATTTCTCCATCGTCGCCCATATCGACCATGGCAAATCCACGCTTGCCGACCGGCTGATCCAGTCCACCGGCGGGCTGGAGCTGCGCGACATGAAGGAGCAGGTGCTGGACTCGATGGACATCGAGCGCGAGCGCGGCATCACCATCAAGGCACAGACGGTGCGGCTGAAATACCGCGCCAACAATGGCGAGGACTATATCCTCAACCTCATCGACACGCCCGGACATGTCGACTTCGCCTATGAAGTGTCGCGCTCGCTCGCCGCCTGCGAGGGCTCGCTGCTGGTCGTCGACGCCTCGCAAGGCGTCGAGGCGCAGACGCTGGCCAATGTCTACCAGGCCATCGACAACAACCACGAGATCGTCGTGGTGCTGAACAAGGTCGACCTGCCGGCGGCCGAGCCCGAGCGCATCCGCGAGCAGGTCGAGGAGGTCATCGGCATCGACGCCTCCAACGCCGTGCTGATCTCGGCCAAGACCGGCCTCGGCATTCCCGATGTGCTCGAAGCCATCGTCCACCAACTGCCGCCGCCGCGCGAAGGCGACGCGACCGCACCGCTCAAGGCCATGCTGGTCGACAGCTGGTACGACGCCTATCTCGGCGTCATCGTGCTGGTGCGCATCATCGATGGCGTGCTGAAGAAGGGCCAGACCATCCGCATGATGGGCACCGGCGCCAAATATCTGGTCGAGCGCACCGGTGTGTTCACGCCGGCCCGCATCAATGTCGACGAGCTCGGCCCCGGCGAGTTCGGCTTCTTCACCGGCTCGATCAAGGAAGTGGCCGACACACGCGTCGGCGACACCATCACCGAGGACAAGCGCGCCACCGCGCATGCGCTGCCCGGCTTCAAGCCGGCGCAGCCGGTGGTGTTCTGCGGCCTGTTCCCGGTCGACGCCGCCGATTTCGAGGATCTGCGCGCCGCGGTCGGCAGGTTGCGCCTCAACGACGCCTCCTTCTCCTATGAAATGGAAAGCAGTGCCGCGCTCGGCTTCGGCTATCGCTGCGGCTTCCTCGGCCTCTTGCATCTGGAAATCATCCAGGAGCGGCTGGAGCGCGAGTTCAACCTCGACCTCATCGCCACGGCACCCAGCGTCGTCTACCGGCTGCTGCTCAACGATGGCTCGATGAAGGAGCTGCACAACCCAGCCGACATGCCTGACGTGGTGAAGATTTCAGCCATCGAAGAACCGTGGATCCGCGCCACCATCCTCACCCCCGACGACTATCTCGGCGGTATTCTAAAGCTCTGCCAGGACCGGCGCGGCATCCAGGCCGACCTGTCCTATGTCGGCAAGCGCGCCATGCTGACGTACGATCTGCCGCTCAATGAGGTCGTCTTCGATTTCTACGATCGGCTGAAGTCGATCTCCAAGGGCTACGCCTCGTTCGACTATCATCTGACCGACTATCGCGAGGGCGACCTGGTGAAGATGTCGATCCTGGTCAATGAGGAGCCGGTCGACGCGCTGTCGATGCTGGTCCACCGCACGGCGGCGGAAAAGCGCGGCCGGCAGATGGTCGAGAAGCTGAAAGAGCTGATCCCGCACCATTTGTTCAAAATCCCGGTCCAGGCCGCGATCGGCGGCAAGGTCATCGCCCGCGAAACCATCTCTGCGCTGCGCAAGGACGTCACCGCCAAATGCTACGGCGGCGACGTGAGCCGCAAGCGCAAGCTGCTGGACAAGCAGAAAGAAGGCAAGAAGCGGATGCGCCAGTTCGGCAAGGTGGATATTCCGCAGGAGGCGTTTATCCAGGCCTTGAAGATGGGCGACTAAGGAGGACGCGTCGATCCGACGTACTGACTTAAGCGCCCGTCCTCATACGGATACTGAACAACGAAAGCGGTCTCGTTCTAAGTATCGCAGCCAGGGACCTTAGCTTCTGGAGTGACCGGAAAAGAGACGCGACCCACTCCTGAACCGATTAGCTCTCTACATCGCTTTGCGAAGTCTGGATCGGAGTTTTCGCCAAGGTACTTAGCAACCAAAAATAAATCTGGTGTGCTCACTAACGCTGTCGAACTGACTTGCGATGCACTCTGACATTTATCAGTGAAAGGGTCTTCACGCTCAGCTATCGCGGTGAGACGGTAACCGTTTCCGAACAAAACACCCTTTGCAAGCGTCTCGACGTCATCTCGTGCAAAGTCCTCGTGGACATTGAGTGCGAGTTGTCGAAGCTTTGTAACATTTATCGGCTTGTCGTCCTTTCCTTCAGCTTCTCCAATTAATCTCCCTTCAGGTGAAGTGAACACGACATCAAGCTCTAAGTCCGCTGTTTTCAAACCGTCAGCTTCATAGCCAAGAATGCGAAGAGCCTTGATTATAGATTTCTCCAAGGGAGGGCCCTTCTCGTAGAGTAATCCTCGCAGAGAAGAGATATCTACCAACTTGTCCTTTAAACCAGCGGTCTCCGCACTTATTCGCGCGAACTCGGTGTCCAAGTCAGCAATTCGTTTCTCGATGTCAACTTCGGCCCTCAACTTGTAAATAAAATCTGTAGCCCAAGGCGGCTCTGGTGTAACTTCGACCGACTCCTTTATAGCCTTGTCGATCGAGACCACGGCGCTAATGAGCCTATCAGAAAACTTTTGACTCTCGTCTGATGGGCGCAATCCGGCTTTCGTTTGGACTACGCCTGAGAGCTTAGTTTCAACATCGACATCTGGCAACAAAACTAAAGCGCCGTTAGCCGTCCTTGAGCGGACTATCATACCGACTGTCTTTCCGCCATTTCGAGTCAGTATCTGGCCAGAAACTCCAGTACCGTCAAGCATAACCTTGTAAAGAGAATACTGTTCGAAACTTCTCCAATACTCGGCCAGCGGTTGTGCTTTTGCTGACCCTAACACCATCGAACTTCCGACGCTTGGAGTCATTCGTAGGGCGTATGGTAGGAACTGATAATTGTCGTAATCCGTTACCATTCGCTCTATTCGAGCATTTCGACCACTTCCGGAGTATTTCCTTTCGCCGGTGGCGATCGAGATCGGCGTTAGGTCGGTCATAAATACTATAACGGTCTTACCGCTATCTACTGCATCTCTTATTTCCCGACGCCAGTGCTCCATGTGACGTTTGATAGAAAACGATTTCTCGTCATCTAAACACGGTTTTCCATTGTATACCTCGCTGGAAAACATATAGTTCCCAATGTCGGGTCGAAACATTATAACATCAAAGTCGAGAAGAGAGTTACTTTTACCAAATTCGATATATGTTACTGCGTTAGTGCGGACTCTGAATCCTACGGATGCAATAGAGCGGTCGGGCATGATGGATCACTCGCGCGGTCACCTGAAATGTATTTCCTACAGGGAGGAGCCCCGCCTAACAAGGCAGCGGGCCCCTCTCGATAGGCCGTCGTCAGGCAGCATTTTCGAGATTCGCCGGGTACCAGACCGGGCTGTTTGTCGAAGCTTTCATGATGTCGATACCGCGCTGGGCATCGACGCGGCGCTTGTAACCTTCGCTGCTTACGGAGATGGTCTCGCCGTTCGAAGCTTCGTACGTCCAACGCCATTCACCACGATTGTCCTTGTACAACCAGTACGAGGGGTAAGTACGCTGCGCCATAGGAGTCACTCCTTGATTGGCGTGAGCGAACGTCAGGCTTGACCATGGCGGATTATTCTGATTCAACATCAGTGTACCAAATACGCCATACCCCGCGCCTGACGTCCAATCTTGTGCGGGCTAGAACTCTGAAACCGTCGCGGCTCGCCAGCTTTGCGGCGGTTTCTTGATTCTGGACGACTTCAAGATGAGGTTAAGCTATGCCGAGAGTCAAGGCATGGCTAATAAACCATTAACAGAAGCTAATGGTTTCGGGATTTCCACAATAAATACAAACGCTTACGCAACTCCTCCCAGCGGGGATAACTCAGCGCAAAGCGACCCCGCTTCCGCGAACAATACTTCTTGTTTGCTAAAAAGCAAACATCATCAAGGGAGTATGATTCTATTGCAATGCAACATAGGTCCACATTACTGACGTTTTTATTGTAAGGTGGCCATCGCCAAGCTTTGCGATCACCCCACCCTGCAGTATCCTCTCCCCGCTTGGGGAGCCGTCACATGCGCACCACCTCAGACCTCATCGCCTCTCTCGGCCTCGCCATCGGTGGTGCCTTCGGACTGGCCGGCACCTTCGTCACCAGCGCGCCGCTGCGCGAAACGCTCTGGGCGATCGACGGCGTAGCGCTCGTCTTGGCAACCGCACTTCTGACCATGAAATACCAGCGGCTGGGCAATGACTGCGTCGCGGCCGGGTTCCTCACCTTCCTCGCCGGCGAAAGCCTGCTGCTGGCCGGCAATGCGGCGGGGCTGGAGGCCAGTGTGCCCTCCTATGTCGCCGGCATTTCGCTGTGGGCGGCAGCGCTTGTCCTGATCGGCGCGGCGAACACTTTTGCGCTGTGGATGCGGCTGACCGGCCTCATCGCCGCCATCCTGTTTATCGTGACGGTGGCCATGGTGCTGTGGGGCGCGCCCTTGCTGCCGACCTCGGCGCCGCTGCCCGCCGCCGGCTATCCGTTCCTGGTGCTGACCTTTGCCGGCTGGATCTGGACACTTGTGCGGCCCAACCGTTAAGCAGGGGCGATGCGCCAAGCAGAAGTGACAGGGCGGAGAATTTCGATTTGCGCAAATATGTCTTGCCGTTCCTCAGCTTCTGCCTCGACTATGCCTGGGTGAATGCGGCGGTGGTCGTCGCCGACCGGCTGTTTCCCGGTGTCGGCGAGGCCGTTCTCGGTCAACCGACGACATGGGCGGCGCGGCAGCTCGTTTCGGTGGTCCTTGTCGCTCTTGTGCGGCTGGCCAACGCCTCGGTGGGCGAATGGCTGCTCTCCTACCCGCTCAACGAGCAACCGGCCGGCCAGCGTCAATGGGCCAATCTGCTGCTCGGCACGCTCGGCGTGCTCTCCGGCATCTGGTACATGCTGCGCCTGGCCGAAGGCGATGACGGCACGCCTTTCCTGTTCATGGTCGAGCAGACGCCGCTGAAGAATGCGGCAACCGCGCTCTACGGCGCCGTTTACGGCTGGTGTGGCGCCATGCTGCTGCGGTTCGCGCCGAGGGCGAAGTTCTACAACGCCCTGTTGCTCATCTCGGTCCTGCTCCTGAGCGCGATAAACTGGATGTTCTCGCATGACGCGCTTGTCGCCTCGATGGTGGCGCGCGCCGCCAGGGACGGCCGCATTTATCCGATCGAAAGGGCGGAACACTATGCCGGCGTCGGGATCTATTACGCCATCGTGCTGATCGCGGTGATGCTGGCGATCCTGTATTTATGCCGCGAGCGGCCGGCTGGCCAAAGCGCGCCAGCCAGCCCGGCATAGACCTCTCGACTCGCGCGGCGTTCAGTTTCAATCTTGTCCGATGTCCGCGCCGCTCGAACTCCGCAACAGCGCCACGGGAAAGATCTTCCCGGCAATCGGGCCGTTGCTGATCGGCGCGATTGCCGGTTTCGGCGCGCTGCGCGGACTGGCGGCGGGCGCCGATGGCGGCCATGTGCTTGTCATCGCGCTGGTGGCGCTCGGCTGCCTAGGGCTCGGCTATGTCATCGCGCGCGGCGCCTTCGACAGTTCGGTCAAGGTTATCCTGGACAGCCATGGTTTCCGAGATCGCCGCGCCGGTGATGTCCTGGTGCCATGGGCGATGGTGAAGAGCGTGCATCTGACCTCCGGCAAGGGCGCGGCAATGCTCAATTTCGAGCTCACGCGGGAGCCGCCCGACGAAATCAAATATGCGCCCGCCAATGCGCTCGACCGGATGCTGCCCTTCGGCAAGAACATCGTGCACATGGAGGTGTCGTCGCTGGATGTGCGCGGCCAGGACATGGTCGAGGCGATAAAGACATTCGCGCCGCATGTGGTGGTGAGGCGCTGATCTCCCCCTTGAGGGGGTTGAGGAGTGGTCCGCGTAGCGGACGGGAAGCCAATTGCTTGGCTTTCCGAGCGACGAAAGCCGGCAGGCCAGAGGGGGTCGCATCGCGTGGAGCGCTAGCCTTCCTCGGCGTCAATGAGGTCGAGTCCGGTCGGACCGACCCCCTCTGTCGCCTTCGGCGACATCTCCCCCTCGAGGGGGGAGATTGCCCGCTCTACCGCCGCTTCTCCGCTCATGCTCTAGTTCCCCTCTCCGATTCGGAAACCGCCATGCTTCGCCTCACCCTTGCCGCCCTCCTCATCGCCACCCCGGCGCATGCCGCCGACATGGCGTTCTTCGTCAAGAACCTGCGCAGCCAGGCCGTGGCGGTGGAGCTGTTCAGCCGTGACCGCAAGATGTCGTGGCCGGGCGGCGACCAGGTGTTTTTGATCGAACCGAACTCGCAGAAATCGGTGCCGATCTCGTGCTCTCAGGGCGAAAACATCTGCTACGGCGCCTGGGTGAACGGCAATGATGCGATTTCGGCCGGGGTCGGGCCAGACAATGACCAGCCTTGCGATACGTGCTGCTTCATCTGCGTGGAGAAGACGACGGAAACGATCGATCTGGTGGAGTGAGGAGCGGTCGGCGGGAGCTGCTGATCTCCCCCCTCGTGGGGGAGATGTCCGGCAGGACAGAGGGGGGCGCGAAGGATCGCCAGCGCATCGGATCAACAAGCCTTAAATCGAAACGAGGTGGGCTGCAGGCTTGAGAGGTCGGCGGGACAGCGCCCCCCTCTGCCTTGCCAGGCATCTCCCCCACGAGGGGGGAGATCAGCAGTTCGCCCCCGGCGAGCTTGACGCCCTTGCCGCCACCGCCCTAGCCTCTTGTCACCCACCACGAGGACAGCTCCATGGCAGGCACGGTCGAAGGCGAGAAGATCGACGTTTCCTTCAACGGCAAGCGCTGCATCCACTCGCGCAATTGCGTGCTCGGCAACCCGCATGTCTTCGTGCCCAATGCGCCCGGCGAATGGATCCACCCCGAGGCGGCTGATGTCGAGCAAGTCGTGACGCTGGCCGAAAACTGTCCGTCCGGCGCCATCGGCTACTTCAGGAAGGATGGCGGGCCGCAGGAGAAGCCGCCGGTGGTCAACACGGTGCGGCTGCGCGAGAACGGGCCGCTGGCCGTTCATGCCGAGATCGTGCTGGGCGGCGAGACCTTGTTTCGCGCCACGCTCTGCCGCTGCGGCGCCTCGCAAAACAAGCCGTTCTGCGACAACGGCCACATCAAGGCCGGCTTCACAGCCACCGGCGAGCCGCCGCTGAAGGAGGCGCCGGCGACGCTGGACGCGCGGAATGGCCCGCTGACGATAACGCCCACCACCAACGGGCCGTTGAAGGTCGAGGGCAATGCCGAGATCGTCACCGGCACCGGCCACACGATCGACCGCACCACCCGCACGTTTCTCTGCCGCTGCGGCCACTCGGCCAACAAGCCGTTTTGCGACGGATCGCATAAACGGGTTGGGTTTGTGGGGTGAGTGAGGCGCCAAAGCTGCTGATCTCCCCCCTCGAGGGGGAGATGGCCGCGTAGCGGCCAGAGGGGGTCGGTCCGACCGGGCTCGGCCTGATTTTGCAGATGAGGTTGGCGCTCTACGCGAGGCAACCCCCTCTGTCGCCTTTGGCGACATCTCCCCCTCAAGGGGGGAGATTACACTCGCCCGCCAATCACCCAAATTCAGTCAGCGACCGCCCTTCAATCTCACCCGCCATCATGCGATGCTGGCGCTCTCGGCCGGGGGGCCGATTCTCATTCGGGGAATGCCATGTCTCTCACCATCACGCGCCGCATCGTCGCAGCGCTTTCGCTGTCCGCTCTGCTGGCGCCATCGGCCTATGCCGCCGACATCACCTTTGCCGTCAAGAACAGCCATCCCAACGCCATGCGCCTCGAGCTCTACAGCCAGGACCGCGACTATGTCTGGCCGGGCAACGACAAGGATTTCTATCTCGACGATGGCGAGACCAAGCAGATCCCGATCTCGTGCAACGAAGGCGAATCCATCTGCTACGGCGCCTGGGTCGACGGCGACGAGGAAACCTATTGGGGCGTCGGCCCCAACAACCAAGAAAAATGCGAAGACTGCTGCTACACCTGCGAAGGCGGCGAGACGGAAGAGATTGATCTGGTGCCGTAGGGGCGAAGCTGCTGATCTCCCCCCTCGAGGGGGAGATGTCGCCGAAGGCGACAGAGGGGGTCGCCGCGCGTGAAGCGCTAGCCCTCCATCTGCCCCGCAGGACGTCGAGCCCGGTCGGACCGACCCCCTCTGCCTTGCCAGGCATCTCCCCCCTGGAGGCAGGGCAATCGCATATGAGTTTTTACGAAGAGGACCCCCACCCTAACCCTCCCCACAAGGGGGAGGGAACGCTGCCGCATGCCACCCCTTTTTGGCATCGAACCTAGGTGGTTTGCGGAGATCAGCGCCTACCAAGTCTCCCTCCCCCTTGTGGGGAGGGACTAAGGGTGGGGGTATTCGTAGAGCGAAAACCTGGCATATGCGATTGCCCTGCCCTCAAGGGGGGCGATCAGATGTCGCGTTGGCCTTCGCCAATCACCCTAACAGCGCCCTCTGCCGCTTCGCGCCACCCGCCTTGCGCCACGCATTGAACCTGTGCGTGGCGGCGGCGAAGGAGATCTTCATTTGCTGGGCGACCGAATAGCGCGACTTGCCTTCGTCGAACATGCGGTAGCAGCATTCGACGCCTTCCTCGGTCAGCTTGCCGTCAGGCGCCTTGTTGTGCGGATTGGCGGGATCGAATTTTTCGACCTGCTGTTCAACCAGGCCTTTCAGCCGCTGCAGATCGGCCTCGATGCTGGCGATAAGATCGAGGACGGGTTTGGGATCGAAGTGGTCATGCGGCTTTGTCGTCATCTCCAGGATACCTTTCGCTTTGCGTGTGGCCGTCAATATAGGTGAACATTCGCTGATAATGAAGGGCGCGCCGCAGCCCGGGCACTTCAACACTTGTTGACCGGCGATTGACCGGCACGGCGACAGCGCCTAGTTTAGAACTATTCTAAACTAGGGTGAATTTATCATGCTTTCCCGTGTCTTCGGTTTCGGCCGCCGTCCCTTCGAAACGCTGTCGGAACAGGAGATCCTGGCTCTGGCAATTTCCTCCGAGGAGGATGACGGGCGCATCTACCGCGCCTATGCCGACGGGCTGGCGGAAGACTTCCCGCAATCGGCAAAAGTGTTCGAGGCGATGGCGGAGGAGGAAGACGGCCATCGCGATTCCCTTATCGAGCTCTTCCGCAAGCGTTTCGGCGAGCGCATTCCGCTGCTGCGCCGCGAGCATGTAAGAGGCTATTACGAGCGCAAGCCCGACTGGCTGGTGCGGCCGCTCGGCATCGAGCATGTGCGGCGCCAGGCCGAGGAGATGGAGCGGCAGGCCTATCGCTTCTATGTTGAAGCGGCCAAGCGCACCAGCGACGCTTCGACCAGAAAACTGCTCAACGACCTCGCGGCGGCGGAGCAAAGCCATGAGAATTCGGCGCATCGGCTGGAGCAGACACTTGTGCCGGGCGCCGTCAAGGACGAGGAGGCAAGCGCCGAGCAGCGCCAGTTCATCCTGACCTATGTGCAGCCGGGGCTGGCCGGGCTGATGGACGGCTCGGTGTCGACGCTGGCGCCGATCTTTGCCGCAGCGTTTGCCACGCACGACACCTGGCAGACGCTGCTGGTCGGGCTCGCCGCCTCGATCGGCGCCGGCATTTCGATGGGCTTCACCGAAGTCGCCTCCGACGACGGCAAACTGTCGGGCCGCGGCTCACCGATCAAGCGCGGCTTGACCGTCGGCATCATGACGACGCTGGGCGGCCTCGGCCACGCGCTGCCCTATCTCATCCCGCATTTCTGGACGGCGACGGCGGTGGCGGCGGTGGTGGTGTTCTTCGAACTGTGGACGATCGCCTTCGTCCAGAACCGCTACATGCAGACACCGTTCCTGCGCGCGGCGTTCCAGGTGGTGCTGGGCGGGGCGCTGGTGTTCGCGGCCGGAGTGCTGATCGGGAATGCCTAGGTAAGGCAAAGGTCGGCGCTGCCCCTCATCTGCCTGCCGGCATCTTCTCCCCGTAAACGGGGAGAAGGGGGCTATCGCGAATTTCGCAGCTTGTTCTGCAACGCTGGCGATTGGCGAAACCATCAGCAACAGCGTCTTCTCCCCGTCACTACACGGGGAGAAATGTCCGGCAGGACAATGAGGGGCGGCGCGATGGTCGACGGTTATGAATGCCGCTGCACATCGTCAGCTTCACCCATTCACCGCCCGACTATCCGCCGGCGCCTCGTCCCGCTCCGTCAGCCCGTAATCGCGCACCACATGCGCAATGCGCAGCCTGTAGCCGGCAAAGATTCCGCCGCGGCCGGCCTTTTGCGCCTGCCGATGCTCCTCGGTGTTGCGCCAGGCCTTGACCGCTTCCTCGTCGCGCCAGAAGGACAGCGACAGGATGCGGTTCGGGTCGACCAGGCTCTGAAACCGCTCGATGGAGATGAAGCCATCGATACCGTCGAGCAGGGGTCTCAGCTCGGCGGCGATGCCGAGATAGGCATCGCGCTGTCCCTCAGCCGGTTGCACCTCGAAGATGACAGCGATCATGCTTCCTCCTTGACCGCGGGCTGGAACAGCTGCTGCGGTCCATGCGGCCCCGACACCAGCTTCAAGAAGATGCGGTCTTCTTTCAAGATGAACTTTTCCCGGCGGGCGAATTCGTAATTGGCCTTGCCGGCGGGATCGGCAGCGAGCCGGGCGCGATAGGCTTCGTAGGCGGCCAGACTGTCGATGTTGTAGGCGGCGTAGGCCCTGGTGGCCGAGCCCTCATGCGGGGCGTAGTAGCCGATCAAATCGGCGCCGCAGCGCGGGATCGCCTGGCCCCAGGCCTTGGCATATTGCTCGAACGCCGCCTTGCCGAACGGGTCGATCTCATAGCGGATGAAGCAGGTGATGGTCATCGTGATCTCCTTGGGTTTCGCATGGATGGTTCGAGCGGCGTCGAAACGTTGTGCCGCCGGGCCTGCTAAGCAAAATGCCGGCGGTCAGGCCTGCCAGAAGGATTTCGCGCATTCGCGGCGCACATCCTCCCGGGTCAGGCCGAGGTCGCGCAGCAAATGGTCGTCGATCTCGGCGAGGTCGAGCCGCTGCAGATGGCGGTCATACCAGCGGGCGAGCAGCCGCCGGTGCAGCCAGGTGACGACCGGGAAGGGCTGGCGGCTGGCGAGTGGGGCGGAAGCGGTTGGCATCGGCGTTCTCCTTGATCTCTCCCGACATTAGTGATTATCTCGCAAGAATGCTTCGATGGAGACCGAACTATGCGTGAAGGACCCGACATCGCCCGCATCGCCAGCCTGGTCGGCGATCCGGCGCGGGCAAACATGCTGAATGCCCTGATGGGCGGCACGGCTTTGACGGCAAGCGAACTGGCACTGGAGGCCGGCGTGTCGCTGCCGACGGCGTCGTCGCATCTGTCGAAATTGATGGAGGGCGGGTTGCTGACTTTGGCCAGCCAGGGCCGGCACCGCTATTACGGCCTTGCCGGCCCGCAAGTGGCGGGCATGATCGAAGCCATCACCGGCGTGGCGGAAGCTGTCGGCCCCAAGCGCGTGCGACCGGGCCCGCGCGACGGCGCCATGCGCGTCGCCCGCGTCTGCTATGACCACCTCGCCGGCGAACAGGCGGTGGCGATGCTCGACCGGCTTGTCGCACGCGACATTCTTTTGCGCGACGACCAGGAGATCCGGCTCGGGCCGTCGGCGGCCTCGCATTTTTCGGCCATCGGCATCGATGTCGACGCCAAGCCGCGCCGGCCGGTCTGCCGCGCCTGCCTCGACTGGAGCGTACGCCGCTCGCACCTCGCCGGCACGCTGGGCGCGGCGATCCTCGACAAGATCCTGGCGGAGAAATGGGCAAGGCGGGAGAAGGACAGTCGGGCTGTGTTGTTTTCACCGCCGGGGAAACAGGCGTTTGAGCGGGTGTTTTTGGCTTAGTTTGCCGGTGCCGATTTCGCGATGCTGGCGGGACAGCGCCCCCCTCTGTCCTGCCGGACATCTCCCCCACAAGGGGGGAGATCGGACGTCACGCGGGCCTTCGCCAATCTTCAACGGTTGCAGGAATGAGCGGGGCGCCGGAACCGCTAATCTCCCACCTCGTGGGGGAGATGGCCGGCAGGCCAGAGGGGGGCGCGAAGGATCGCTACGTCGGCCCCTCACCCCCGCTTCAGCACCTTCGCCTGCTTGAAGAAATCCGCCCACGGATCAGCCTTCTCCAATTGCTTCAGCGTCGTCTTGTCGCCGATCGGAAATGCGTTCGGCGCCAGCCCCGCCTCCACCTCCGCCCATGTCACCGGAATGGACACTGTCGCGCCCTTCTTGGCGCGTGAGGAGTAGGGCGCGACCGTGGTCGAACCCCTGCCGTTGCGTAGATAGTCGACGAAGATTTTGCCGGTGCGCGCCTTCTTCGACAGCGTTGCCGTGTAGCGGTCGGGGGCTGCCTGCTCCAGCGCCTTGGCGAAATCATGCGAGAAGGTTTTGACCGCCTCCCAATCCGCCGAAGGCTTCAGCGGTACCAGCACGTGGTAGCCCTTGCCGCCCGACGGCTTGACGAAATTGGGCAGCGACAGATCGTCGAGCTTGCCTCGGATGTCGAGCGCTGCCTCGCGCACCGCCTTGACGTCGACGCCCTCGTCGGGATCGAGATCGAAGATGATCTGGTCGGGCTTTTCCAGCTCGTCGGTCGTGCAGCCCCAGATGTGGACCTCGACCACGCCGTACTGGACCAGAGCTGCGAGGCCGTCGAAATCGCGGATGAACAGGATCTCCTCGCCATCGGTCGGGTCCTTCATCCGGGCGATCTTGTCGCTCATGCCGGCCGAGGCGTGTTTCTGGAAAAAGCGCGGCCCGCCTATGCCGTCCGGCGCCCTGACCAGGCTGAGCGGCCGGTTGATGATGAACTGTTCCATGCGCGGCCAGACCAGCGCGTAGTGCTCAAGCAAAGCCTGCTTGGATATTTTTTCGTCGGGCCACAGCAGCTTTTCGGGATGGGATAGTTTTACGCTGGTGGTCATTGCCCCAGCTTCCGTCCCGGAAGCCTTGCCGGCGCTGCTTGCCACGGGCTTTGCTTTGCTCGCCGGTTTCGATGGCTTTTCCTGCACGACTTCCTCCGCCGGCTTGTCCTCGCGCAGTCCCTGGAACGACGCGTGGCGTATTATACGGTCCGAGGTCCAGCTGCGGAACTCCACTTCGCCGACCAGTTCAGGCTTGACCCAGACCAGACCTTTGCCCTTCGGCACGGCGGCGGCGAAAGGCGATGATTCTGCCTTCAGCGCATCGAGCTTCTTCTTCAGGTCCGTCGCGCCCTTGACCGAAAAGCCGGTGCCGACGCGGCCGGCATAATTGAGCTTGCCGCCTTCGAAATAGCCGACCAGCAGCGAGCGCAGGCCGCGGCCGGTCTTTTCCGACGGCACATAGCCGCCAATGACGAATTCCTGGCGCTCCGTGCATTTGGACTTTACCCAGCTTGGGCCGCGACCCCTGCGATAGGGCGCGTCGGCGCGCTTGGAAACGATACCTTCGAGCCCCATGCGGCAGGCATGCTGCAGCATGATCTTGCCCGGCTCGGCGAAATGGTCGCTGAAGCGGACGGCGGCATTTTCGGCCGGCTCACCAAGCAGCTCCTGCAGCGCCTGCTTGCGCTCGACCAGCGGCTCGGCGCGCAAATCCTTGCCGTCGAGCCGCATCAGGTCGAAGACGTAGTAGGTAAAGCGGCTGGTGCGATTGGCGGAGAGATCCTGTTGCAGCAGCGCGAAGGACGAAACGCCGCTGTCGGCCAACACCACGATCTCGCCATCGATGATGGCGTCGCTGCATTTCAGCTGGGCGAGTTCGGCAACGATCTCGGAGCCGAATTTCTCCGTCCAGTCGAGGCCGGTACGGGTCAGAAGCCGCACCTCGGTGCCGGCGATCTGCGCCTGCATGCGGTAGCCATCGAATTTGACTTCGTGCAGCCAGTCCTTACCGGGCGGCGCCTCGCGCTCCAGCGTCGCCAGCTGCGGCTCGATGAAATCGAGACGCTTGCCGGCCTTCGCCTTGCTGGAGGCGGCAGGCTTGTTGGAATGCCAGACCTTCGGCTTCTTGCCGTCGACGGTCTTGCCCTCCGCGACCTGCTCGATGGTGAGGCCGGATTTCACCGATTCCGGTGCGTCCTTCAGAATGTCTTCGCCCGGGCGGGCAGCGGCGTCGTCGGATTTGATCAGCAGCCAGTTGTCACGCTTTTCACCCGCGCGTGGCTTCAGCCTGACCAGATGCCACAGGCCGCTCAGCTTCTTGCCTTTGAGCTCGAACGAGATGTGGCCTTTTTTCATCGCCTTGGCCGGGTCGATCTCGGGCGTCCATGTGCCTTCGTCCCAGACGATGACCGTGCCGCCGCCATATTCGCCCTTGGGGATGGTGCCTTCGAAGGACGCATAGTCGATCGGGTGGTCCTCGACATGCACGGCCAGCCGCTTTTCGTGCGGATCGAGGCTCGGGCCGCGCGTCACCGCCCAGCTCCACAAGACGCCGTCATGCTCGAGGCGGAAATCGTAATGCAGCCTGGTCGCATCGTGTTTCTGGATGACGAAGATGCCGCCGGATGTCTTGCCGCGCGTGACTTTGCCGGCAGGCTCGGCGGTTTTCTTGAAATCGCGCTTGGACTGATATTGTTCGAGGCTGGCCATGGTGCTGGGCCTCACGCCGATTTGCGTTTGGGTGCGGCGGCTTTCGCCTTGCCGCTTTTGGCGGCCGGCCTGGCCTTCTTGGCCGAGCCTTTCGCCGTGCCGCCATCCGACAGGCTCTTCTTCAGCGCGTCGAACAGATTGACCACGTTGGACGGCTTGGGCGCGGCCTGTGGCTTCGGCGCCTTCTTACCGGCCTTCTTGGCGCGGATCAGCTCGAGCAGCGCGTCCTCATATTTGTCCTCGAATTTCGAGGGATCGAACTTCGCCTTCTTCTTGTCGATGATGAGTTCGGCGAGATCGGTCATCTCCTGGTCGGTCTTCACCGCCTCGATGTCGCCGAAGGCGCTGTCGGGCTGCCGCACCGTGTTGTCGTAGCGCAAAGTGGTCAGCACCATGCCTTTGCCGAGCGGCTCGATAACGACGGGACGTTCCCGCTGATAGAGCACGATGCGCGCCAGCCCGGCCATTTTCTTGCCGGCCATGGCGTCGCGGATGACGGCAAAGGCTTCCTCCGACACCTTGTCGGCCGGCGCGACATAATAGGGCGTGTCGAGATAGATCTGCTGGATAGAGGCTTTGTCGACGAAGCCGTCCAGCGCCATGGTGTGCGACGACTCGATCTGCACCGCGGCGATCTCGTCTTCCTCGATATGGACGAAGTCGCCGTCATCGAGTTCGTAGCCCTTTATCTCATTGCCTTCGTCGAGCGGCTCGCCGGTTTCGGCATCGACATAGATGCGCTTGACCGTGTTGCCGGTCTTGCGGTTCAGCACCCTAAACGAGACCTTTTCGGTGTGGGTGACGACGTTGGTCAGTTCGACGGCGCAGGTGACCAGCGACAGTTTCAGATAGCCCTTCCAGGCGGGGCGGGGTGCCATGGCGAAACTCCTGCGCGATGCGGTTCAACCGAGAACGGGTAAAGCCGATTCCGGTTCCGATTGCTGCCTGGCGGCTTTGCAGCCATGCGCACGGAAATTTCGCGGGGCTCGCCGAAATTGAAACAGAACCGCGCCCAAGCGACATCCAGACGAAACATATGTGATGCAAAAGTCACATTGGCCGGAAAGGGCTCAAAAGGCTCTGAAAGACCCCGAAACCGCCGCATTCCGGCCACGAAGCGACGGGTTTTCGACCGAAGATTAACATCGTGTTCACCGACTATTCACGCCTCGACGCTATGATCCCCGCAATCGGACGGGACATCCGAAAATCGGGACAGGGACTGGGTAAATGAAATTCTGGGGCCACATCGCCGGCTATGCCGCCGCCATCCGCGAATTCATCGCGCCGACCTATCGGCCGGAGCGCTATTACATGCGCGGACCGGGCCCGGCCTGCGCCCGTCGCGGCAGCTCGCTCGGCGCGCACTGATCATGACGTTCGAAACGCGTCACGACAGCCGGATCTGCAGACCGGGCGCCGACCACCGCGCAACCACCTATCGCGCCGAGCGCCCCGCGCTGGCCGCGAGAAGCCGTGCGACAACGCCGCGGCTTTGATCCCCTAGCCGGCAGGCTTAGTGTCGCCTGACACAAGCTGCCGGATGTCCCGTGACGTCTTCTCCTGACCCCTTCGATGCCAGCCAGCCTTTGATCGTTTTCGATGGCGTCTGCGTGCTGTGCTCGGCCTTCGTGCGCACGGTGGTCAGGCTCGACCGCAAAAACCGCTTCCGCTTCGCCACGGCGCAGTCGCCCTTGGGCGAGGCGCTGTTCCACAAGCATGGACTGCGCACCGACAGCTATGAGACCAATCTGGTCCTCATCGGCGGCGCTCCTTTCATGCGGCTGGACAGTTTTGTTGCCGTGATGGCCGAACTCGGCTGGCCGTGGCGAGCGGCGAAAGCCCTGCTGCTGTTGCCGCGCCCCTTGCGCGGCTGGCTTTACGAACGCATCGCCAAAAACCGCTACGCCATCTTCGGCCGCAAGGACAGTTGCGAGATCCCGTCCGCCGCGATGCGTGCGCGGATGATCGGCTGATCCCATGTCGCCCAAAAGTGACCTCGCACTCGCTCGCCGGGGCTGATCGTGCGCTATCGCGGCTGGCTCAAGCCGAAGGCCTGATCCGACCTCAGTCCGGCAGCGCCGCGACGGCGACGATCTCGATGACGATGTCGGCCTGGGCAAGCGCTGCGACGCCGATTACCTCCGATGGTGGCGGATTGTTGTAGCTGCAATGCTTCGGACAATGCTCGGCGAAGAACGCGTCCAGCACGTCGAGACGAAATTGAGAGAGCCGAGCACGCCGCCGTCGGGAAACGGCCCTCTGACGAAGAAGGTCAGCCTGATGAGATGGTCGAGGCCGCTGCCCATTTCCTCCAGATCCGATTTGATGTTGCCGAGAACTTCACGCCACTGCGCCGCCGCATCGCCGGCGAAGCCGCCGCCTTTCTTGCCGGCTGGATCATAGTCGGCCGATGTCGCGGTGTTGCCGCAGAGATAGACGGTGCCTTTCGCGCCGCTGACGACCGTGCCTTTTGCCCATGGCATCAACCGGCCGTTCTTGAATTTCTTGTGGGTCACGAGTTGCATTCTCATCTCCCATCGCTCGCGTGACGTGCCCGCCGCGACAGAGGATAGTGCTGGGCGCGACCGCTGCCACTCCGGTGCTGCCACCGTCCAGCCAGGAAAGATCTGGCCCTTGCGAAATCGCCTGGTGAAGATGAAAGTTTTTTCTGAAGCCTGTCGAAATCGGGCAGGGCCGCGCGACATACGTTCGGCACGCAATGACGCGGCCTTCCTAAGAACGGGAGAAGACCATGCGATACATGCTTTTGATATACGCGAACGAAGCCGCGATGGCGGCCGCGCCGAGCGACAAGACCTACGAGATCAGCGCCGCCTACGGCGCCTACACCGAAGCGTTGAAGAAATCCGGAGCGTGGCTCGCCGGCGACCGACTGAAGCCGACCCAGCTTGCCACCGCGGTGCGGACGGCCAACGGCAAGACCAATGTGCTCGACGGCCCCTACGCCGACACCAAGGAGCAGCTTGCCGGTTTCTACATGATCGAGGCCGAGGACGCCGACGCGGCGATCGCATGGGCAGCGCGCTGTCCAGGCGCCGGCGCCGGCACTATCGAGGTGCGGCCGATCTGGGAAATGACCGAGTACGCCTCTCAGAAATGACCCAGTGATGGACAGTCGACCGGAGATCGCGCGCGCGGCGGCCGAGGCGGCCGCCCGGCAAAGCTACGGCAAGCTCGTCGCCTGGCTCGCGGCGCGCACGCGCGATGTCGCCGGCGCCGAGGACGCGCTGGCGGATGCCTTTGCCGCAGCACTTGAGCGCTGGCCGAAAACCGGCGTGCCCGAAAAGCCGGAGGCCTGGCTGCTGGCGGTCGCGCGCCGCCGTGGTGTCGATGCGGTGCGCCGTCGGCTGACCAGCGAGGCGAGCCGCGACCATCTCAAGCTGATGGCCGAGGAGATGGAGGCAAGCATGCAAGACGAAGACCTGCCCGACGAGCGTCTCAGGCTGATGTTTGCCTGTGCGCATCCAGCGATCGAGGCCAGCGTGCGGGCGCCGCTGATCCTGCAGACGGTTCTGGGTTTCGACGCGGGAGCAATCGCCTCGGCCTTCCTGGTCTCGCCGGCGACGATGGGCCAGCGCCTGGTGCGCGCCAAGAGCCGCATCCGCGAGATCGGCATTCCGTTCCGCGTACCCGAGCGGGCCGAACTCGGCGAGCGGCTGGATACGGTGCTGGAGGCGATCTACGCCGCTTTCGCTGAGGGCTGGACCGACCCCGCCGGAACTGAAACGCAACGCCGCAATCTGGCGACGGAAGGCATCTGGCTCGGGCGGCTGGTGGCGTCGCTGATGCCCGACGAGCCGGAAGCGCTCGGTCTGCTGGCGCTGATGCTGTCCGCCGAGGCGCGCCGCCCGGCGCGGCGCGATGAAGCCGGCGACTATGTTCCGCTTGCCGATCAGGATTGCCTTCTGTGGGATCACGCGCTGATCGACGAGGCCGAAGCGCTGCTCGGCCACGCTGCGACCATGGGCGTCATCGGCCGCTACCAACTCGAAGCGGCCGTGCAGTCGGTGCACGCGACGCGGCGGCGGACCGGCCAGACCGACTGGGCGGCGATCCGAAATTTTTACGATGCGCTGTCGGCCATTGCCGGGTCGCCGGTGGTGGCGATCAACCGCGCCGTGGCGATCGCCGAGGTCGACGGGGCGGCGGCGGGACTTGCGGCGCTTTACGTGCTCGGCGACGACAAGCGGCTTAACGACTATCAACCCTACTGGGCTGCCCGCGCCGGCCTGCTGGCCAGGCTCGGCAATGCAGCGCAAGCGGTCGAAGCCTATGACCGGGCGATCGGCCTCGAGCGCGACCCGGCCGTGCGCCGCTTCCTGCAGGCGAAACGGGCGATCCTGCGAAATTGAGCGCCGCTCAACTCGGCCACATCTCATGCGATGCGTTGAGCCGTTTCATCAGCGGATGCGCGCGCAATGTCGACCACAGGCGTTCGATGTTCGGCCAGTCCGCCCGCGCCTTGTCGACATCAGGGTGCCAGGCCACCAGCATGACGAGATAGATGTCGGCCAGCGACATCGCGTCGCCGACCAGCCAATCTCGCCCCTCAAGTGCTGCATCGACAATGGCGAAGCCGCGGTCCATCTCGGCAATGGCTGCCTGCTTGACGGCTTTCTTGCCCTCGGCATCGGTGGTGTAGCGATGGGCATAGTATAGACGCAGGATGGCTGGGTAGAGCACCGACGACATGAACGCCATCCAGCGCAGGAAATCGGCGCGATCCGGCGATCCGGCGGCCGGCGCCAGACCCGCCTGCGGGTGGCGCTCGGCAAGCAGGATGCAGATCGCCGCCGATTCGGTTATCGACTGACCGCTGGGCAAGGTCAGGACCGGAACCTGGTTCAACGGGCTGATGTCGAGGAAAGTCGGGTCCGGCGGGTCTTTCTTCGGCACATCGATCTGGTCGAATTGCACGTTTGCCAGCGCCAACGCGGCCTCGACGACGAAGCCGCCACTGCCTGGGCGTGTGTAAAGTTTGTACATAAAATCCTCCCCAACCTGCACGAAGCAGGCCGGGCGATTTGACCCGGAAGCCGCCTTCCGCTCAAGCCGGCGGCTGAAGCCACGGCCGGTTTTTCGGCAGTCCAGCGAAGACGTAAGGACTAAGCCCCCAGCCCGTCGAACAGGATGGTCGAGAGATAGCGCTCGGCGAAGGACGGGATGATCACCACCAGGGTCTTGCCCTTGTTCTCCGGCCGCGAGCCGACGACGATTGCCGCCTGGAGTGCGGCGCCCGACGAGATGCCGACCGGCACGCCTTCGAGGCGGGCGACGAGGCGGGCGTTGGCGACCGAATCCTCATTGGAGACCTTGACGATCTCGTCATAGATCGAGGTGTCGAGGATCTTTGGCGCGAAGCCGGCGCCGATGCCCTGGATCTTGTGCGGACCGGGCTGGCCGCCCGACAGCACCGGCGAGGCCTCAGGCTCGACGGCGACGACATGCACCGAAGGCTTGCGCTGCTTCAGCACCTGGCCGACGCCGGTGATGGTGCCGCCGGTGCCGATGCCGGCGACGAAGATGTCGACGCCGCCATCGGTGTCGTTCCAGATCTCCTCGGCCGTGGTGCGACGGTGGATCTCCGGATTGGCCGGGTTTTCGAACTGCTGCGGAATGACGGCGTCGGGCAAGGTGGCGGCCAGTTCATCGGCCTTGGCAATGGCGCCCTTCATGCCCTTGGGACCTTCGGTCAGCACCAGCTCGGCGCCAAGCAGCGCCAGCATCTTGCGGCGCTCCACCGACATGGTTTCAGGCATGGTCAGGATCAGCTTGTAGCCCTTGGCGGCGGCGGCAAAGGCGAGCGCAATGCCGGTATTGCCGGAGGTCGGCTCGATCAGCGTCGTCTTGCCGGGCCTGATGCGGCCCGACGCTTCCAGCGCCTCTATCATCGAAACGCCGATGCGATCCTTGACCGAGGCGATCGGGTTGAAGAATTCGAGCTTGGCCAGAAGGTTGGCAACGACGCCTTTCTCCTTGGCGAATTTGTCGAGCCGCACCAACGGCGTGTCGCCGATCGTCTCGGTGATCGAATTGTAGACGCGGCCGCGGCCGGGCACGCGCGGCGAAGAGACGGGCTTGTTCATTGGTTTCGCTCCCAAGTCAGGCAATTGGTCAGGCAATTGGCATCGGCGGACAGAATAGGGCTTTCGATCGCGCAAGATAGGCTGCCGGCCGAAAATATCGAGTGGGGCGCTTGCTGAAAAGGCTGACCTCCCGGAAACGCATTTCCCGGATGGCCGGATTGGCGGAATGGATTGGCTGAGCAAGTGCCGATTGCGCACCAAGGTGTATCGAGATTCAGGTCAGGCCGAGCCGAAAATGCTGGCTTGCGAGAACCGGAGCGGAGCGCTTTCGGGTACGTGAGCACCGGAAGCGCAGCAAGCCGGCGTTTGCAGGCCGGCCTCACCTGAATATCGATGCACCTACTGACGGGCCGCAATGGCAGCTGCTGCGCCAACCATGAAGCCGGCGGCGGTGCGGTTCAGCGCCTTCAGCGCGCGCGGCGATTTCAGGAACCAGCGCGCCTTGGCCGCCAGCGCCAGATAAGGCACCAGCACCACGAAGAGCACGATGACGGTGAGGGCGACCAGAATGCCGTAGTCGGCGAGGGTGATGGTCTTCAGGTCGACGATGGTCGGCGTGATTGCGAGATAGAAGATCATCGTCTTCGGGTTGCCGAGCGTGACGGTCAGGCCGGCAAGGAAGCTCGATACCAGACCACCCTTGCCCTTCCTGGCCTCGACCGTTTCGGGCGTGATGCCGGCGGTCCAGAACCGCCAGCCGAGGAAGGCGAGATAGGCGACGCCCAGCCATTTGATGGCGAGGAAGACCATGCCGAAGGTCTGCGCGACAAAGGCAAGGCCGAGCACCACGGCGGTGAGATAAATGAGGTCGCCGAGCATCAGTCCGAAGGACATGGCCAGGGACGAGCGGAAGCCGGAACCCAGCGCCCGCGCCACCAGCGCGGTGACGCCAGGGCCGGGAATGGCGGCGGCGATGCCGACTGCGGCGCTGTAGGCGAGAAAGCCGGTGAGGGTCATGACGGTTGCACCCCGTGAACGGCCCCTGATGCCATGAAAGCCGGCAGGGGTAAAACGGATTCGATTGCGCCAGCAGGGTCGGACGGTCGTCAGGGCACGGCCGAAAACGAGAGATGGTTCACTTACGCGCCGTGGGAGAGCGGCTATCCCCCAGCCGCCCCAGCGCACATTGCAATCCCTGCGTTCTTGCGCTGCTACACCGACAGGAGCTGCCCATGCTAGCGAAACGACTTCACATCCAGCTTATGCAATGGAAGCCCTGTTCCGAGGCGCGTGGGCACGAGCTGGAATGGTATCTGTGGTTCGAGGGGCGGCAGGCCTTCAGCCTGTTCGACAAGGGCGCAAGCGATATCGCCCCGGCGCCTGGCTACTTTTCCGACAGCCGGAACCCCGGCGCTCATCCCGTTCGTCCGATGATCTATCCGCTGGTCGTCAACAACCGCTTCAAGGTGCGGCTGGTGGCGTTGGAGCGCGCCTCCCCGAACCCCGACGATACCGCCAAGGGCGAGTTCTACATCGACCTCGACACCAAGTATCCTCCGGTTTCCGACTGGCGCATCGTTGCATCCGATCCGCGCAACAGCGACCTCAACGTGGAAGCCTCATTCCAGCTGCAATGGCTGGACTATGTCGACACCAATGAGATCCCCGACACCGGCGTGCGGCGCATCGTCGACAAGTCCAATTATCCCTACCCCTGGGGCGCCAATGTGATGGTGTTCGAGCACTGGCTCGGGCTTGGCCGCAAGGCAGCGCTCAAGCTTGACGACCAGAACCGCGCATCGCGCCGCGAATACTGGATGATCAACGGCAATGCGGCCCGGCGCATGGTGCAGGACGTCTATCGCTTCAACGTCAACCAGCTGGGCGTCGCGAACGACACGATCAGCAGTGTTTACGTGCCGAAGCTCAATGACGGTCACGTCACGGTGACACTCTACGAACACGATTTCAGCGACAGCCGCTTCGCGCAAGGGGCGAAGAAGTCCTTCGGCTCGGTCGGCCTCTTCAATCTCAGGGATACTGGTTTCGACGACCGCGTCTCATCGGCCGAGGTGATCCATACCTATCCCAAGGCGATACATCGGGACGTGCACTGGGGCAGCTCTTTGCCAAACCAATGGGCTCAGGAAGGCCCGTCGACATGAGTGATGCGCCAGATGGTGCCGCTGGCATCCTCGGTGAGGATGAGCGCGCCGTCTTTGGCCACCGCGACGCCGACAGGCCGGCCCCAGACGGAGTCATTGGAAATGACGAAGCCGGTGACGAAATCCTCATACTCGCCGGTCGGCTTGCCATCCTTGAATTTCAGTCGCACCACCTTGTAGCCCGTGCGCACGCCGCGGTTCCAGGACCCGTGCAGGGCAACGAAAGCATCGCCCTTGTACTCGGCCGGGAAATTGCCCCCCTCATAGAAGACGATGTTGAGCGGCGCAGAATGCGCCTGCATCAGCACGTCGGGGATGGTCGCCTTGCCGGCAAGGTCTGGGCGCTCACCCTTGCGGCGCGGATCCTCATTGTTGCCGATGTAGTACCAAGGCCAACCGTAGAAGGCGCCGTCCTTCACGGTGGTTGCGAATTCGAACGGAATGTTGTCGCCGAGCGAGTCGCGCTCGTTGACGACGCACCACAGCGCGCCGGTCGCCGGCTGCACGGTCAGGCCAGAACAATTGCGCAGGCCGGTGGCAACGATGCGGCCATTCTTGCCATCGGGGTCGAAGGCCAGCACATCGGCGCGGCCGTCCTCCTCGCCCCAGGCAGCACCTGAAGGCATGGATTTGATCCAGGCGTCGAGGCCGCCGCGCGGTTCCTTCCCCATGCCCTCGGCGATATTCGATTCGGAGCCGACCGAGACATAAAGGGTCTTGCCGTCGGGCGAGAAGGCGATGTCGCGAGTCCAGTGGCCGCCCGAGGGAATGCCGGTGACAATCGTCTCCGGTTCACCGGAGGCTTTCAGATCGCCGTCGCGATAGGCGAAGCGCACCACGCTATCGGTATTGGCGACATAGACCCACTGCGGCTTGTCGCCCGGTGGATAGAAGGCGATGCCGTAGGGTCGGCTCAGGTTGCTGGCAAAGATCGCTTTCTGGACGGGTTTTGCGCTACCCTTTCCGAGACGATAAACGCGTATCTCGTCGTCGTTGCTGTTGGCAACAAACAGGTCGCCATTCGGAGCAACGCGAACGACGCGCGGGTTGGCGATACCGGAGGCGATAAGCTCCGCTGCAAAACCCGGCAGCACAACTGGATTGGCGCCTTCGGGCCTCTCCGACACGCCGGGGCCATTGGATGCGGATTCGGTGACAAAGGGCGCCTGCAGGTCCTGCGGCTTGATCAGCCGGCGCACGCCCGGTTTGTCCGCCTTCCAGTCGCCGAAAGCGTCCTTGCCGGTCAGCAGCGGTTGATCGGCTTGCTGAGCGTAGGCACTGGTGGCCATAAGCAGGGCAAGGCTCGCGAAGCCGGCAATCCGGATCATGCTGTCCTCCTCGAATTCACGCCGCGCCCGGCTGCTGCATCAGCAGATAATGGGCGGGCGCATCAAAAAAATGAAGGTCGCGCACGCAGATACGGGGAACCCGTCAGCTGTCTTCTTCCTCGACGTCGAGATCGTCGTCGAGCCGCTTTTCCAGCGCGACGAGATCGTCCGGCAGCGGCAGGCCCATGGCGCGCATTTCGCGGAGTTTTTCGCGCAGTTGCTCCTGGATTTCGTGCTCGTCCTCGGGCTGGTTGACCATTTCCTCGAGCAGCAGACTGATCTGGGCCTTGAACGATTCAAGCGCCATTCTGCGCCCTCCTTTGCGGTGATGCCGGCTTGGACTTACCTCAACATCCGGGTAATCAATTGGGCAGTGTAGTCGACCATTGGCACGATGCGGGCATAATTCAGCCTGGTCGGGCCAATGACGCCAAGCGCGCCGACGACCCGGGCGTCCTTGTCGCGGTAGGGCGCCACCACCAGCGACGAGCCGGAGAGCGAAAACAGCTTGTTTTCCGAGCCGATGAAGATGCGCACGCCGGGGCCGTCCTCGGCGAGGTCGAGCAGCTGGATCAGCCCGTCCTGCGTTTCCAGGTCCTCGAACAGGTGCCTGAGCAATTCGATGTCTGCCTGGGCGGTGACGTTTTCGAGCAGATTGGCGCGGCCGCGCACGATGAGACGCGCCGGCAGGCCGCTGTCGGCGCCCGCCCACACCGCCAGGCCTTTTTCGACGAGATCCTGCGACAGCGTGTCGAGGGCCGCCCTGGTCTCGTCCTTGATGCGGGCGATCTCGATGCGCGCCTCGGCCAGCGTGCGGCCCCTGATATGGGCGTTTAGAAAGTTGGAGGCTTCGTGCAGCTGCGAGACGGTGATGCCGGCCGGCAGGTCGACGACGCGGTTCTCGACATCGCCGTTCTGCGACACCATCACGGCCAGCGCCTTGGTCGGCTCAAGCTGGATGAACTCGATGTGCTTCAGCGCCACCTCGTTCTTGGTGGCCAGCACCAGGCCGGCGCCGCGCGACATGCCCGACAGCATCTGGCTGGCCTCGGTTAGCATGTGTTCCAGCGTCGCGCCCGAGCCGGAGGCGCGCACCTGCGCCTCGATGACGCGGCGTTCCTCGTCGGAGAGATCGCCGAGCTCCATGAAGGCATCGACGAAGAAGCGCAGGCCGGTCTGCGTCGGCAGGCGCCCGGCCGAGATGTGCGGGGCATAGATCAGGCCGAGATGTTCGAGGTCGCTCATCACATTGCGGATGGTGGCCGGCGACAGCGACGATGGCAGGATACGCGACAGGCTGCGCGATCCCACAGGCTCACCGTCCTTCAGATAGGAATCGACGATGCGCCGGAAAATGTCGCGCGAGCGCATGTCGAGCGACTGCAGCGCGGGTGCCAGCAGACTGGGTTCGGTGACTGCCTTGGTCATTCGGGCCAAAAACCTCCGCCTAAAGGATATAGACTTCCCTCGCCCCTGCGCAACCCGCTGCCGCACTTGCGGTCAGCGACGTCTGTTCCAGATCGCCCGCCGCCGCGTTTGCGGTCAGCGGCGTCGCTCTTGCGATCGCCCAATGCCGTATGCGGTCACGGTGCCGCGTTTGCGGCCATTTTCCTTTGCGCCATGGGCTGCATGCGTCTACAAGCCGCCGACGCAACCGCAAAAAGAACAGAAAGAGGCCTCGATGCGCCCCTCCAAACGCCAAGCCGACGAAATGCGCGCCATCTCCTTCGAGCGCGGCGTGTCCAAACACGCCGAAGGCTCGTGCCTGGTAAAATTCGGCGACACGCATGTTCTGTGCACGGCGAGCCTGGAGGAAAAGGTGCCGGGCTGGATGCGCAATTCCGGCAAGGGCTGGGTGACGGCTGAATACGGCATGCTGCCGCGCTCGACCGGCGAACGCATGCGCCGCGAAGCCTCGGCCGGCAAGCAAGGCGGTCGCACGCTGGAGATCCAGCGGCTGATCGGCCGTTCGCTGCGCGCCGTGGTTGATTTGCAGGCACTGGGCGAACAGCAGATCACTGTCGACTGCGATGTCCTCCAGGCCGATGGCGGCACCCGCACGGCCTCGATCACCGGCGGCTGGGTGGCGCTCTATGATTGCCTGCGCTGGATGGAAGCACGGCAGATGGCCAGCGTTGCCAAAGTGCTGAAAGACCATGTCGCGGCGATTTCCTGCGGCATCTATGACGGCCAGCCGGTCATCGATCTTGACTATATCGAGGATTCGTCGGCCGGCACCGACGCCAATTTCGTCATGACCGGCAAGGGCGGCATCGTCGAGATCCAGGGCACCGCCGAGGGCGAGCCTTTCTCCGAAGGGCAGTTCGCGGAGCTGATGGGTCTGGCCAAGAAGGGCATTCAAAGGTTGGTGAGTTTGCAGCAGATGGCTGTGGCATAAGCTTTCAATGAAACCTTCCGCTGTCCTTGAATCGGCTCTTTACGTCACCGACCTCGCCGCCGCCGAAGCGTTCTACAGTGACGTCCTCGGCCTCGAGGTCCTCGGCAAGGTCGACGGCCGCCATGTCTTCTTCCGCTGTGGCGCCGGCGTTTTGCTGATCTTCAACGCCGAGGCGACCAAAATCCCACCGGCGCCGGATGCGCGGCTGAAAGTGCCGCCGCATGGCACAGTCGGCGAGGGCCATCTCTGCTTCGCCGCAAGCGCCGATGAACTCGGGCGTTGGAAGGCGCAGCTTGAGGCGAAAAACATCGCCATCGAAAGCGAATTCGAATGGCCGCAGGGCGGGCGTTCGATCTACATACGCGACCCCTCGGGCAATTCGATCGAATTCGCCGAGCCACGGATCTGGGGCCTTTGATGCATTCTCTCGATGGAAAAAAGATCGTCGTCGCCAGCCACAATGCGGGCAAGCTGCGCGAATTCGGCGATTTGATGGGTCCGTTCGGCTTCGAGGCGAAGTCGGCCAAGGACTATGGCCTGCCGGAACCGGACGAGACCGGCACCACCTTCGAGGAAAACGCCTACATCAAGGCTTTTGCGGCGGCTAAAGCCACCGGCCTGCCGGCGCTGTCGGACGATTCGGGCCTGTGCGTCGACGCGCTCGACGGCGCACCCGGCGTCTACACCGCCAACTGGGCCGAAACCCCGGAAGGCACGCGTGACTTCGGCATGGCCATGCAGCGCACCGAAGTGGCCTTGCAGGAGGTCGGCGCCGCCCAGCCGGCGCAGCGCAAGGGCCGCTTCGTCGCCGTCATCTGCCTCGCCTTCCCAGATGGCGAGGCCGAATATTATCGCGGCGAGGCCGAGGGAACGCTGGTCTGGCCGCCTCGCGGCGAACTCGGTTTCGGCTACGACCCGGTGTTCCTGCCTGACGGTTTCGACAAGACGTTCGGCGAGATGAGCGCCGAGGAAAAGCATGGCTGGAAGCCCGGCCAGCCAACGGCGCTGTCGCACCGCGCCCGAGCTTTCCAGAGATTCGCCCGCGCCAGGTTAGGCTCAGCCTGATGCCGCTGCACCGCAGCCCGGGCTTCGGCGTCTATGTCCACTGGCCGTTCTGCGCGGCCAAATGCCCGTATTGCGACTTCAACAGCCATGTCCGCCACCAGCCGGTCGACCAGGAGCGCTTTGCCCGCGCCTTCGAGACCGAGCTGAAGCATATGCGCGAGCGCACCGGGCCGCGCGAAGTGACCAGCATTTTTCTCGGCGGCGGCACGCCGTCGCTGATGCAGCCGCAGACGGTGGCGGCGGTGCTTGATGCGGTGGCGAAGAACTGGACGGTGCCCGATGGCATCGAGGTGACGCTGGAAGCCAATCCGTCCTCAGTCGAGGCCGAGCGTTTTCGCGGCTATCGCGCGGCCGGCGTCAACCGGGTGTCGCTCGGCGTGCAGGCGCTGAACGACAAGGATTTGCGTTTTCTCGGCCGGCTGCACAATGTCGAGGAAGCACTGCATGCCATCGGGCTGGCGCGTGAGATTTTTCCGCGGCTTTCCTTCGACCTGATCTATGCCCGTCCCGGCCAGACGCTGGACGCCTGGCAGGCGGAGCTCGAACAGGCGATTGGCCACGCCGCCGACCATCTGTCGCTCTACCAGCTGACCATCGAGGAAGGCACGCCTTTCCACGCATTGCACGCGGCGCACAAATTCACCATTCCCGACAATGACCGAGCGGCCGACCTCTATGCGCTGACGCAGGAAGTGACCGCAGCGCACGGTTTGCCGGCTTATGAGATTTCCAACCACGCCAGGCCGGGCGCCGAGAGCCGGCACAATCTGACCTACTGGCGCTATGGCGAATATGTCGGCGTCGGGCCGGGGGCGCATGGCCGCTTCATCGAGAACGGCCGCCGAACCGTCACCATCGCCGAGCGGATGCCGGAGACCTGGGCCAATCTGGTCGAGGCCAAGGGCCATGGCGTCACCGGCGGCGAAGTCTTGACGCGTTCGGAGGAGGCCGACGAGTTCCTGTTGATGGGGCTCAGGCTCGCTGAAGGCATCGACCTTACCCGCTACGAGGCGTTTTCGGGGCGCGGCCTGTCCAGCGCGCGGCTGGCGGTGCTGCAGGGCGAGGGGCTGGTGGCGCCGATCGGCAATGCAAGGCTGCGCGCCACGCCGGCTGGCATGATCGTGCTCGATGCCGTGGTGGCGGATCTGGCGAGGTAAGCGGGCCAAGTGGCTGGTCTGTGTGGACGATTTATCGGCCTGAGCAAGGATGCTAGAGGTTCGGCTTGTTGAGCCGAGGGCGAGCAGCGCCGCATCCGAGATGAGTCCTTCGATGAAGTTCCTGATCCACGAGACCTTGATGACATTGAACACGGACGATGTGTTCGAGTTTGGATTGACCGAAATCTTGAGATCTCCAGAGCATGACGACCTCTTTGAGGCTCAGGCGATTTTCATCAGGAACGCAACGGTCACGTCGAAACTAAAATTGACCCACTTGAGCGAGTTCAGCGTTGTCCTCAGTTTCATAACATATATCGGAAATACGCTTCGCGGGATCGCCAAGGATGAGTTGCTCGAGTTTGATCTGAATGGACTCACATTTGATCAGTACATCCCTCTCAGCAAAAATCAGCGTAATATCTGGGATGAGTAGTCGGTGAAGAACGTCCTCTTCGTCTGCAGCCAGAATCGCTTGCGCAGCCCGACCGCCGAGCAGGTGTTTTCAAAAAGCAGGAATATCGAGGTCGCCTCGGCGGGCACCAATCACGATGCCGACACGCCGCTGACGCACGAGCTCGTGGCCTGGGCCGATATCATCTTCGTCATGGAAAAGGCGCACCGCACCAAGCTGCAGAAGAAATTCAAGGCGAGCCTGAAGAAGGCGCGGGTGATCTGCCTCGATATTCCGGACGATTATGAATTCATGGACCCGGAGTTGATGCGATTGCTGGAGGTGAGGGTCCAGAGGTACCTGGGCTGACCGATGTCGTTGGGCGTTCCACGCCTACGCGATCGTCATCCTCGGGCTTGACCCGAGGATCCATGCCGCGAGGCTAAGGCGTTGCAACGGTTTAGAATTCTGCGCTGCCGCATCCTTCGGCAGGCGTCACGGCATGGATTCTAGGGTCTGCGCCGCGTCGCTTCGCTCCTTGCTTCGCCCTAGGATGACAAAGGCGGGGATGCCGGACCGATCGACAAACTAAGCGTCGTGCTTGAAGCGGCGCTTGCCGCGGTCCTTTTCGGCATGCGCGTCGCCGGGTCGGGCCGGCTTGGCGTCGGCCTTGTCGCGGCGGACGCTGTGCTGGTCGTTCATCGGATGCGGCGGCACGCCTTCTCTGGCGCTCTTGGTTTCAAGACGGGTGATGAAGATATCGAAGCGATTGGGCATCGTCCGGTCAGTGCTCCGTCGTACTTTCGGTGTCGGTCTCGATTTCGTTGCGGGCCTCGGCGAGCACACGGCGCAGAAGCCGCTTTCCGGCTTCCCTGCGGATAGCTTCGTGGCGGGCTTCGGCGGATTGCTCACGCGTCGCGGGCACGCGGTTGCGGCCGGCATAGTAGGGCTCGAAAACGTCCTGCAGTTTCAGGCTGTCCATCCTGTCCTCCTCCTCAAGAGACTCAGGCATTCAATCCGCTGGCCACGGTTTCGTTCCCCACTATGGCAAAGACATGGCGGCCGGATTACTTCCGCGTGAGATTTGGGGCGCGACGCCGGGCGTTTTGCAACCCGGCCTGCGCCGTGCCAAACAGGGCTGAACGGAGAATGAGCGGTGACCGTCGAAAAACGCAGCTATGTGATCGGCCAGACCGAGATGCCGGCGCGGCCGCTGGAGCCGGCGCTGTATCTGGTGGCGACGCCGATCGGCAATCTCGCCGACATCACGCTGCGCGCCTTGGAAACACTGGCCGCCGCCGACATCGTCGCCTGCGAGGACACCCGCGTCTCGCGCGTGCTGCTCGACCGCTACGGCATTCGGCGGCGCACCACCGCCTATCACGAGCACAATGCCGGCGAAGCCGGACCAAAATTGATCGCGGCACTCGAGGCCGGGCAGAGCGTGGCGCTGATCTCCGACGCCGGCACACCGCTGATCTCCGATCCCGGCTACCGGCTGGTCGGCGAGGCGCTGGAGCGCGGCCTGCGCGTCGTGCCGATCCCCGGACCTTCGGCGCCGCTTGCGGCGCTGACGGCGTCGGGCCTGCCCTCGGACGCTTTCCTGTTTGCCGGTTTTCTGCCGGTGAAATCAGGGCAGCGGCTGACCAAACTTGAGACCTTCAAGGCGGTGCCGGCGACGCTGATCTTCTTCGAATCGCCGCGCCGGCTGGCCGAGACGCTGGTCGCCATGGTCGAAGCGCTGGGCGGTGAGCGGAAAGCCGCTATCGGCCGCGAGCTGACCAAGACGTTCGAGGAGATGCGCACCGGCACGCTTGCCGCGCTGGCCGACCATTATGCGGCGGCCGACACGCCGAAGGGCGAGATCGTCATCTGCGTCGGCCCCGCCGAGGTAAAGGCCGACCAACCCGCCGACATCGACCGGCTGCTGCTGTCGTTGGCCGCCGAAATGCCGGCCTCCAAGGCTGCGGCGGAAGCGGCGAAAATGACCGGCGGGCAGAAACAGGCTCTGTATCGGCGGCTGCTTGAACTCAGGGATGCCGGTGGAGAAGGCGAAGGTGGCTGAGCGTCCGAGCGCCAGCCGCCAAAAGGCCTATCGGCGCGGCCATCGCGGCGAATGGCTGGCGGCGGCGGCGCTGATGCTGAAAGGCTACCGGATACTCGCGCGACGTCATCGCACAAAATTCGGCGAGATCGACCTGATCGCAAGGCGCGGCGACCTCGTGCTGTTCGTCGAGGTCAAGGCGCGGCGCACGCTGATGGAAGCGATGGAGGCGATCGGCCATGAATCGGAACGCCGCATCGAGGGCGCCGCCGACATCTGGCTGTCGCGGCAGCCGGACTATGGCAGATTGTCTATGCGTTTCGACATGGTGGCGGTGCTGCCTTGGCGCTGGCCGGTGCACGTCGAGAATGCGTTTTATGGGCGGAGTTGAAGCCAAGAGTGGTGTACAGATGACGACAGCCCGAGATCAAATTTCCGCACTGGTACGAAAAGGCTGGAGCGTAGAAAAGGCCAAGGACATTATTTCTCGAGGTCTACCCATTGGTTCCAGCAAGAGCGAGGTAATATTTTACCTCGAATCTCAATTGTTCCCGGGAATAGAGACGCCATATCTTGAGATGATTATCTCAAACCCACATGAAGACCAGATCATTCCAGCGGGTTATGTATTTAGCGTCGATTTTGTGAATCACACTTGCGCGGACGGAGTCCTCACTTGCTTGGATAGCTACCCTAAAGTGACGGGATTCCTAACGATTGCCTTTTGGCTTCGAAACGAAAAGCTCACGCTAATCAATATCCAAAACAAGGGCAGAATAATCTGACTGGGGCGGCTGGCGTGCACCGACCGCGGGCGTTGGTTTGACGCTCAACCCCAGATCATCAACGCCACCAGGCCCACACCGCCCACCACCAGGCGCCACCAGCCGAACAGCGCGTAGCCGTTGCGTGAGACGTAATCGAGCAGGAAGCGGACGACGATCAGCGCGGTGACGAAGGCAGCGACGAAGCCGATGGCGATGATCGGCAGGTCGGCCGTGGTCAGCACGTTGCGGTTCTTGAACAGGTCGAAGGCGAAGGCGCCGACCATGGTCGGGATGGCGAGGAAGAACGAGAATTCCGCCGCCGCGCGCTTGTCGACGCCCAGCAGCAGGGCGCCGACGATGGTCGAACCGGAGCGCGACGTGCCGGGGATCAGCGACAGGCACTGGAACAGGCCGATCTGCAGATAAAGCCTTGTCGGGAAGCGTTCGACGTCGCGGTAGACCGGTTGCAGCTTCATGCGGTCGACCGCCAGCAGCACGACGCCGCCGATGATCAGCATGATGCAGATCAGCCGCGGCGATTCGAACAGGATGGTCTTGATGAAATCATGCGCCAGCGCGCCGATGATGGCCGCCGGCAGGAAGGCGATCAGGATGCCGAGGACGAAATGCCGCGTCAGCCGGTCATGCGGCAGGTCGAGCAGCATTTGCCACAGGCGGCGGAAATAGACGCTGAGGATCGCCAGGATTGCGCCGAGCTGGATCAGGATCTCGAACGCCTTGCCTGTGGAATGGAAGCCGAGGAAATGGCCGGCAAGCAGGATATGGCCGGTGGAAGAGACCGGTATGAACTCTGTCAGCCCCTCCAGCAGGCCGAGCAGCAGGGCTTCGACAATGGTGTGGCTATCCATGGCAACCTCGGCATTCAAGTGACGGAAGGAGACGGCTTGCAAATGGCTTGCTTGTCACGGCGCGGAAGTCCCCCTATAGGTCGCAACACCGTGACGGCCGCATGACGGGCCGCCAAGACTTACCGGTGCGCCCTGCGATTCGCCAGTGCGCTTAATTATCGCGGGACCATGCTGACGCTTTTCCATCACCCGATGTTCGCCGCCTGCCGCTTCGTTCGCCTCGCCTTTGGCGAGTATGGCGAGGAGCTGGCGCTGATCGAGGAAAAACCGTGGACACGGCGCAAGGAGTTCCTGGCGCTGAACCCAGCCGGGACCTTGCCGATCCTGCTTGCCGAGGGCGACGTGCCGATCGTCGGCGCCATTGTGATCGCGGAATATCTTGACGAGACGCGCGGCGTCCTGAAGCGCGACAAGCGGCTGTTCGCCGAAGACCCAATGGAACGTGCCGAGATCCGCCGGCTGACCGACTGGTACCTCAACAAGGCCGAGAGCGAGGTAACGCGGCACCTGGTGCGCGAACGCGTGCTGAAGCCTATCATGCCGGAAACGGCGGGCGGCGGCTCGCCCGATTCGGGCGCGATCCGCGCGGCGCGCGCCAACATCCGCCAGCATATGAAATATACCAATTGGCTGGCCGGCACCCGCCACTGGCTGGCCGGCAGCAAGGTCACCTATGCCGACCTGGCAGCCGCGGCGACGCTGTCGGTGCTGGATTATCTCGGCGAGATCGACTGGCGCGAGCATGCCGCGGCGCGCGAATGGTACACGCGGGTGAAATCGCGGCCATCCTTCCGGCCGCTGCTCTCCGACCGGGTGCGCGGCCTGTCGCCGGTGTCGCATTATGCGGACCTCGACTTCTAAACGCGAAACCCTGCGCGCGCTGATCGACGCAGAGGCGCGGCGTGCCGGCTTCGATGCGGTTGCGGTCACCTCTCCCAACGCGATCCCGCTGGCGCCGGCCAGATTGGCCGAATTCGTCGCCGACGGTTTTCATGGCTCGATGGACTGGATCGCGGAGACGCTCGCGCGCCGCAGCGAACCCTCGATGCTGTGGCCGGACGTGCGCTCGATCATCGTGCTGGCGATGAATTACGGCCCGGACCACGATCCGCGCGCATTGCAGGGAAGGCGCGACCGCGGCGCGATCTCGGTCTATGCGCAGAACCGCGACTATCACGAGGTGATGAAGGGCCGGCTGAAGGAGATCGCCGGCAAGATCGTGGCGCGGGCCGGCGGCGACGTCAAAGTGTTCGTCGATACCGCGCCGGTGATGGAAAAGCCGCTGGCCGAGGCCGCCGGGCTCGGCTGGCAAGGCAAGCACACCAATCTGGTCAGCCGCGAGCATGGCTCGTGGCTGTTTCTCGGCACCATCTTCACCACCGCCGAGCTTGAGCCCGACGCGGCCGAAGAGGACCATTGCGGCTCCTGCCGCGCCTGTCTCGATGCCTGCCCGACCGATGCCTTTCCGGCGCCCTACCGGCTCGATGCCCGGCGCTGCATTTCCTACCTGACCATCGAGAATAAGGGGCCGATCCCGCACGAATTCCGCGAAAAGATCGGCAACCGCATCTACGGTTGCGACGATTGCCTGGCCGCCTGCCCGTGGAACAAGTTTGCGCGAGCCGCCTCGGAGGCAAAACTCGCCGCGCGCGACGAACTGCGCGAGCCGCCGCTGGCGGATCTGTTGCAGCTGGACGATGCCACGTTCCGGTCTTTCTTCTCCGGCTCGCCGATCAAGCGCATCGGCCGCGACCGCTTTGTCCGCAATGTGCTGATCGCCGCCGGCAATTCCGGGGATGTTTCGCTGGCCGGCCCGGCGCGTGCCTTGCTCGGCGATGCCTCGCCGCTGGTGCGCGGTGCGGCGGTGTGGGCGCTGGCGCGGCTGGTGCCGCAGGCTGAATTCAGCGAGCTGGCGGCCATCGGCTGGAAAACCGAAACCGACGCGACAGTGCGCGACGAATGGCTGTCCGCATTGCCAACAGAGGCGCATGCATGAGCGAAAAGCAGGTCTTCATCTTCGGTGCCGGCTATTCCGGGAAAGCCTTTGCCCGGGCCAACGAGGAGACGGCGACGATTTTCGGAACCACGCGTTCGCCGGAAAAATTCGAATCACTCAAACAGGCCGGCATTGCGCCACTGCTGTTCGATGGCGCACTGACACCCGAGATCAGCGACGCGCTGGAGAAAACCACCCACCTGGTCATCTCCGTTGCCCCCGAAGAGGCCGGCGATCCGGTATTGATAGCCGCCCGCGCCGCAATCGTGGCGCAGATGCCGGCTCTAGAATGGATCGGCTATCTCTCGACCGTCGGTGTCTACGGCAATTATGACGGCGCCTGGGTCGACGAGACGGCCGCTTGCCGGCCGGTGTCGAAGCGCTCGGCAATGCGGGTGGCGGCCGAGCAGGGCTGGCTGGAGCTTGGCCGCGAGATCGGCAAGCCGGTGGCTATCCTGCGGCTTTCCGGCATTTACGGGCCGGGCCGCAATGCGCTGGTCAATCTGGAAAACGGCACGGCCAGGCGGCTGGTCAAGCCCGACCAGGTGTTCAACCGCATCCATTGCGACGACATTGCCGGTGCGCTGTGGCACCTCATCGGCGGCAATACAGGTGGCATTTTCAACGTAACCGATGACGAGCCGGCGCCGCCGCAGGATGTCGTCACCTATGCCGCTTCACTGATGGGCATCGAGCCGCCGCCGGAAATTCCTTTCGAGACCGCCCAACTTTCGCCCATGGCGCGGTCCTTCTATGGCGAGAACAAGCGCGTCGCCAACACGGCGATCAAGGCGGTGGGCTATCGGTTCCGCTTTCCGGACTACCGCCAGGCATTCGACCGGATGTGGGCCGACGGGAGCTGGCGCGATGGCGAGCCGCGCAGCCCGATCAAGGGTGGATAATCGAAACGCGGCGCCGGGCGTGGTATGATTCGCCGAGTTGCGCGGCCTGTTGCAGAGGGGGCTTATGACGATTTCGATGCGATCCTTGCCCGGCAGACGGCCGTTCCTGACGGCGGCGCTGGCGATTGTGGCACTGGCCGGATTGGTGGCGGGTGCAATCACGGCCGAGCCGCGGGCAAAAGACCTGTTTGGCGCCAAGAAGCTGCCGGCGGTGGCTGCAGCGCAATCCTTCGGCTTCTACTCCAAGGGCTGCTTCACCGGCGGTGTCGCCATTCCGATGGATGGGCAGAACTGGGAGGTGATGCGCCCGTCGCGCAACCGCCGCTGGGGCCACCCAACAATGATCGCGCTGATCGAGAAACTGTCGCGCGATGCCGCCGCCGACGGCTGGCCGGGCCTGTTGATCGGCGACATTTCGCAGCCACGCGGCGGGCCGATGCTGACCGGGCACGCCTCGCACCAGATCGGCCTCGATGCCGACATCTGGCTGACGCCGATGCCCGACCGCAGGCTCACGACCCAGGAGCGCGAAAACATCAGCGCCACGCTGATGGTCGACGACAAGACGCATCTGGTGAAGGACAGGCTGTGGAAGCCGATGCACACGCAACTTCTGAAGCGTGCGGCAAGCTATCCGGAAGTCGAGCGCATCCTGGTCAATCCCGGCATCAAGAAGAAGCTTTGCGACACCGTCACCGGCGACCGTTCCTGGCTGCGCAAGATCCGGCCGTTCTGGGGCCATGACTATCATTTCCACATCCGTATCGGCTGCCAGCCGGGCTCGCCCAACTGCAAGGGACAGGAAGCGACGCCAGACGATGACGGCTGCGGCAAGCCGCTGGCCTGGTGGTTCACCGAGGAGCCGTGGAGGCCCAACAAGAACCCGGACGCGCCCAAGGCACGCGACGTGATGACGATGGCGAACCTGCCGAAACAATGCCAGTTCGTGCTCGACCAGCCCGATGCCGACTCGGCGGAAGCCGTCACCTATCGCGGCGGCGGCATGCCTATCGCGGCCAGGGCGCCCGAACCTGATGCGCCTTTGCCGCCCATCAACGGCAACGCGGCGGGCCTGCCAAGCGCCGCTAACGCCTTCACCGCGACGCCGGAAATCGGCATTCCCCTGCCGAGGCGACGGCCGCCGGCAAACGTCGGACAGTAAAGGCGACCTGACGCTTCCCCTTTCCTGGGTCATGCGCTAGTCAATCGATTGAAACGGGCGCAACGGCGTCGCAAAGGGGACGATCAAGAGCATGTCAGGCGACGACGACGCAGCGTTGCGGTTTCCAGTGCTGATCGGCGATATCGGCGGCACCAATGCGCGCTTTTCGATCGTGCTCGACGCGAATTCGGAAGCCGGCGAGCCGCAGATTGTGCAGACGGCCAATTTCAACACCATCGACGAGGCGATCCGGGCGGCGGTGCTCGACCGCTCGTCGGTGCGGCCGAATTCGGCGGTGCTGGCGATCGCCGGGCCGGTTGATGGCGACGAGATCCCGCTCACCAACTGTCCCTGGGTGGTGAAGCCGAAGCAGATGTTTTCCAATCTGGGCCTGAGCGACATCGTCGTGCTCAACGATTTCGAGGCGCAGGCGCTGGCCGTCGTGGCGCTCGGCGAAGAGCATATGGAAAGGATCGGCGGCGGCACGCCGGAGGAGAATGCCGGACGCGTCGTGCTCGGCCCCGGCACCGGGCTCGGCGTCGCCGGGCTGGTGCATGCGCTCAACCATTGGATACCGGTGCCGGGCGAGGGCGGCCATATGGATATCGGGCCGCGCACAGCCCGCGATTTCGAGGTGTTCCCGCATATCGAGAAGCTCGAAGGCCGCATTTCGGGCGAGCAGATCCTGTGCGGGCGCGGCCTGGTCAATGTCTATAGGGCGGTGGCCAAGGCCGACGGAAAGCCTTTCCCCTTCACCACGCCGGCCGAAATCACCGGGGCGGCGCTGGCCAAGACCGATGCGGTCGCCGAGGAAGCGCTGGCGCTGTTCGTCACCTGTCTCGGCCGCACCGCCGGCGATCTCGCGCTGGTGTTCATGAGCCGCGGCGGCGTGTTTTTGACCGGCGGCATCGCGCAAAAGATCGTGCCGGCGCTGAAGGAAGGCAATTTCCGCGCCGCCTTCGAGGACAAGGCGCCGCACAGCGCGCTGATGGCCTCGATGCCGGTCTATGTCATCACCCACCCGCTGGCAGCCCTTCTCGGCCTCGCCGCCTATGCCCGCAACCCGTCGCTGTTCGGTGTCCAGACCGCGGGGCGGCGCTGGCGGGCGTAATCCGCTTGCCTTCCCCTGGGGCTGTTTCGAGCTGCGATCCCGGCCGCGACGAAGTTTCGCCATAGGCAAGCCGTAGCCGGGGCGCTAAGAGGGGGCCGAATTCCGGCCCGCTCTACCCAGGAAACCGACGAAGCGCTGCAGATTTGACACTTCAAAGCCCAAACAGATTGAAGGTGCGGCCGACCGAGGTCTCGGCGGTGCTGCGCCGCATCCTGGCTGAAAACAGCCGCGACTATCACTGGCACTATGCCGTCGCCATCGTCTGTTCGCTGCTGGTTTCGGGCACGACGGCCTTCAGCGCCTGGATCATGGCGCCGATGGTCAACCAGATCTTCTACGAACGGCAGGGCGGCGCCGTCTTGTGGATCTGCGCCGGTTTCATGGGCGCCTTCATGATCCGCGGCTTCGCCGGCTACGGCCAGGCGGTGGCGCTGGCCACGATCGGCAACAATCTGGTGGCGCGCTACCAGAGACGCATCTTCGATCATCTGATGAAGCTCGGCGTCGACTTCTTCAACGACACGCGTTCGGGCCGGCTGGCGGCGCAGGTCAATGAGAATGTCGGCGGTATTCGCGACCTTTTGTCGTTGACCATCGTCTCGATCACCCGCGACGCCGTCACGCTGGTCGGCCTTGTCGGCGTCATGATTTACCAGGATCCGGTGCTGTCGTTGAGTTCACTGCTGATCGGACCGCCGCTGATCTGGGCCGTCGTCTACATCACGCGCCGGGTACGCAAGATCAACCGGGAATCGGTGCTGATCAATTCCCGGCTGATCGGGGCCGTGCAGGAGGCCACGCAAGGCATCGCCATCGTCAAGGCCTTCACCATGGAGGAGGAGCTATCGCGCCGCATCGGCGACCTCGCCGCCAGCGCCGAACAGCGCAGCAACAAGATCGCCCGCGTCTCGGAACGGCTGTCGCCGATTTCCGACATGCTGGCCGGCCTCGCGGTGACCGCGGTCATCGGTTATTCCGGCTATCGGGCACTGGTGCTCGGGCAGCCACCGGGCGCGGTGTTTTCGTTCATCACCGCGCTGATCCTGGCCTATGACCCGGCGCGACGTCTGGCGCGCATGCAGGTCTCGATGGAGCGGGCGCTGGTCAATGCGCGCATGATCTACGAGCTGCTCGACCGCGAGCCGAAGCAGGGCGACGCGCCAGGCGCCGCAGAGGCGCATTTCACCACCGGCGCCGTGCGGTTCAACAACGTGTCGTTCCGCTATGTCGAGGAAGTGCCGGTGCTGCGGGATCTGAGCTTTACCGCCGCCGCCGGCAAGATGACGGCCATTGTCGGCGCCTCGGGCGCCGGCAAGACGACGCTGGTGGCGCTGCTGCAGCGTTTTTACGATGTCGATGCAGGCACGATCGAGATCGACGGCCAGGACATTTCCAAAGTCACCAAACACTCGCTGCGCAGCTCGATCGCCTATGTCTCGCAGTCGCCCTATCTGTTCGAAGGCACCATCCGCGACAACATCAGGTATGGCCGGCTTTCGGCCACCGACGCCGAGATCGAGCAGGCGGCGATCCAGGCCGCGGCCGACGACTTCATCCGCCAGCAGCCGCAAGGCTACGACACGCCGGTCGGCGAAAGCGGTGCGACGCTGTCGGGCGGCCAGCGCCAGCGCGTCTCGATCGCTCGCGCCATCGTGCGCAACGCACCGATACTGCTGCTCGACGAGGCGACCTCGGCGCTCGACAACGAGGCCGAAGCCCGCGTCCAGGAAGCGCTCACCCACGTCATGGCCGGCCGCACCACCATCGTGATCGCGCACCGTCTGTCGACCGTGGTCAATGCCGACCACATCATCGTCATGGAGCAGGGCCGGCTGGTCGAGGAAGGCACCCACGCCTCGCTGATGGCCGATCCGCACAGCGTCTATGCCCGCTTCCACCGCGTGCAGGGCAAGAAGGGGCTGGGGCTTGTCGACGACGCCAAGCCAATCCAAACTCCGCTGCCGCGTTCGCGTGGAAAGAAGGTGTTGGGGAGGACCGTATGAGCGAATCCGGCGACATGGGCCTGGTTGTGGTGGGGGCGGCCGGCCGCATGGGCCAGACGCTGATCCGCGCCATCCATTCGATCCCCGGCGCGCACGTGGTCGGCGCGGTCGAACGCGCCGGATCGCCCTATCTCGGCAAGGACGCAGGCGAACTTGCCGGCATCGGCACCATCAATGTGACGATCTCAGACGACCCGCTGCCGGTGTTCGCCAAGGCCGACGGCGTGCTCGATTTCACCGCTCCGGCCGCTACCGTCGAATTCGCCGGCTACGCCGCGCAGGCGCGCATTGCCCATGTCATCGGCACAACCGGCTGTTCGGCGGAAGACAACGCCAAGATCGAAGCCGCGGCGCGCCACGCGACGATCGTCAAATCCGGCAATATGAGCCTCGGCGTCAATCTGCTGGCAGTGCTGGTGGAACAAGCGGCGCGCGCGCTCGACGCCGACGATTTCGACATCGAGATCCTCGAAATGCACCACAAGCACAAGGTCGACGCGCCGTCAGGCACCGCCTTGCTGCTCGGCGAAGCGGCGGCGGCGGGACGCGGTATTGCGCTTGCCGGCAACGATGCGCGCGCGCGCGACGGCCATACCGGCGTGCGCAAGCCTGGAACGATCGGCTTTGCCAGCTTGCGCGGCGGCTCGGTGGTCGGCGACCACAGCGTGATCCTGGCCGGCACCGGCGAGCGCATCACGCTTTCGCATCACGCCGAGGACCGCGCGATCTTTGCCCGCGGTGCTGTGAAGGCGGCGCTTTGGGCTCGCGCGAAGAAGCCTGGACTGTATTCGATGCGGGACGTGCTGGGCCTAGCCTGAAATATCCATAATTTTGAAGGAGCAAACATGTCGCGAACTCTCGTGCTCGTGCGCCACGGCCAGAGCGAATGGAACCTGAAGAACCTGTTCACCGGCTGGCGCGATGTCGACCTGACCGAGCAGGGCCACAAGGAGGCCAAGGAAGCCGGTGCGAAGCTCAAGGCGCGCGGCCTGAAATTCGACATCGCCTTCACCTCGGCGCTGATCCGGGCGCAAAAGACCTGCCAGCACATTCTCGACGCCGTCGGCCAGAGTGATTTGGAGACGATCCGCGACCAGGCGCTGAACGAGCGCGACTATGGCGATCTCTCCGGCCTCAACAAGGACGACGCGCGCAAGAAGTGGGGCGAGGAGCAGGTGCACATCTGGCGCCGCTCCTACGACGTGCCGCCGCCTGGCGGCGAAAGCCTGAAGGACACCGGCGCCCGCGTCTGGCCGTACTATCTCCACGACATGCAGTCGCATGTGCTGAGGGGCGGCACGGTGCTGGTCGCAGCGCACGGCAATTCGCTGCGCGCGCTGATCATGGCGCTGGACGGCAAGAGCGGCGAGGAGATCGTCAAGCTGGAACTCGGCACCGGCGTGCCGGTGATCTACAAGCTCAACGCCGATTCCACCGTGGCGTCGAAGGACGTGCTGGAAGGCTGAGGCTTCGGCCTTCATTTGCCAAGTCGGCGCTGCCCCTCATTGCCCTGCCTGCGCAGCCTCGGCGCTCTTCTTGCGACGTTGGCGATTGGCGAAATCGTCGATAACAGCGACCCCTCTCCCCGTGACTATACGGGGAGAGGATGCCGGCAGGCAGGTGAGGGGCAGCGCCAACGGCGGGAACTAAGCCGGCAAGCGGCGGCCCGTCGAAAAAAGCGCGTTGACACCCGTCGCTTGCCCGCTTACATGAGCCCGCACCAGCCCAGATGGCGGAATTGGTAGACGCGCACGGTTCAGGTCCGTGTTCCGCAAGGAGTGGAGGTTCGAGTCCTCTTCTGGGCACCAAATTCCCGTTTCGAACCGCCTAGCGTGGTTGAGACGCCTGACAAAAAAGCCCGGTTCGTCCGGGCTTTTTTGTTGCTTTGGTGACCCAGCTTGCAGGCGCAATCTTGCCGTCGCAGATGTAGTCTGTCCTCGCCAAAAGCTGTCTAGCCAACGATCGATCCGATTTGCTGAATGTCATCCAAATGTCATGCGCCTTGGCTACAGGACGATAAATCTGGATTTATGGATACGTGGACAAAGAGACCGCCCTTCTCGCGCTTGCGGCACTTGGCCAGGACACAAGGCTGGAGGTTTTCCGACTGCTGGTTCGGGCCGGCGCTGAAGGCGTGCCAGCCGGCGAGGTCGCATCGCGCCTAGGCATCGTCCAGAACACCATGTCGGCGCATCTGAAGATACTTGGCCATGCCGGGCTGGTCCGCGCCGAGCGCGAGGGGCGCACCATTCGCTATGTCGCCGACATGACCGGTTTTCGCGACTTGCTTGCTTACCTCATGGAGGATTGCTGCAACGGTGCCCCGGAGCTTTGCCAGCCGGCAATCCAGGCGGTGACTTGCAAGTGTTAGGCCGGCAAATGGCTGGGGAGGAAGCAATGAGCGATCAGATTTACAACGTGTTGTTTCTGTGCACCGGTAATTCGGCGCGGTCGATCCTCGCGGAGGCGATCCTGAACCGTCTCGGCGCCGGCAGGTTCAAGGCCTTTTCCGCCGGTTCCCATCCGAAGGGTGCGGTCCATCCCTATGCGCTGCAGCTTCTAAAGACCCTCAACCACGACACCTCCTTTGCCCGTTCGAAGGACTGGGAGGAATTTGCGGTGCCGGGCGCACCTGAGATGAATTTCGTTTTCACGGTCTGCGACAACGCAGCCAATGAATCCTGTCCCGTATGGCCCGGCCAGCCGATGACGGCGCATTGGGGGGTGCCCGATCCCGCAGCCGTCGAGGGCACGGATGCTGAAAAGCACCTGGCATTCGCCGATGCCTACCGCATGCTCAACAACAGGATTTCAATCTTCGTAAGCCTGCCGATGAACACAATCGACAAGCTTGCCTTGCAGAAGCGGCTGGATGAGATCGGTCGCAATCACCCCAAGGCAGGCTGAACAGCATGGCCACTGATTTGTCACGACGCCTTGTCGCCGAAGCACTCGGGACCGCCATGCTGGTTGCCGCGGTTGTCGGTTCGGGCATCATGGCCGATCGCCTGACCGACGACGTGGCGCTTTCGCTCCTCGGCAACACGATCCCGACGGGCGCTATGCTGGTGGTGCTGATCACCATTCTTGGGCCGATTTCCGGGGCGCATTTCAATCCGGCGGTGACGCTGGTCTTTGCCTTGCGACGGGAAATCCAGACAAAAGCGGCTGTCGCTTACGTCATCGCCCAAATCACGGGCGGCATCGCAGGTACTTTCCTGGCGCACGCCATGTTCGACCTGCCGATCCTGCAAATCTCCCAGACCATGAGGGCCGGAAGCGGCCAGTGGATCGCGGAGATCGCGGCCGCCTTTGGCCTTGTCTTCACCATCCTCGCCGGCCTGCGTTTTCGAAGCGACGCCATTCCGTGGCTGGTCGGGCTCTACATCACATCGGCCTATTGGTTCACCGCCTCGACCTCGTTTGCCAATCCGGCCGTCGCCATCGCGCGTGCCTTGTCCAACACTTTTGCTGGCATCCGGCCGCTCGATGTCCCGGCCTTCATCGTCGCCGAACTGCTTGGCGCGCTGCTCGCCATGGCGCTGGCCGGCTGGCTGCTTTCAGTACCCAAACCCGAGCCAGAGATGAAAGCTGCGCAATGACCATCACCATCTATCACAATCCCGATTGCGGGACGTCACGCAACACGCTGGCGATCATCCGTCAGTCCGGCGAAGAACCGGAGGTGATCGAATATCTCAAGACGCCGCCGTCGCGCGAAAAGCTCGTCGAACTGATTGCGGCGATGGGGATGACACCGCGCGACTTGCTGCGCGAGAAGGGTACCCCCTATGCCGAGCTCAACCTCGGCGATCCCAAATGGAGCGACGACGAAATTCTCGATTTCATGCTGGCGCATCCGATCCTGATCAACCGGCCGATCGTGGTGACGCCGCTCGGCGTCGTGCTGGCGCGGCCGTCGGAAGCCGTCCTCGACATCCTTCCAAATCCGCAGATCGGCGCCTTCACAAAGGAGGACGGTGAGGTCGTCATCGATGCCGAGGGCAAGCGCGTCATCTGAGTAGCGTGTTATTTCGATGGCAGTCGAAATAACACTTGACGGCCTCGGTCACTGGCGTATTGTATTTCCATGAAACTCGAACAAGCAGCAAAACAGCTCGAAGCGCTGGGCAATCCGACGCGGCTGAACCTCTATCGCACGCTGGTCAGGGCCGGGGCAGCCGGCAGGCCGGTCGGCTATCTGCAGGAGAGTCTCGGCATCGCTGCCTCGACCTTGTCGCATCACCTGCACCGGCTGATCCTGACCGGCCTGGTGACTCAGGAGCGGCAGGCGACGACGCTGATCTGCCGCGCCAACTATCCCATCATGCAGGATCTGATCGGTTTCCTCGCCGACGAATGCTGTGCCGATGCCGCCTGCACTCCCGCCACCGGAGACGTGGCCGCGTAATTTTTTGCTTGTTATTTCGATAATCCCGGAATGATGGAAGGTATAGAAATGACCCCGCAAAGCGATCTGCCCATTGCCGTCATCGGCGCCGGTCCGGTTGGGTTGGCGGCAGCGGTCCACCTTTTGGAACAGGGCCTGCCGGTGAAGGTCTATGAGTCGGGCAGCGGCGTTGCGTCCAACCTCAGGGATTGGGGCCATGTCAGAGTGTTCACCCCCTGGCGCTATTGCATCGATCACGCGGCGAGAAAATTGCTCGAGGCCCATGGCTGGCACAGGCCGGAGCCCGAGGCATTCCCCACCGCTGGCGAGCTGGTCGAGCACTACCTGGAGCCGCTTGCGGCTCTGCCGGGACTGACGCCGGTGATCGAAACCGGCGCCCGCGTCGTCGGCATCTCGCGCTGGGGCGCCGACAAGGTGCTGAGCAACGCACGCGGCACGCGGCCCTTCATGCTGGTGGTCGAAACGGCCAATGGCACAAGGCGAGACAGCGCCCGCGCCGTCATCGATGCCTCCGGCACCTGGCAGATGCCCAATCCGCTCGGTGCCGGCGGAATCGCGGCCGAAGGCGAGGCAGAGAATGCGGGCCGTATCGCCTATGGCATCCCTGATATTCTCGGCCGTGACCGCGCTCTTTACGCCGGACGCACGACGCTGGTTGCCGGTTCGGGGCACTCGGCCGCCAATGCCTTGCTCGACCTCGCCAGACTGGCCGAGGCCGAGCCCGGCACCGCGTCCATCTGGGTGACGCGCAGCACCGACCTGGTGCGCATCTATGGCGGCGGCGATGCCGATGCTTTGCCGGCGCGCGGCGAGCTTGGTGCCGATGTTCGCGAACTGGCGGAAAGTGGCCGCGTCTCGCTGGTAACAGGATTTGCGACCGTCGCCATCCGTGCGCAAGAAAATCGTCTGATCGTCGAAGGCGAGACCGCAGGCGGTTTGCGTCAGGTCGGCCCTGTCGACCGCATCATCGCCGCAACCGGGCAGCGGCCCGATCTCTCGCTGACCAGGGAGCTTCGGCTCGACCTCGATCCGTGGCTTGAAGGCGTCAAGGCGCTGGGGCCACTCATAGATCCCAACGAGCATTCCTGCGGTGATGTGCCGCCGCATGGCCACCGCGAGCTCAGCCATCCCGAGCCCGATTTCTACACGGTCGGCATCAAGAGCTATGGCAGGGCGCCAACCTTCCTGCTGCTGACGGGTTATGAGCAGGTCCGCTCCGTCGCCGCCGCGCTTGCCGGCGACATGGTTTCCGCCGATGCAGTGCAACTCGTACTGCCGGAAACCGGCGTCTGTACGGTGCCGTCTTCTGCACTTGGCGATGCCTCAAAAGGCTGTTGCGGCGGCCCGGCAGCAAAGGAGGCGGATGCCTGCTGTGTCGCCGATGCCGAGGCAAAAGCTGTCGGCAAGGTTGGGTGCGGTTGCGGCGTTGCCGCGTGAGCTCGCTGCCACCATCGACGGCCGGCATGCGAAGCCTAAAGCGGCAGATGCTTCATGAAATAGATAGAGACTTTCGGCCGGCCATGCGGGTCGACAAAGTGATGCGGGACAGAGCCGACCTCGTGCCAGTCGAGCCGCCTGTAGAGTCGCTCGCTGGCCCCTCCCTCGACCGTATCGAGGAGAAGCAAGGACCGTTTTCTGCTGATGGCCTCACGCTCGACAGCCTGCATGAGAGCGAGACCGATGCCTTGCCGCTGGAAGTCGCGGTGAACGAGGAGTTTGTAGACCTCGGCCCGGTGCGGCGCGTTCGGCTCCGGCGAGAGATAAAGTTGAACCGTGCCGACGACACGGCCGTCGATATCGGCACAGATGAGAAGCCGTTCGCCTTCCCTCACCGAACGGAAAACATCCTCCCAATGTGCCAGCGCCTGAGGCTCGTCGAAAGGAAGCACGAAGCCAACGAGCGCGCCGTCTTCGACGCTCTGGGTCAGCATCTCGGCAAGGGCCTGCACATGAAGCCTTGCCTCATTGTCATCAAACACGGCGATGCGCATCAGATCTTTCCTCTTGAGTGGTCAGAAATAGCGGGCTTTGACGGGCTCGTGAAGGCACCGACGATAGCCGCTCCGAGCGCTTGCCGGGAGCACGCCTGAGCGGAACCGCCTGCAATCCCAAGTCGTCCTGTCATCGTCACGACCCTCGGCCTCATGCAAATCATGGCATGGGGCTCCTCCTACTATCTGCCGGCCGTCATTGGCCCTGCCGTGTCGGCCCAGACCGGCTGGCCCTTTCCCTGGGTGATCGGCAGCCTGTCGCTCGGGCTCTTGGTCGCGGGCCTGATATCGCCGTATGTCGGTGCCGCGATCGAACGCCACGGTGGCCGCATGACGCTCGCCTTCAGCGCCGTTTGCCTCGGCATTGGCCAGGCGGTGGTGGCCATGTCGCCGACGCTGGCCGTCTTCGTCGCCGGCTGGCTGATCATGGGTTTCGGTATGGGCGCCGGCCTTTATGACGCCGCCTTCAGCACGCTCGGACGGCTGTATGGGCGCAGCGCCCGCTCGACCATCACCAGCCTGACGCTGTTTGGCGGCTTCGCCAGCACGGTGTGCTGGCCGATTTCGGCGTTTCTGCTCGATGCGTTCGGCTGGCGCGGCGTGTGCCTGGTCTATGCGGCGATCCAGCTGGTGGTGGCATTGCCGGCCTATCTGCTCATCCTGCCGCGCGGCGTTCCCGCCGAAGTGTCTACGCAGACGACTGTCGCGCCGGAAACCGGCCTGGCGCCGCGCAGCCTGCCGCTGATGGCCACGCTGGCGGCAAGCATCACGCTGTCGGCGGTCATATCGTCGACCTTGTCGGTGCATCTGCTGACCGTGCTGCAATCGACGGGCCTGGCGCTCGGTGCGGCGGTCGGCCTCGGCGCGCTGGTCGGCCCTTCCCAGGTCGGCGCCCGCGCCATCGAGATGATGATCGCGCGCTATCACCATCCGATCTGGACCAAACTGGCCTCGGTGACCTTCGTGGTCATAGGTGTGGCGACGCTCTGGACCGGGCTGCCGGTACTGCCGGTCGCCCTGGTGTTCTACGGTGCCGGCATCGGCCTGGAATCGATCGCGCGCGGCACGTTGCCGCTCGCCCTGTTTGGCGCCAGCGGCTACGCGAAGCTGATGGGCCGGCTCGCCATGCCGAGTCTGATCGCCCAGGCCGCGGCGCCTTCGATCGGCGCGCTGCTTTTGCAGCACACAGGTGAGCGCGGATTGCTGACCGTTCTGCTCGGCCTCGCGCTGGTAAACGTCGCGCTCGTCGTCGCACTGTTTGCCTTGCAGCGCGGGGCCATGCGGCCTGTTCGCACCAGCTAACGGCAAGTTGCCCGGCGCGCCAGTCAGCGTTGAAAAGCTGTTTCAGGTCAGGATCAGGCCGGCCAAAAAGACCGCGAAGAGCACCGAAGCCGGCACGGCAAGAAGCCACCGAGCTTCCAATACGCTGTTGTGTGGATCATCCATTGTCTTGTTCCCTGGTGGAAGCTGGCTCCAGCGCTCCTCCCGCGCTGGAGCCGCAGCCGATCGGCTCAACCGCCGGAGGCAGGAGCCGGGGCTGGAGCCGGCGCGGGCGCAGGTGCCTCAACCTTGGGCGCAGAGGCAGGCGCCTCGGCCTTGGGAGCAGCGGCGGGCGCCTCGACCTTGGGCACGTCGACTTTCACGTTAACGTCTTGTCCACCGCCGCCATTGAGATTGATGACGCCGGTGACAAAGAGCAGGGTAAGGATGGCGACGATTGCAACAACAATCGCTACCGCCGTTCCTGCGCCTCCTCCAGAATTCACAACAGTTGGTCCGTCAGCCATTTCTTCCTCCCTGAGGTTATCTCCAGAGGCAACGGCGGCTGTAAGCCTTTGTTCCTGCTCAGGGTATTCAGTCGTAAAGCGTTAAGACTTCAGTCCGAACCGGAGCGGCTTCGAGACGCCCGGGTCTCCCGTGTCCGGTCAGCCAAGGAAGCACGCGCCACTCGCCCTTGTTGGTCACGAGACGTTCCGAGCCTCGTTCGGCAGCCCAGAGCGTGTTTCGTCCGCATAGGACGTAAGTCCGATAAAACGAGCAATGGTCCTATGGGCAGGACTTTTTGGGAACACGGAGCACGTCTGACTGTTGTTTGAGATCGCGGTTCGAAGCCGGAGCTTGCCTGCGATTTAGGTTTTGGTGCGAACAGGGAGAGCCGTCGTGAACAGGATCATATGGGCCGTTGGGGCTGTTGTTATCGTCATCGCCATATTGAGCTTTTTTGGACTCCGGTAAGACCGGTACTTGAGGTGCAAAGTTATGACGCAATCCGTTCAAGCGCCGATCCTGTCCGAGACCAGCCAAGATCGGGAGATCAATTGTGAAGTCGCATTGGAGGCCGCATTTGGAGAGCTGGTGGCGGCGGCATTGGCTCAAGGGTGGACACCCCAGGAAACAGCTGCCGCTTTGGTCAACATAGCTGCCGAGCACGCCCAGAAAGTCGACGAGCTTGCCGTAGACGCTTCAGCTGCCAACGCTGCCTAGGTGGCCGGTCTAGTTGGCCTTAGAAGGAGCGTTGCTCCTCCTGCAGACGAAGTCGCGGGGCCAAACCTGCCCTTCCGGTCAGGCTGCCAATAAACCGCTTCAAACCCGGCGCCCATGACGCTACGCTCTCACCCATGGCCCCACCCGCCCAACCGATCAGCGTCACCCGCCGCGACCAGATGTTTCCCATCCTGGCCGAGGCCGATATCGAACGCATGCGCCGGTTCGGCGAGGCGAGTTCCTATGAAGCGGGCGAGCATATCGTCACCGCCGGCAGTGTGGCGCCGGGGCTGATCGTCATCCTGTCGGGCGCGGTCGACATCACCCAGGATGTCGGGCCTGGCCGGCGCGAGACCATCGTCACCCATGGTCCGGGCAATTTCATCGGCGAACTGGCGCAGCTTTCGAGCCGGCCGTCGCTGGTCAATGCCGAAGCCAAGGAGCCGGTCGAGGCCTTCGTCATTCCCTCGCAGCGGCTGCGCGACCTGATGGTGCAGGAGGCCAGCCTCGGCGAGCGGATCATGCGGGCGCTGATCCTGCGCCGTGTCGGTCTGCTCGAAAGCGGCAGCAGCGGGCCGATCGTCATCGGCCCGGCCGGCAATGGCGACACGCTGCGGCTGCAAGGCTTTCTACGGCGCAGCGGCCAGCCGCACCGGGCGCTCGATTCCGACAGCGATCCGTGCGCCAAAACACTGATCGAGCATTTTCATGTCGACCCGCACCATTTGCCGATCGTGCTCTGTCCCAACGGCAAGCTGATGCACAATCCGGGCGAAACCGAACTCGCCCGCTGCATCGGCCTGCTGCGGCCGATCGACTCAGACATCGTCTATGACGTCGCCATAGTCGGCGCCGGGCCGGCGGGGCTGGCGGCGGCGGTCTATGCGGCCTCGGAAGGGCTGTCGACCATCGTGCTCGATTGCCGCGCCTTCGGCGGCCAGGCCGGCGCCTCCGCGCGCATCGAAAACTATCTCGGGTTCCCCACAGGGATTACCGGCATGGCGCTGATGGCGCGCGCCTACAACCAGGCGCAGAAATTCGGCGTCGAAATGGTCATCCCCGACGAGGCGAAGCTGCTCGGCGCCGCGAGCGAGGGCTACACGCTCGCCGTCGGCGACGGCGAGAACCTGCGCGCGCGCACCGTGGTGATCGCCAGCGGCGCGCGCTACCGCCGCCTCGACATCGCCAATCTGGCCGAGTTCGAGGGCACCTCGGTGCATTACTGGGCCTCGCCGATCGAGGCGCGGCTGTGCGCGGGCCAGGAGGTGGCGCTGGTCGGCGCCGGCAATTCGGCGGGCCAGGCGGCGGTCTATCTCGCCAGCCAGGTGCGCAAGGTAACGATGCTGGCGCGCCGTGGCGGCCTCAGGGAAACCATGTCGCGCTACCTGGTCGAGCGCATCGAGGCGCAGCCCAACATCGAGGTGCTGGGCGAGACCGAGATCGTGGCGCTGGAAGGCGAAGGCGGCAATCTCACCGCGCTCAGCTGGCGCAACCAGGCGACCGGCGATGTCGAGACCCGCCCGATCCAGCATCTCTTCCTGTTCATCGGCGCCGACCCGAACACCGACTGGCTGGCCGACTGCAATGTGGCGCTGGACGCCAAGGGTTTCGTGCGCACCGGCGCGGACGTCGCGGCGGGGTTGATGGAGACAAGCCGCAGCGGCGTGTTCGCCATCGGCGACGTGCGCTCCGGCTCGGTCAAGCGGGTGGCGGCCGCCGTTGGCGAAGGCGCCCAGGTGGTGGCGGCCTTGCATGCCTATCTCGCGCGAACCAGCGCAGCAGCGCCCGAACTGGCCAGGAGAGCATGATGGATGAATGCAGACACACGACAGGCATCAAGACAGTGACGCCGAGCGCGCTCGGCTGCGAAGAATGCCTGAAGAGCGGCTCGATGTGGGTGCATCTCAGGCTCTGCCGCACCTGCGGCCATGTCGGCTGCTGCGACGACTCGCCCAACCGCCACGCCACCAAGCATTTTCATGCCACCAAGCATCCGGTCATCGAAGGCTACGACCCGCCGGAAGGCTGGGCCTGGTGCTTTGTCGACGAGGTGTTCATCGATCTCGACGGCGACGTGACGCCGCAGAACGGACCGATCCCGAAGTTTTTCTGACGCGGCGCCCAGTGCATCGTCGCACCGCGCCTGTTGAGGCTCGCTCGGACTAGAGTATTTGTTTTTACGCAAGGACGGAAAACCGTTACACACTTTTCCTGGAATTGCTCTAATCCGGTTTGGTGGCCCAAGCCCCCACCTCGGAACGGCCCATCAGTGTGCCGCTCCGACCAGCCTCGGAAAGAATGCGGTCTAGTAGCGTCGGATGGCCGATTTCGGAGGATGCGGCAATTCCGAGCCTTTCCATGGTTGGCAATTGCGTCTCAACGAGATCAGTCACGAGATGCGCGACCTCCTGTGCTCGTGGCCCAGAACCGATAACCGCCTCCAGTCTCAGGTTCGGTGCTGGCAACCCAGCATCCTCGAACACTGACGCGAGACGTGTGCCAAGGCGTGCTTGGGCGCCCGCTGCTTCGATTGTCCGGCTGAGCCAGTTGCAAACTCGATCGTAGGTCGGCGACGATGGAGACGATCGGGCACCATCCCAATCCAGTTCATGGAATACGACGATCCCCCCGGGTCGCAAATGGCGCACGATGCGCCTGAGCGAACGTGCCGGGTCAGGCATGAACTGGAGAACATAACGACCGACCACGGCGTCGAATGGCTGTTCAAAATTCAATTCGGCCGCATCGCCATGCCTGAATGAGACCCGGCTTGTATTGGCCTCCCTGGTCCGTAACGCAGCCCGTTCGACAGAGGAAACCGAAACATCGGTGCCGACAACCTCTCCGGTCGTCCCTACCATTTCCCGACAGAGAAACGCGACATCGCCCGCCCCGCTGCCGATGTCGAGAACGCGCATTCCCTTTCCTATTCCGGCAGCTTCGAGGAACCGTCGCGTTATCGGATCGATCAGTTGGGCTTGCGTCGTCAGGCGGCGCAATTCCGCCTCCGCATAGCCAAGCGCATAGTCGGCTTCGTTCATGACGAACCTCAATTGGGGATCTGGCAACGTCCGAAGGCGACAATTAGCCTAGCACAGACCGCCGGATCCGTCCCATGAGAGTCCTATGGCTGTCCGGGCTATGAACGCGCCTATCGCACGGAGCCGGTGACGGTGCGGTCGATGGCATCGGGATTGCGCTGGTTGCCGGCAAGCGCGGCGATAACCAGAAGGCTGGCGACGACCGGGACGAACAGGATGGCCACGCGGGCCTGCACATAAAAAATGGCGCGCCATTCGCTGCGCTTTTCGGGGCTGTTGTCCATCACACTCACTCTGTCACGCCTCCCCGGAAGGGACATAGCGGCGAAGGGTTAAGCAAAGGCTTCCGATTGTGTTAACGGGGGCGAGTCTGGGTTTTAGGCGCGTCGCGCTGAAACCAGCATATCGGCAAAATCAATCTCGCCGGCTAGCGCCGCCGACGTCAGACATCGGTGCGCATCCTGCTCGTTTATCCCCGCAAAGCCTGATCCAGATCCGCGATCAGATCATCGCCATCCTCGATGCCGGCGGACAACCGCACCAGCGAATCGGAGATGCCGATCGCGGCCCGCTTTTCCGCGGGAATCGAGCCATGCGTCATCAGCGCCGGGTGCTCGATCAGGCTTTCGACGCCGCCGAGGCTTTCGGCCAGGGTGAACAGCTGCGTGCGTTCGAGGAAGCGTTTGGTGCCGGCGAGGTCGCGGTCGAGGTCGACCGAGATCATGCCACCGAAGGCGTGCATCTGCTTTTTGGCAATGGCGTGCTGAGGATGGCTGGGCAGGCCGGGGTAGACGACGCGGCGGACGTCCTTGCGGGCTTCCAGCCACTTGGCGATCTTAAGGCCGTTGGCCGAGTGCCGCTCCATCCTGAGCGCCAGCGTCTTGATGCCGCGCAGCGCCAGAAAACTGTCGAACGGGCCGGAGATGGCGCCGATGGCGTTCTGCAGGAATTTGAGCTGGGCGGCGAGATCCTTGTTGTCGCCGACGACCGCGACGCCGCCGACCATGTCGGAATGGCCGTTGAGATATTTGGTCGTCGAATGGACGACGATGTCGATGCCGAGTTCCAGCGGCCGCTGGATGTAGGGGCTGCAGAAGGTGTTGTCGGCGACCGTCAAAACACCCTTGCGCTTGGCCAGCGATGCAACGCCTTCGAGGTCGACGATGCGCAACAGCGGGTTGGTCGGCGTCTCGACCCAGAGCAGTTTTGTCTCCGGACGGATGGCGGCTTCGACGGCGGCCAGATCGGTGAAGTCGACGAAGCTCACCTGCAGATTGGCCGAGCGCTTGCGCACCCGCTCCATCAGCCGGAACGAGCCGCCATAGATGTCGTCGGTGGCGACGATATGGGCGCCGCTGTCGAGCAGTTCGAGCACCGTCGAGATCGCCGCCAGACCGGAGGCGAAGGCAAAGGCGGCCGAGCCGCTTTCGAGATCGGCGACCGCGCGCTCGAAGGCGAAGCGCGTCGGGTTCTGGCTGCGGGCGTATTCGAACCCCTTGTGCACGCCGGGCGACTGCTGGCCATAGGTCGAGGTCGCGTAGATCGGCACCATCACCGCGCCGGTCAGCGGGTCATGGCTCTGGCCGCCATGGATGGTGCGGGTCGAAAAGGCCAGGCGGTTCTTGCCCGTCGGGGTGTGTGCAGTCATCGCGCGCGCCTCAAATGGTTGATCAGGTCGATACGGGTTATCAGGCCGACGAACTCGTCGCCATCGAAGATGATGGCGACCTCGTTGCGGTCGAACACCGGCAAAAGCGCATCCAGCGTCTGGCTGGCCTGCAGCGTGTGCAGATTGGAGGTCATGGCGGTGCGGACGGGAGCGTTGAAGCGGTCCCAGCGGCCGTCATAGGGGCCGTCGACCTTGGCCAGGATGTCGCTTTCGTCGACGATGCCGACCAGCTTGCCATTGTTCAGCACCGGCAGCTGCGAGACATCGGAGCGGCGCATGCGGCCATAGGCGTTGAGCAGGCTTTCGTCCGGGCCGACATAGACGGTGTCGCCGGTGCGGTGCGAGCGCATGACGAGGTCGCGCAGATCGCCATGCTGCTCCTGTTCGGCCAGGCCCTGTTCGGCCAGCCAGAAATCGTCGAAGACCTTCGACAGATATTTGTTGCCGCTGTCGCAGACGAAGGTGACGACGCGTTTTGCAACAGTCTGCTCGCGGCAATAGCGCAGCGCCGCCGACAACAACGTGCCCGAGGATGAGCCGGCCAGAATGCCTTCCTTGGACAAGAGATCGCGCACGGCCAGCATGCTCTGCTTGTCCGGGATGGAATACGCCTTCTTGACCAGCGACAGGTCGGCATTGGGCGGCACGAAATCCTCGCCAATGCCTTCGACGGTCCAGCTGCCGGCCTCTTCCATCTTGCCGGTCTTGATCAGCGGCGCCAGCACCGATCCCACCGGGTCGGCCAGCACCATTTCGGTCTTCGGCGAGACTTTCGCGAAGTAGCGGCCAAGCCCGGTCAGCGTGCCGCCGGAGCCGACGCCGACGACCACGGCGTCGAGGTTGCCATCGAGCTGGGCAAAGATTTCCGGGCCGGTGGTGGTCTCATGCGCAAGAGGGTTGGCCGGGTTGGCGAACTGGTTGGCGTAGAAGGCGCCAGGCGTTTCCGCCGCGATCTTCTCGGCCATGTCCTGATAATATTCGGGATGGCCCTTGCCGACATCGGAGCGCGTCATGCGCACTTCGGCGCCGAGCGCGCGCAGATGCTGGATCTTTTCGCGCGACATCTTGTCGGGCACGACGAGGATGATGCGGTAGCCCTTGGGGATGCCGACCTGGGCGAGGCCGAGGCCGGTATTCCCCGCGGTCGCCTCGACAATCGTTCCGCCGCGCTTCAGCTTGCCCTGTTTCTCGGCAGCGGCGATCATCGACAGCGCAATGCGGTCCTTGATCGAGCCGCCGGGATTCTGGCTTTCAAGCTTGATGAACAGCCGGCATTTTCCGGTGTCGAATTTGGTCAATTCGACCACCGGCGTCTGGCCGATGAGGTCTAGGACCGAGGCATAGGGCGGACGCAGGCGTGATTCCGAGGGGGTGCTGCCTGAGGCAGCGATCTTGTGCTCGCTCATATGAAAGCTCCCTGATCAAGCGACCGCCTCGGGGGCAGAGCGGCAGCGTAGCTTCTTTTCCAGCCGTTTGCAGGCGGAAAGAAGGTAGATCGTGCCAATCAACTGGCCAGAGGGGGAATGGAATTCCCCGAGCGGTTGCCGGGCGTCGCGGTCGACTTGTGAGACCGGGAAACAGTCACCGCGCGCCTGGTGTGCGAGGCATTGGGCGGCTGAACGCGCCCTCTCTCTTTGATTTTTGACGCACTTCCCTGGTAAGCGCTAACGCGCTTTGGCCGGCGAAAGCGCTCACACTTTCCCAGAAATGGTGTCCAGACGTCCCATTACGGCAGGGACTTCAGTCTTAATTGAGATACAGCTAATATATATGTAGCTTTGCCAGTGCGGGGCGACGATCCCAAAATCCAAGCCTAATCCCGCGATGGCCGGTGCGGCACGCTTTCAACCCAAGCATCCTCCACACCGGCCATTCTTTTGCCTGCCGCCGGGTAGCCCATAGGGCGATCGCGGAAAGCACTCTCGAGTCGAGCCGAATACGGATCTGTCAGATTCATAGTCTTTTCGGGAATTGCTTCAGCCCAGCAATTGCTTGCTCAGCCGCGCGCATTGCACGCGAATATCCGGGATGGCGTCGATCTCGAAGAAGGTGCCGCGGGTCAGCGGGCCGACGGCGAGTATCTTGGCTGAAGCCGTGCCGTCGCCGGCGATGATTTCGCATTTGGCTGAGACATCGAGGCCGAGCCGCAGCGGGTCCGGCCGCGCCAGGCCGCGGTCGACCAGCGAGCGCACGACGTTGTTCGACGTCGTCGAGATGTCCCTGGCGATACCGGTGCAGTCATAGATGCGGGCGACCTGGAGCGTCTCCAGCGCCTGGGTGTGGCGCGACTGGATGTCGACGGCGAAGCCATCGCCCGCCGCGATGCCGACGACACGGCCGGCGACGGGCCGGATGCGGCCGGTGCGCACCGCCTCGGTGACGCGGGCATGCACCTCCGGCGCCAGGCGATGGCGGTGGATATCCCACCAGGCCTTGGTATGCTCGACGAAACGGCGCTTGGCCGAGGACGGCCAGTTCTGCCAGATCTTCTGGTTGAAGGGCCTGAGCCCATCGACGACGTCGCGCCAGTCGATGCCGGCTTTCTGGTTTTCTCGGATCAGGTCGCGGAACCAGCTGACGAAATAGGACAATTGGGTGCCGAGCGGAATGTCGGCGACGTCGAGCTTGATCGGGTTGCCCTTGCGGTGCGGCGACGGCAGCAGGCCGCGCCGCGACACGGCGACGATCTCGCCCTTGTGGCCACGCTGTTCGAGCGACAGGAAGGCGTCAACCATGCTCAAACCGGTGCCCAGCACCAGCACTTTGGCGTCGGGATCGAGCGCGGTATCGGCCTCGGTTCCCATGCGGATGGCGTGGCCCTGGCCGGCGCCGGGCTGTTCGTCATGGCCGGTGGCAAGCACCGCGAGATGCGCCACCACGCTGGTGCCGTTGGCCAGCGCCACCTCGACGCCGGAAGAGGTCGGAGAGATCGACAGGCTCTCCTCGCGGATCAGGCGCAGGCGGCCGGTTTCCTTTTCCCGCTCTTCGAGTTCGTCCAAAAGTTCCTTGAGATAGCGGGCATAGACGCTGCGCGGCGCGTAGAAGGGTGTCTGCGGCGTCTGCTCCTGGCTCACCAGGCCGCGCGCCTGCAGCCAGCGCCAGAAATTGCCGGGATCGTCGGCATAGGCGCTCATGCCTGCCGCGCTGACATTGAGCACATGTGCCGACAAGAGGGTCGAATAGGCGATGCCCTGGCCGAAATGCGGACGCTTTTCGATCAGCGTCACGCGCAGATCGGGGTGGGGCGATTTGAGGAGATGCGCGGCAAGCACGACGCCGCTGGCGCCGCCGCCGACAACAATGATCGAATTGGTGCGCCCGACACTCATGTGCGCACGCTCAGGATTAGGCGAGGACCTTCTGCGTCAACGGCAGGCCGTTGATGTCGCTCGCGACCGTAAGGTCGTCGAGGACGATGTCGCGCATCTCGGCCAGCGTGCGCTGGTCGAGCACCTCGGCGATGGCCTGCCGGACCTCGAGCATCAGATGTCGGACTTGGCATGTCGCCTCATTGCAGTCTTCACAGCGCTGATACTGGGTGCGGCTGGCGCACGGGATGGGTGCCAGCGGTCCGTCGAGCACGCGCACGACATGGCCGACCTTGATCTCGTCAGCCGGGCGCGCCAGGCGATAGCCGCCTTCCTTGCCCTTGCGGCTCTGGACGAAGCCGGCATTGCGCAATTCGCCGAGAATGGCGTCGAGGAATTTCTTCGGGATGTTGTTGCCGCTGGCGATGTCGCCGACGAAGGCGAGCTGACCGGCCGGCAGTTGCGCCAGATGGACCAGCGCCTTGAGGCCGTACTTGCCTTTTTTGGTGAGCATAAACCGAACGCTTCCCTGTCAGGCGATGGCTCGAAACCATCGGTTGCGAAACGCCTGACGTGCCTCCCCGCCGCGTGCAAGCTGCTTCGACAGATAAATTCCAGTGACATGATATACAAGCAGAGAAACCTTGATTTTGCTGTGTTTTCACGCCGCGGAGGCCACTTTAGCAGGGCTTTGTGCCGTTAAGGTCACAGGCTGGGCCGCAAAGGCAGGCGGATGCCGCGAGCGATCATGGTGGCAGAGTGGCCGCGCATCGTCTCCTCCATTCCTCAATGTCGATAAGATTACTATACTTACCCTCGAACCGGCGGAACGTGTTTTCAAATCAGCGGCTGTTTGCAGCATGGATTTGCTCGGCTAAGGCGCTGCGCGCAATCTCGTTCGCTGTCGGGGACCAAGATCGGTATGGGCGAGGACGAATGCCCAATCCTCCGCTCAGGACTGGGCGCCGTCGCCTTGCAACTGGTCAGACTTGGCGGGTTTGGCCACCGGTATGCCGCTCGAGCGCAGCATCCAGCGGTGACCGTCGCTGCGCAAATCAGTGAGGCTGAGCGGCTCGACATCGATCCTGCGGCAGGCCGCAAGCGGCGCGCCCAGCACATGGACGATTGCCGCGCGGATGACACTGGCATGCGTCACGGCGATGGTGTGGCCGCTCGTCCGAATCATGTCGTCTAAGAAGCTCGCGGTGCGACGCGCCACATCGGCCAGCGACTCGCCGCCATGCGGAGCGGCCTCGGCATCGCCGAGCCAGGCGGCGACGCCGTTGGGATCAAGCGCCTGCACCTCCGCGAAACCCTTGCCGGCCCAGCGGCCAAAATCCTGCTCGGACAGCAGCGGCTCGACCGAGGCCTGCAGCCCCATGGCCTCGGCGGTCTGGCGGGCGCGTAGCGCCGGGCTGGTCCAGACCCGGTCGGCACGGCGCAGGGTCTTCGTTGCCGCCAGCGCCAGGGATTGCGGTTCCAGCGCCTCGTCGAGGGGGAACGACCCCTTGCGCATGGCGGGCGTTGCGCCGCTGCAGATCAGGGTCAGGCGTACCAGCATGAAAAGCTGCCTCTTTCCGGCCAGCCGGGCCGGCGGATTGATGGTTTGCGCCGGCTCTACACGGCCGCGTGTAGAGTATCACGGTTCATTGACGGGTATCGGCCGGTGGCTTTTTTCTAACAAGCCCGTCTTGCTTGGAAGGATTTAACTCTACAAGAACGATAGAATTAGCTGACTATGAACAGGCATCCGGTTTTTCTCATTTCATGGAGCCTTTCATGTCCAGCATTTCGCGACGCATTATCCTTCTGTCGTCGGCAGCCTTGGCGGGTGCGGCCTTCCTCGGCCCGGCCCAGGCGCAGGATCTCAAGATCACCATCGGCTACCAGACGGTGGTCGAACCTTCGAAAGTAGCGCAGGCCGACGGCGCCTATGAAAAGGCGACCAAGGCCACGATCGACTGGCGCAAATTCGATTCCGGCGCCGATGTCATCGCCGCCGTTGCCTCCGGTTCGGTCGATATCGGCTATGTCGGCTCAAGCCCGCTGGCGGCAGCCGCCAGCCGGGAACTGCCGATCCAAACCATCTTCGTCGTCGGCCTGATCGGCGAATCCGAGGCGCTGGTTGCCCGCAACGGGTCCGGCATCGAGAAGATCGCCGACCTCGCAGGCAAGAAGGTGGCGGTGCCGTTCGTGTCGACCACGCATTACAGCCTGCTTGCGGCGCTGAAGCACGAGAATGTCGATCCGAAATCGGTCGAGATCCTCAACCTCAGGCCGCCGGAAATCGCCGCCGCCTTCGCCCGCGGCGACATCGACGCGGCCTATGTCTGGGATCCGGCGCTCGGCCAGATCAAGACCTCCGGCAAGGTGGTGCTGGATTCCTCGCAGGTTGCCGCCTGGGGCGCGCCGACCTTCGACGCCTGGATCGTGCGCACCGACTTCGCCGACAAGAACCCGGAAGCCGTGCGCGACTTCGTCAAGGTGACCGGCGAATCCTATGCCGCGTTCCTGGCCAAGCCGGACGCCTGGTCGGTGTCGTCGCCGGAAGCGGCGAAGATCGCCAAGATCACCGGGGCCAAGCTGGAAGAAGTGCCGCAACTGCTCAAGGGCTACGTCTTCCCGACGCTGGAAGAGCAGGCTTCCGACAAATTCCTCGGCGGCGGCACGGTCAAGGCGATCGAGGCGGCGTCGGCCTTCCTCAAGGAGCAGGGCAAGATTGATGCCGTGCTGCCGGACTATTCGAAATACGTGTCGTCGAAATACGTCACCGAAGCCTTGGCTTCGAACTGATTTTCGTTTTCACGCAATTCCGGACGGAAAACCGCTTCACACTTTTCCTGGAATTGCTCTGAACACGCGCGGTTTCTTCTTCCCTGACGCCGCGTGTTGCCTGTCCCGGAGCCGCTAAACGAGGAGCGGTTTCGGGGCAGGCTGATCTCTTTCGGAGCCTGTTCCATGTCCCATCTCGTCCTAGACAAGGTCTCGGTTCACTATGACGGCCAGCCGGCCGTCGAGCGGGTGTCGATTGATGTCGCCAAGGGCGATTTCATCGTGCTGGTCGGCCGCTCCGGTTGCGGCAAGACCTCGCTGCTCAATGTCGCCGCCGGCCTGGTCGAGCCCGCGCGTGGTGTAGCCATCATCGGCGGCTCACCGATCACCGGCCCAGGCCCGGACCGCGCCGTGGTGTTCCAGAACGATGCCTTGTTTCCCTGGCTGACGGCACGCGAAAACGTCGCCTTTGCGCTCCGACTGCGCGGCGTGCCGCTGGCTGAACGGGCACGGCGCGCCGATGAGCTGCTCAGACTGGTGAAACTCGACGGCGTCGGCGACAAGCGCATCTGGGAATTGTCCGGCGGCATGCGCCAGCGCGTCGGCCTCGCCCGTGCACTCGCCGCCGAACCGGAATTCCTGCTGCTCGACGAACCGCTCGGTGCGCTCGACGCGCTGACGCGCGAGCGCATGCAGACGACGCTCCTCGATTTGTGGACAGCCGCCCAGGTCGGCGTGCTGATGGTGACGCACGGCATCGAGGAGGCGCTGGTGCTGGCCACAAGCATTGTCGTGCTGGCGCCGGGACCTGGCCATGTGGTGCGGACATTCGAGACCGGCTTCAGCCGGCGCTATGCCGCGGGCGAGCCCATCCGCTCCATCAAGGCCGACCCTGCCTTTGCCGCGGCGCGCGGCGAACTGACCGATGCGATCTTCGAAGGAGAGGCGGCATGAGCGTCACCTCGTACAATGAGCGGCCGACCGTCAAGGCCGGCGAAACCGATGCCATCTCGGTGCCGTGGTCGCGGCCGCGGCCTAAACGCAGCTGGATCTCTTCCCGCGCGGTCAGCGCCGTTACCATTCTGGTCGTGCTGGCGGCATGGGCCCTGTCGGCCCGCCTGCAGCTGGTGTCGCCGGTGTTTTTGCCCTCGCCCGCCGCCGTGTGGACCAAATTCATTGTCGTCGCCCGCGACGGCTTCGTCGACGCCACGCTGCTCCAGCATATCGTTGCCAGCCTCGGCCGCGTCTTCGCGGCACTGGTCGCGGCCATCGTCATCGGCGTGCCTGTTGGTCTGGCCATCGGCATCTCGACGATCGGTCGCGGCATTTTCGATCCGCTGCTCGAATTCCTGCGGCCGATCCCGCCGCTCGCCTATCTGCCGCTGGTCATCATCTGGTTCGGCATCGGCGAGCCGTCAAAGATCCTGGTCATCGCCATCGCCATGCTGGCGCCGGTGGCGCTGTCGACGGCATCGGGCGTACGCGGCGTCTCGAAGGAACGCATCGATGCGGCGCGTTCCCTCGGCGCGACGCAGCGCCAGGTCGTGCGCCATGTCATCCTGCCCAGCGCGCTGCCTTCGATCCTGACCGGCTTGCGAATCGCGCTCGGCGCCGGCTGGTCGACGCTGGTCGCGGCCGAGCTGGTGGCAGCAACGCGCGGCCTCGGCTTCATGATCCAGTCTGCCGCCCAGTTCCTCGTCACCGATGTCGTGGTGATGGGTATTCTGGTGATCGCGACAATAGCCTTCGTGCTGGAATTCATCATCCGCCGGATCGAGCGTCAGCTGGTTCCGTGGGCGGGACGCGAATGACAACAGGGCTCGCCGGTTTGGCCGGCTGCTTCCCTTCGCAGCGCGGGGACCACCGATCCCGGAACAGAAGGAGTGATGACATGACCCAATCCACCGCCGTGCTGTTCGCCCATCTCGGCAACTGGCTGCTCGCCTGGCGAGATAACCAATTGCCACAGCCGCAGCCGAAATCGCCGGCGCCGGTGCAACTCGACGCCGAACGCGACCGCCTGCCGCCGCGCGACGAAGGGTTTTACTGGGCGTGGGAGTATTGGTCGCAGTGAGGGGTGGCGATTAGCGCCCCTCTCCCCGTCTCTATACGGGGAGAGGATGCCGGCAGGCAGGTGAGGGGCGGCGCCAGCCTGGGTAATAGTTTCGCCGCAGGCGCGGATCGCCAACTTCAGCGCTGCCGCTCATTGCCCTGCCGGGCATTTCTCCCCGTGAACGGGGAGAAAGAGGCCGGCACCGGCTGTCTCCGCTCGACCGCAGAAAATATTTCCGCCCCATACCGCCAACTCGCAAAATCGTTTCTCTACTAAATTTATAGACCTACCTAGCCTAATCCCTCAATCAACCGGCCGCACGGTTTTTCCGGCGCCTGTCCGTAGCGAGGGATCATGTTCAGCCTGACCAGACGCGTTTTCGGCCTCGGCCTTTTGGCGGCCAGTGCCGCCTTATCGTTCGGCGCCTCGGCGCAGGAGCTGAAGCAGCTCAACATCGGCTATCAGAAGACCGGCCTGCCGGTCATTGCCCGGCAACAGCAGGTTGTCGAAAAGGCGCTGAGCGACAAAGGTGTCACGGTGAAATGGGTCGAATTCACCGCAGGTCCGCCGCTGGTCGAGGCGCTCAATGTCGGCGCCATCGATATCGGCTACACCGGCGACGCGCCGCCGATCTTCGGACAATCTGCCGGGGCCAACATCGTCTACGTCGCGGCAATGCCCTCCAATGGCGATGGCGAGGCGATCTTCGTCAAGCCGGCATCGCCGATCCAGTCGCTCGCCGAGCTCAAGGGCAAACGCGTCGGCGTCGGCAAGGGCACCAGCGCCCATAATCTTCTCGTCGCCGCGCTGGACAAGGCAGGCGTCGGCTTCGACCAGATCACGCCGGTCTATCTCAGCCCTGCGGACGCCGCCGCCGCTTTTGCCAGCGACCAGATCGACGCCTGGGCGGTGTGGGACCCGTTCTTCGCCATCGCCGAAACACGTTACCAGCCGCGTGTGCTGGCCCGCTCCAGCGACGTGCTCAAGGTCAACAGCTATATTCTCGGCAACAAGGATTTCGCCAAGGCGCATCCCGAGGTCGTCGCCACGACGATCGCGGCACTCGGCGAGGCTGCCAAATGGGCGGACGCGAACCGCGACAAGGTGGCCGCGGCCCTGCATGAGGTGACCGGCGTGCCGCTCGACGCACAGACCATCGCCGCCAAGCGCAGCAAATTCGGCATCTTCCCGATCACCGACGATATCATCGCCGGCCAGCAGGCGACCGCCGACCGCTTCTACAAGCTCAAGCTGATCCCGAATGCGGTGCGCATCTCCGACGCCGTTTGGACCGCACCGGGCAATTGATTTTTCGCGTGCGGCGCCGGGCGGAAACGTCCGGCGCCTTTTGCCGTTTCCGTTTTGAGGATGTCGCCATGACCGCTCCAGCCACTCCGCAAGCCAGGCCGCTCGATTTCTTCTGGTTCATTCCGACGCATGGCGACGGCTCCTACCTCGGCTCCGAGCAGCAGCAGCGCCCGCCGGAATTCGCCTACTTCAAGGAGATCGCACAGGCCGTCGACCGGCTCGGCTTTCCCGGCGTGCTGCTGCCGACCGGGCAGAATTGCGAGGATTCCTGGATCACCGCCAGCGGGCTTGCAGCGCTGACCGAAAAGCTCAAATTCCTGGTCGCGCTGCGACCGGGCGTGACGCTGCCGACCTTCGCGGCGCGCCAGACCGCGGCGCTCGACCGGCTGAGCAATGGCCGCCTGCTGCTCAATGTCGTGGTCGGCGGCAATCCGACCGAACTTGCCGGCGACGGCGTCTTCCTGCCGCATGACGAGCGCTATGCCCAGGCGCAGGAATTCCTGACCATCTGGCGGGCGTTGGTGTCGGGCCAGAGCATCAATTTCAACGGCAAATACTACCGTGTCGACAATGGCCGGCTCGACCTTTTGCCGAGCCAGGAGCGGCCGCCGCTCTATTTCGGCGGCTCGTCGGATGCAGGCCAGGAGCTCGCCGCCGATCTCGTCGACATGTATCTGACCTGGGGCGAACCGCCGGCGCAGGTGGCAGAGAAGCTGGCTGCTGCGCGCAACAAGGCCGAACGGCGCGGTCGCAAACTGCGTTTCGGGATTCGGCTGCACTTCATCGTGCGCGAGACCGAGGACGAAGCCTGGCGCGCCGCCGACCGGCTGATCAGTCACGTCACCGATGCGCAGATCGAAAACGCCCAGGCGCGCTTCACCAAGGAAATGGATTCCGTGGGACAGCGGCGCATGGCCGAACTGCATGGCGGCCGCCGCGACAAGCTGGTGGTTTCGCCCAATCTGTGGGCCGGCGTCGGCCTGGTGCGCGGCGGCGCCGGCACCGCCCTAGTCGGCTCGCCGGAGCAGATCGTCGAGCGCATCCGCGAATACCAGGCGATCGGCATCGACACCATCATCGGCTCCGGCTACCCGCATCTCGAGGAAGCCTACCGCGTCGCCGAGCTTTTGTTCCCGCGGCTTGGGCTGGGGACCAAACGGGCGCAGGCGCATGAAAACATCGCCAATGAATTCGCCGTCGGCTTCCACGGCGCCAACCGCCTGCAGGCTTCGTCATGAGTTTTGCGCAGCGCGTCAAACAGAACGGCATCGGCTGGCTGTTGCCGGCGCTGGTGATCGTTGGTTGGGAAGCAGCCAGCCGTGGCGGCGTCATGCCGGCCAATGTGTTGCCGGCGCCGAGCGCGGTAGCCGAGGCCTTCTGGCGGCTGACGCTGTCGGGCGAGCTGATCCAAAACATCGGCGTCAGCACGGCGCGCGCGCTGGCCGGCTTTGCCATTGGCGGCTCGATCGGCTTTGCGCTCGGCCTTGCCAATGGGCTGTCGGCGCTGAGCCGCGGCCTGACCGACACGACGCTGCAGATGATCCGCAACATTCCGCATCTGGCGCTGATCCCGCTGGTCATCCTGTGGTTCGGCATCGACGAAGAGGCAAAACTCTTCCTGGTGGCGCTCGGCGTGTTCTTCCCGATCTACGTCAACACGCTGCTCGGCATCCAGAGCGTCGACCCGCAGCTGGTCGAGATGGGCCGGGTCTACGGCATGGACCGCCGCGCGCTGTTTTTTCAGGTGATCCTGCCCGGCGCGCTGCCGGCGATCTTCGTCGGCCTGCGCTATGCGCTTGGCATCATGTGGCTGACGCTGATTGTCGCCGAAACCATTTCGGCCAGTTCCGGTCTCGGCTACATGGCCATGCAGGCGCGCGAATTCCTGCTCATCGACGTCGTCGTGCTGTCGATCCTGATCTATGCGCTGCTCGGCAAGCTTGCCGACAGCCTTGCCCGCCTGCTCGAGCGGCTGTCGCTCGGCTGGCATCCCGCCTTCCAGAACGCCTGAGGTATCGATGCCCGCCGCCAGCCTCACCGCCGTCCGCTCCTTCGTCGCCGCGCCGGAGCCGTCACGCCCGGCGCAAGCGATCGAAAGCCCGCGGGCCTTCGCCTTCAACGGCGTTGAGAAGCGCTTCGGCGACAAGATCGTGCTCGACGGCATCGATCTCGACGTGCCGGTCGACAGTTCGTGGCCGTCATCGGCAAGAGCGGCTGCGGCAAGAGCACGCTTTTGCGGCTGCTGGCCGGGCTCGACCGGCCGACGGGCGGATCCCTGACATTCGGCGCGGACGAGCAGGGACACAGCCGCACGCGCTTCATGTTCCAGGAGCCGCGGCTGCTGCCCTGGGCCAGCGTGGTGAAGAACGTCGAGGTCGGGCTGACCGGCATCGCCGCCGGTGCGGACGCCAGGCGGCACGCGCTCGAGATTCTGGGCCAGGTCGGGCTTGCCGATCGCGCCGACGAATGGCCGTCGGTGCTGTCCGGCGGCCAGAAGCAGCGCGTGGCGCTGGCGCGCGCGCTGATCGGCCAGCCGCAGATCCTGGCGCTGGACGAGCCGCTCGGCGCACTCGACGCGCTGACCCGGATCGAAATGCAGCAGCTTCTGGAGCGCATCTGGGTCGAGCAGAAATTCACCGCCGTGCTGGTCACGCATGACGTCGCCGAGGCGGTTGCGCTTGCCGACCGGGTGGTGGTGATCGACCAAGGCCGGATCGCGCTCGACCTCGACGTGCCGGTGGCGCGGCCGCGTCGGCGCGGTTCCGTCGAGCTCGCCCGCCTGGAAGGCAGGATTCTGGACCAGCTGTTCGGGTAGTTCATTCGGCGCAAGGTTTTGGTGGATGCCGGTCGAAACCACATGGCTTGGTGATTGGCAGTAAGGCTCATTTCTTCGTCATCCTGGGCGAAGCAAGGAGCGAAGCGACGCGGCGCAGACCCCGGGATCCATGCCGGGACTCCTGAGCACCGCCACGGTCCAGAAATCTGCCCCGCTGCATTCTTCGGTCGATGCAACGGCATGGATCCTAGGGTCTTCGCGACGCCGCTTCGCGGCTGCTCCGCCCTAGGATGACGAAGGTTGGGAGGCTCCCGCCAATCGCGAATGATCGTGCGTCAGAGACCGTCGGTGGCGGCCCTACTCACCCCCGCGAGCGGCTCGCCCATCCGAGGCCAAGCAGGCCGACCAGCATGGTGACGATGCCGATATAAAGCCATTGCGACTGGCCGGTCATGAAGCTGCCGCCGACCACGCCGAGGCCTTGCAGCGACCACAGCGCGCCGATGGCCAATACAATCAGGGCCAGCAGATACCTGAACAGTCTCATCGCCGAGATTCCTTTCCCAAGTCGATTGTCAACTGCGCCATGGCCGTGATGAAAGAGCGAAAGGACGGTGTCCAATCGCGTGTTCTTTTACTTGCAATATAACGTCTTGTCTTGCTCAAGGCATCTGTGAAGACGCTCGAAATATCGCCAGCGATACGGCAGCCGGCTGCGAAATATCCCTAACAAACTGTTTCCCAGTGACTCCAAACGTGTGCCAGCGCCACGGAACCGCCAGACACTTGCCGCATTTCCTGCCTTATTCAGCACTTACCGGCTGGGGTCTGTAAAAGGAGCCTCCCAAGTGAACAAGAAGAACCAGACCGCGCTTGTCGCGGTAACGATAGCGGCTGGCCTGATGGTCGGCGCATCCGCCTCCTCCGCCGCCGGCCAATGCGGCCGTGCTTCCTGGTACGCGCTGCACTCCCGGACCGCCAATGGCGAGCGCATGAATCCGTCGGCAATGACCGCCGCGCATCGCAGCCTGCCCTTCGGCACCAGGCTGAAGGTGACCAACCAGAACAACGGCCGCAGTGTCATCGTGCGCATCAACGATCGTGGCCCGTTCATCAAGGGACGCATGCTCGACCTGTCGAAGGGCGCCGCTGGCCAGCTCGGCTTCATCGGCTCCGGCCATACTTCCGTGTGCATGGCGCGCGTCTAAATCTGTCCAGGTCCGGCCCATCCGGGCCGGACGCATCCTGCCCCGTATATCCAACAGCTGCGGCTTTCGCAGCTGCACATTGAGCCGGCTGGCCCCGTTCGAAGCGGATTCTCAACGCCTTGGACCAAAGAACGGCATATGTCACGCCACGTGACGTATTGCATCGCAGCAATATCTTGTTAACCTCCGCGCGAGACATTCAAGGCTCGGCGCTGTCCGTCGTCCCTTCGATCACGGCAGCTGCGGAGTACCTGATGTTCTACCAGCTCTACGAAATGAACCATGCCGCCCTGCAGCCCGCGCGGCTTTATGCCGATGCGGTGCGGCTGTTCTACACCAACCCGCTCAACCCGGTTTCGCACACGCCGTGGGGCCGCTCGGTGGCTGCCACCGCCGAACTCTTCGAGCGCACGACGCGCCGCTACGGCAAGCCGCATTTCGACCTGACCAAGACCGTGGTCGACTGGAAAAGCGTCGAGGTCAGCGAAAAGACTGTGTGGTCGCGGCCGTTCTGCAACCTCACCCGCTTCGAACGATCGGTGCCTGCCGGGCGCAAGGCCGACCCCAAGCTTCTGATCGTCGCGCCGATGTCGGGCCATTATGCGACGCTGCTGCGCGGCACGGTCGAGGCGATGCTGCCCTATGCCGACGTGCACATCACCGACTGGGTCGATGCCCGCATGGTGCCGCTGACCGACGGCCATTTCGACCTCGACGACTATATCGACTACATCATCGACATGTTGCATGCGCTGGGACCCGACACCCATGTCATGGCGGTTTGCCAGCCTTCGGTGCCGGTGCTGGCGGCGGTGGCGCTGATGGAAAAACGCGGCGATCCCTTCGTCCCCTCGACCATGACGCTGATGGGCGGGCCGATCGATACCCGCCGCAACCCGACCGCGGTCAACCTTCTGGCCAAGGAAAAGGGCATCGACTGGTTCCGCGACAACGTCATCATGAACGCGCCGTGGCCGGTGCCGGGCTTCGGCCGCGAGGTCTATCCCGGCTTCCTGCAGCTGTCGGGCTTCATGAGCATGAACCTCGACCGCCACATCATCGCCCACAAGGACTTCTTCATGCACCTGGTCAAGCATGACGGCGACAATGCCGAGAAGCACCGCGACTTCTACGACGAATATCTGGCGGTGATGGACCTGACGGCGGAGTTTTATCTGCAGACCGTCGACACGGTGTTCGTGCGCCATGCCCTGCCCAAGGGCGAGATGATGCATCGCGGCGAAATCGTCGACACCAAGGCGATCCGCAACGTCGCGCTGTTCACGGTCGAGGGCGAGAACGACGACATTTCCGGGCTCGGCCAGACCCAGGCCGCGCACGACCTCTGCCCCAACATTCCGGCCGACCGGCATGCCCACTACATGCAGCCGGCCGTCGGCCATTACGGCGTCTTCAACGGCTCGCGTTTCCGCTCGGAAATCGTGCCGCGCATTGTCGATTTCATCACCAGCTACGGCCGCCAGAACCGTGTGGCGGTCAAGCCGAGGCTGGTTCGTTCCGCCAAGGGTTGAGGCTCGATACAGCTGTGGCGGCGTGCATTGCCTGCAAAAGCGGGGCGACTTCGCACGCCAGAGGCGTTCTGTTGCACAATAGACGCTGTCGGGCGGGCGCGGGTAACCATGCCGGAGAATCTAGCTCCCCCCATAATTGACACGGAGTGTAAATCCCCTTTAACCTTTCGTTAACAACAAGGGCGAACGGGGACAATGACTTCCTCAGCGATGGCACGGACGCTGCGCTTGTGTGCGGCAACAGGGCTGGCGGTTTTGGGATGCTGGGCGGCGCCGGCATCGGCGGGCGGCGCCATGGCGACCGGCGGCATGACCTCGCAGCCGATCGGCCATTATGATTTCTGCAAGTCCAATCCGGGCGAATGCTCGATCCGGCCAAGCAATCTCAACCCGGCTGCGATGACCGACGCCTTCATGCGCAAGCTGATCAACGTGACGTCAAGGATCAACGCCGCCGTCAAGCCGATGAGCGACTACGACATTTACGGCAAGGACGAAGTCTGGGCCTATCCCGACAAGGGCGTCGGCGATTGCGAGGACTATGTGCTGGAAAAGCGCCGCCAGCTCTCCCGCTCGGGCGTGTCGCTGGCCGATCTCCTGATCACCGTCGTGCGCAAGCCGGACGGCGAAGGCCATGCGGTGCTGACGGTGCGCACCGACAAGGGCGACTACGTCCTCGACAATCTCACCGACAAGGTGAAGATCTGGGACGCCACCGGCTACCGCTTCCTCAAGCGGCAGGCGATCGACAACACCGGCCGCTGGGTTTCGATCCGCGGTGGCCAGCAGGTGCTGGTGGGCGCGGTCCAGTAAGATCGAGTAACGGACGGCCTGATTCATCGCTTCGTCATCCTAGGGCGGAGCAGGAGCGAAGCTCCGTCGCGGAGACCCTAGGGCGCGTACTCAACCCTTGCATGGCCATTGAAGCAGTGATTCAACGCCTTTGATTAGGAGGCGATGATGGCACGCTACGATCTGAGCGAAGCAGAATGGCAAATCGTGGAACCGCTGTTGCCGCCACATGGTTTGGGCAAGAAG